>NZ_LVLC01000001.1:0-300000 GCF_002092855.1 Campylobacter concisus
TTTGAAGGAGGGTTAGATCTTTTGGCTCTTTCGCAAGACTCACACCACCAACTCCGGCTGCGACATTTACGAGCCCTGCAGCCTTTAGAGTGCAAAGCAGGCGCCTAACTATGACCGGATTTGTATTTATACTACCTGCTATAAATTCGCTCGTGACTTTCTCGTCTTTGAAAAAACAAGCTGCTAAAACTACATGGATCGCGGTTGAAAACTTAATCCCTATTTGCATGATCGTCCTTGAAATTTTTTCTGATTATACTTTAAATTTTTACTAAAAGAAGTTTATTTTTTAGTTTAGATTTGACAAGCCAGCTTTTTGTACCAGCTATGTCAAATCTATAATTTCATGCTCGCTCGCCAACTGCTGTGAAGCGTTTTTGTATAAAATTTTTGTTTTTTAGCTCGTCTATGATCGCAAGCACAAGGTCTGCATAACTTATATAGCTCTCATTTTTTGAGTTTAAGATGAGATTATCTCCACCAAGCACGTATTTACCAGTATGAGCACCATTTGCGTCGTAGTCGCCTGCTGGGCTTACGTATGTCCAAAGCAAATCGCTCCTACCTTTTAGCTCAAAATAAGACTCCGCAGTCGCTTTTGCCACGCCCATATATGCAGCTGGGAAGTCTGGCGTATCCATCACCATTGTGTCCTTGTCATCAACAAATAACGTACCAGCGCCGCCAACTACGATAAGCCTTGTGCTAGCGCCTTCTAGTAAATTTATAAGGTGAGCGGCCACTTTTTTGTGAAGTGGGAAGGTTTCTTCACTCCATGCTGCAAATGCACTGATAACAGCATCAAAGCCTGCTAGATCAGCCTTTGTAAGCTCGAAAATATCTTTGTAAATAACCTTTACACTCGTATTTTTATACTCTTTATTTCTTTAGAGCCAGCTTGGCTTTACGTCATCAACTATCACGCCATCACTCATTGTGTATTGCTCTAGGCTACCGCGTTTTGTCTGGATGCAGATCATTTTGATGCCGTTTTTGCCAGCTTTAAAGCACCTTTTACCATCTGGATCTATGCGCACCGCGTCACCTTTGCTTACTTTTATCACTTCGCCGTCGATAAAAAGCTCGCCATCGCCCTCAGTGATGATGTAAAGCTCCTCGTTTTGCTTGTGCGCATGGACAAATGGCACGTTCACATTTGCTGGAAGCTCGTTTATAGATACTTCACAGCCAGTTAAATTTAAAGCCTCTTTTAGTTCGACTCTTGGCGCATTTGCGATCTTTGCAACTTGAAAATTTTTCATTTTGTTCTCCTTATTTTTTGTTGTAATCTTTTTTCTTACAACAGATGAGCGAAGTATAGTGATTTTTTGTTGTAATGTCAAGAGTTACAATAAAAATTTATCAAAATTTGCAAATTTAGGCTAAAATTTACGAAAAATTTATGATAGCTTGGAGTTAAAATTTGCAAAAGAACGCCTTTAAAACGCTAAAGAGCATAGCGACCGAGCATAACAAAAAGCTCATTTTGACCTTTACTTTGGTGCTAGCAGAGAACGGACTTTTTCTAGCCTACCCGATATTTGCGGGCTTTGCGATCAACGCAATCATGCATGGAAATACGTTAAATGCCCTCATTTACGCACTTTTTGTGCTCATAGCGTGGCTTGTAGGAGCCATTAGGCGCCGCGTGGATACGCAAGTTTTTGCAAATATCTACGCAAAGCTTGCTGTAAACGTCATCATGAATGAAAAACAAAATGCCAAAGACGACTCCGCCATTATCGCCAGAGTAGCGCTCTCGCGAGAGTTTGTAAATTTCTTTGAGATGCATTTTCCTATGTTTTTTACATCGGTTATTTCGATCATCGGCTCAGCGTTTATGCTCATCTTTGTCGAGCCAAAGGTCGCTGTGGCGTGCTTTGCCGTGATGATCGCTTTTCTTATATTTTTACCAAGATATATCAAGAAAAATGACGACCTTTATCTTCGCTTAAATGACCACCTAGAAAAAGAGGCAAAAGTGATAGGTGTTTTTAACAAAAGCACGCTAAATAGGCACTACGACGTCGTTTCTAAATTTCGTATAGCGATCTCAAATAGGGAGGCAATGAGCTATTTTATCATCGGCATTAGCGCTTCGCTGCTCTTTTTGGTGGCGATAATAGTGCTAAGCTCGCAGCAGACAAATGCCGGCCACATCTACTCTGTGATGACCTATATATGGAATTTCGTCATCAGCCTTGACGACTCGCCAAAGCTCATCGAGGAATTTTCAAATTTAAAAGATATAGGCAAGAGGATCGACGCCCAAAAGAAGGATAATGATGCACAACAAGAGCGTTCTTAGAAATTCATTTTTTCTAATTTTCACGTTTATGATAGTTGAGGCTGTTTTTGGCTTCGTTTCAAACTCGCTTGCGCTCATTAGCGACGCATTTCACATGCTCTCAGATGCTGCGGCTCTCTTTTTGTCGCTCATGGCGTTTAAAATTTCAGAAAAAAGGGCAAATTTACAAAAGACCTTTGGCTACAAAAGGGTCGAGATCATCGCTGCTTTCATAAATGCTATCGCTCTTATCGCGCTGGCTATCTTTGTCATAGTCGAAGCTATCATTAGGCTTTTTAGCGAGCCAGAGATAGAGGCTAAAACGATGATTTTTGTTAGTATTTTGGGTCTTGCGGTAAATTTAGTCGTGGCTATTTATATGCATAAAAGTGCTGATACAAAAGAAAATTTAAATATGAAAGGTGCTTATTTGCACGTGCTTGGCGACACGCTTGGCTCAGTTGGCGCTATCGTCGCAGCGCTTCTTGTGATGAAATTTAACTTCACGCAGGCCGATAGCATCGCAAGTATCTTTGTCTCGCTACTCATTATAAAAAGTGGCGCTAGCTTGCTAAAAGATAGCTTTAATATCCTGATAGAAGCCGTGCCGCTTAAGCTTGATACGGATGAAATTTTAGGCGTTATAAAGGGCGTAGATGGCGTTAAAATCGTGCATGACCTGCATATCTGGGCGATAAATGCTGGCACAAACGCGCTCATAGCCCACGTGGTGGTGGATGATGCGCTAAGCGTGGCTGAAATTTCAAAGATGATAAACCACATCGAACACGAGCTTTCTCACGTTGGTATCGGTCATGTCACGCTTCAGTTTGAGAGCGAGAGTCTTGGACACAAAAATGGTCTCATCTGCGAGCTAAAAAGCGCGCATAAAGACGAGCATTTTGGGCATCATCACTAATCTAGGCTTTATTAACGACTTTTTTGGTTGCTTCTATCTTTTTGTCAGCCCAAAGCACGATGTCTTTTATAACCAGTTTTTCGATGGCTTTTATGAAATCTTTTATAAATTTGTAGTTAATCTCACCATCTTCGCTTATTGGAAGTAAAATTTTTGTCTCATTAAATAATCTTTCAAAGTCACGGACTAAGTGACTTTGATAAAAATTTTGTTTTTTATTAAGCCAACATATAAAATATTGAGCTATATCTTTATTAAAATTATCAAATTTCGGATAAATCGTTTTCGTAAATTGACCTGCGTAAAAATCCTTTTTCATATAGAAAAATTGCATTCCAAGCATCCCAACAGCTAGTGAATTGCCATTGATTTTATGCTTTTCATCTAAATAATCAACATATCCTGCTATTCCATTATTTAAAACCGTTCTTGTAAAATATGGGTATTCACCATTATCGCTAAAATGAAAACTTTTTTTATTAAGTTGTGGGTTTGAGACAACTTTAAATAAATCGCCGATTTTAAATTCCTTCGCCATCCCCCGTCGGCTAAATTCGTCGAATTTGGCAAGAGCGGTTTTTTCTGATTGTGTTAATTCATAATTTTTAAGCCCAGTGGCGCGTAAATACGCGTCGAGCTCTTCGACGCGTTCGCGCTCGAGCTCTTCGATAAATTTTTCCATAAAGGAAAAATTTATCTCACCGCCTAGCGTCGGCAAAAGGATTTTGTGGGCTTCTAAGCTATTCATTCTGTATTGCTTCCCATATCCGAATTTATACTTATCCATGTTCATCACGGTTGCTATATAGAATAAGGCTTTATGGTTTATTGGATTTTTGCTTTGCAAAACTAAGATATTATCATCGCAACAAAAATCATCTAAATGCACAAAAGCATTACAAAACATATCAATTGTGATTGCATTGTTGTAAATTTTTTGCGTATTTGGTTCTATAAAACCCTTTACGCCTTGATTAAATTCTCCTGCTGTTACGAGCGGGTATTTTCCGTCTTGCCTATTGCTTTTGATTAATCTTGTTCCTCTGCTGTAATTGAATAAATTTGTGACTTTATATTCCCTAAATTCCCCGCCGTTTGACCTGAATTCACGCTCCAAATTCTCTAAATTTCTCGAAATTACTCTTTGCTTGGGACTATCCTTTTTTAAAATTTGCGATACTTCCCAGCTTAGATAATCGCTTACGCTCTTTTTAAAATCCGCTAGCGTCGGCATAGTATCGACTGGACGAGATTTATTCCAGTCAGCGCCATTGTTCGGATCAATCGTTGCTTCGTAATATTCGTTTTGCGTGAAAATTTCAAGCTTACTTGCGCCAAAACGCACCAAATTTACCAGCTCATCGTAGCGTTCGTGTGCGCGGTCGGCGATTTTTAAATTATTACTCGCTTTTTTACGATTTGACCTTGCGTAGCCGTCGTTTGAAAAGTCAATAAATTTAACCATTTCATCTTTTTCGTGCTTTTCGCCTACTTTAAAGACGTAGATATTTGTTTGCACGCTTGATTTGCCGACGAAAAGATCGGTTGGCATTTTGATACTCGCGACAAGGGTGTTGTGTTTTAAAATTTTTTTATTAAATTCACGTGCTCTTCCGCTACCAGCTGAGTTTTGTATGATTATGGCGGCGTAGCCTTTACTCATCATATTTAAAGCAGTTTCTACAAAGACCATGCCATTTCCAGGCGCAGAATATGGCGGATTTAGCACAAAAGCGGTTGCGGGAAATTTCTCTTTAATATCTCCAAAGCCATATTCACCATTAAAATCACTTAAACTATCTTTGTTTAAGATATTAGAGCTTCCGTCACCCATCATTATCATATTTAAAACTGCTAGCATATAAATAGATGGAAGAATTTCAAGTCCTAAAAGTTGTTCTGCTTTTATCTTTAGCTCTTTTTGTTTGAGTTCTTGAGGTGAATTTATAGTAGCTTTGGCGTCTTTCATCATCTCATTCATAGCGGCTACTAAAAGTCCAGCTGAGCCTGTGGCAAAGTCCCAAACATAGCTATCTTTATTTACCCGTGCAAGGCGCACTAAAAGCGTAGCAATATATGAGGGAGTAAGAACAACGTCGTTTAATTTATCTTGCGAAAAACCAAGCCATGAATACATTTCGTTAAATAGCTTGCCAGTAAAATCAGTGGTGAGCCCGATTTTGTAATAAATTCCCAAATCATCAACTATTTTGCAAAATACTCTTTTAAGTTGTGTTTGTCCATCTGAAATTTTATTTATATTTTCAGACAAAATCGTGTTTGAGAGTGTGCGAAGAATGAGCTCTTTTTTATCTGTTGGAATATTTTTGCACTCTAGAAAAGCTTTTATCTTTCTCGTTAAAATTTCGCCATCAGTGTTGCCTTGCTCTGGTGAAGATTTTAGTTGCGATTTTTCTAGTGGAGCGACCCTGCCAGGTATGCCAAGAGTAGCGATGATAGAGGCTGCGACTAGATAGACGCGGTCGTTTTCGCCAAGTCCTTTTTCGTTATTATAAATATCATTATTTAGCTTTACTAGGCTTGTATCGATCTCTTTTTCGCGCTTTTGTTTTATCTTTTCAAGCTCATCGTGTGATAAATTTATATCTTTTAGGCTTTTTGCAAATTCATCAAAATTTGATCCTTTTAAAAATGAAAGGTCGCTAAAGTCGCCAACTTTTTGACCTATACCTAAATTTGACTTTGAAACATAATAGACTCCGATTTTTATTTGAAGTTTGCCTTTGTTGTCTTTAAAACCAGTGACGCCAATGGCGATGATGTCAGTATAGCTTGTATGGTGAAGCAGAGCATTTGCATAGTGGATCGCTCCATTTACAGCGTATTCTTTTATATTTTTAAAATTTGGTTCATTTTTGGCGGTGCGATTTTCTACATTGCCGTCGGCGTCTAGTTTTTCTAACTTATCTTCATAGCCTTTGTATTCAATCAATACAGGATAAAAATTTAAGCTCTTATCTTGCAAGAGTAGTTTAGCATCAGGTTTGTTGCCACCTTTGCCACCTCCCTTAGAAGCATATTCTTGTAAGGCATTATCTATCTCACTATTTAAGCTCTCTTGTTCCATTTTGATATCAAGTTTATATGATTTGAGCTCTGAATTTATCATATATGCCACATTTGGTTCTACACTTTGGATTGCCATTTTTAACCTTCATTATTTTATTTTTAAAGTTGTGATTTTAACTACTTTTTACTTAATATTTAAAATTAGATTATGCAAATTTTAAATCAACTTTAGGCAAAATAAAGCCCAAATTCTCAGAAAAAGTAAAGCTTATATGAAAAACATTAGAAACTTTAGCATCATAGCTCACATCGACCACGGCAAAAGCACACTTGCTGATCGCCTCATTCAGGAGTGTGGCGCCGTAAGTGACCGTGAGATGAGTTCGCAAATCATGGACACGATGGACATCGAAAAAGAGCGTGGCATCACGATCAAAGCCCAGTCTGTTCGCCTAAACTACGCACTAAATGGGCAAAATTTTGTTTTAAATTTGATAGACACCCCAGGACACGTCGATTTTAGCTACGAGGTAAGCCGTAGTCTAGCTAGTTGCGAGGGCGCACTGCTTGTCGTGGATGCTAGCCAGGGCGTGGAGGCGCAAACCATCGCAAACGTCTATATCGCGCTAGAAAACAACTTAGAGATCATTCCAGTGATAAATAAGATTGACCTACCTGCGGCTGACCCTGCTAGGGTAAAAGACGAGATCGAGCACATCATCGGACTTGACTGCTCAGGGGCTATCGAAGTGAGTGCAAAAACAGGCGTTGGCATAAAAGAGCTGCTTGAAGCGATCATCACGAGGATCCCTGCGCCAAATGGTGATGCAAATAAGCCAACAAAGGCGCTAATTTATGATAGTTGGTTTGACAACTACCTTGGCGCGCTTGCACTTGTGCGTGTTTATGATGGTGAAATTTCAAAAAATGATGAAATTTTAGTTATGGGCACAGGTAAAAAACACATCGTGCTTGACCTTATGTATCCAAATCCTATCGCACCGATCAAGACCAAAACGCTTAGCGCTGGCGAAGTTGGTATCGTAGTTTTAGGACTTAAAAATGTTAGCGACGTGCAAGTTGGTGATACGATTACACAGGCTAGAAATCCGTTAAAAGAGCCAGTTGGTGGCTTTGAGAGGGCTAAGCCATTTGTTTTTGCGGGACTTTATCCGATAGAAACTGATAAATTTGAAGATTTGCGTGATGCGCTGGATAAACTAAAGCTAAATGATAGCTCCATTAGCTACGAGCCAGAGACCTCGGTCGCGCTTGGATTTGGCTTTAGGGTTGGCTTTTTAGGCCTTCTTCATATGGAGGTCGTCAAAGAGAGGCTGGAGCGTGAGTTTGACCTTGATCTCATTGCTACAGCGCCGACCGTGACTTACGAAGTCATCCAAACTGATGGGCTAAATTTAAAAATCCAAAACCCAAGCCAGCTACCACCAGTCAATAAAATAGACTCAATCCTTGAGCCATACGTGAAGGCTACTATCATCACGCCAAGCGAGTTTTTGGGCAACATCATCACGCTTTTAAACAACCGCCGTGGTATACAAACAAAGATGGACTACATCACGACTGACCGCGTTTTGCTTGAGTATGACATACCGATGAACGAGATCGTGATGGACTTTTACGATAAACTAAAATCAAGTACAAAAGGCTACGCAAGCTTTGATTATGAGCCTAGTGACTACCGAGTGGGCGATCTAGTAAAGCTTGACGTCAAAGTAGCTGGCGAGACGGTCGATGCACTCTCTATCATCGTGCCCGAGAGCAAGGCGCAGACAAAGGGTAGGGACTTTGTAAAGGCGATGAAAGAGATCGTGCCTCGTCAGCTCTTTGAAGTAGCGATACAAGCGAGTATCGGCAATAAAATAATCGCTCGTGAGACAGTGAAATCAATGGGTAAAAACGTCACAGCCAAGTGCTATGGTGGCGATATTACGCGTAAGAGAAAGTTGCTTGAAAAGCAAAAAGAGGGTAAGAAACGTATGAAGGCGATAGGAAAGGTGAATTTGCCGCAGGAGGCATTTTTATCCGTCCTAAAAATAGACTAACGGCTTATCTTTTGTGTCCTTTTGAAAGAGTTAGTGAAATTTTGGCTTGATGAACTACATGTTCTATCCGCACCAAAATTTCACGTCACAGCTTTCAAAATCATCACAAAATATCTCGCCTTGTTTCGAGGTGACGATATATCCGCATTTGGGAGCTTGTTTGGTGGATAGGTTTTGATTAAAATTTAAGTGCTAAATTTACAAAAAGGAGTGCTATGCCGTTTGTGAAAATTTGTGTGACAAAAGAGGGTGATAGCCCAAGTGTGGAGCAAAAAGAGAAGATGATAAGCGGAGTTACAAAGCTAATAAGCGAAATTTTAGGTAGAAGCGCTCAAAATACCGTTGTCATTATCGATGAGATTGATACGAATAACTACGGCATCGCAGGCGAGAGTGTGAAAAATCTTCGTAAAAAACAAAACGAGCAAAAGGAAGTAAAATGCTAAGAATGACATTACTGGCAGTTTTTGCAGCTGTCTTTCTAACTGGCTGTGTGGCAAAAGCCAGCCTTTGCCTCTCATGTGAGGGTATAGACGGCGTGCAAAGTGCGAGCATAAATAGCGAAGATAAGATGTATTTTGAAGAGGTTATGAGGATACCGGCTGACTGCAGCGCTTGTAAAGGCAGGGGCGATGGTCTTTTTATAAATGGTGTTAAATACAAAAGTGATGTAGCAATAAACTGCTGCTTGGAAAAAAACATGATCGATACTAATGTTGGGTTAAAAAAGGTTTATTTCCACAGAATCGTTGATGCTAGAAGTAGCGCTAGATCGATATATTACACAGGCGTTGAAGGAAATACTGCAGTTTTTAACTCAAATCCACGCCTTGAAGTGCTTTTTTATATGTTTTTGCAGCGTGAGTTAAATTCTCGCGGAATCGTTGTTGTCGATACTCAAACATCACCTTACACATATAGGCTTGATTTTAGATTTGACGAGCTTAGAGGAAGCTATTCAGGAAGTTCAGAAATTTTAAATGGACATCTAAATGGGCTTCTTATTCTTTCAAATATAAATTTCAAAAAAACGTTACCTATCTCGACTAGGCACCATGTGGAGAAGCTAGAGGCCTCAGAGTCTGGTCAGTTTGACTTTTTTATCGCACTTTTGGTTAAACAAGCCGCGATAAAAGTAGCCGATGAGATCACTAAACTTTAAAAGGAAAAACGATGAATAAATTTAAATTTTTAGCTATTTTTGGACTTTTTGTTTTATTTTTAACTGGTTGTGCACCAAGTCAAAGTGTTGTCGCATTTGATCCATATAAGGCTGCTGCGAACCAGCAAAATAGTGGCTTTGAGGCCTATATAAGCGCAGTGCATGATAACCGCAAAAATAAAAGTACCATTGCTACGATCACTGATAGCAAAGGCACAGTAAAAGAATATGTCGTGCTTCAAAACGATCTTGCTACTTATTTTAGCGATTCTCTCAAAAAAGAGCTTATGGCGCGCGGTGCAAATGTAAATGGTATGGGTGGCGTTGTAGTTGAAATTTTTATCAACGAATTTGAAGCAAATATGAGTGGATACGGTACTGATAACACAAAAGGCAATATTAAGATCACACTTAAGATCCAAAAAGGCGATCAAAGTATCGTTAAAAATATCTCAAATAATCAAACCAAATTTGAGTTAATTCCCACAGGTGGAGCATTTAAATCATTTTTGACTGAGATCATAAATGACGCTATCAAACGCACTGCAATTGCTATTTTAAATAGCTAATGTTTTGTGCGTTTTGCAAGAGCTTTACGCTAAATACGTTTTGTAAAATTTGCTCACAAATTTTAATCGAGCCAAGCCCGATAGTAAGAGAACTAGAGGGCTTTAAAATTTATAGCTTTTACGGCTACTCTGAAATAAAAGAACTCATCCACTCCAAGCACCAAATGCACGGATATTTTATATATAAAAACTTAGCCAAATTTGCATTTAATCAATTTTTTAAAAGCTTTAGCTTTCCGGAGCAAATTTACGCCTTGCCGATAGATGATAGAGTGCATCATGGCTACTCGCACACGGCTATTTTGGCAAATGCACTAAGGGCTAAAAATCTAAAGCCCATATTTCACGCACTGCATGCGACCAGTAAGATTAGCTATAGTGGCAAGTATTTGCAATTTAGGCAAAATAACCCAAGAAATTTTAAAATCCTAAAAAAGATCACTGTGCCAGTTATTTTAGTAGACGATATCGTAACCACTGGCACTACGATACTTGAGGCTAAAAACACTCTAGAAAAAGCTGGCGTAAAAGTACTTTTTGCTCTAGTTTTAGCTGACGCTAAATATTAAATTTTAATTTTTCTCAAGTCTTTTTAGTAAAAATTTATCAAGCTCCAGCAGCAAAGGCAAATCAGACAAAAGCGATAAAATTACAAATAAAGCATAGTGCCAAGGCGAATCATATTTGAGCCACATTTTATCGCTAGCTCGAAGTCGTTACTCATGCCCATTGAGCAGATAGTTGCGCCTTTTGGCTTTAGGCTATCAAAAATTTTATAAGTTAGTTCAAAACTCTTTTGAATCTCTTTTGGCTCATCCACATGCGCTCCGATACTCATCACGCCTTTTAGATTGATATTTTTGCACTCACTTTGGATGCGCTCATAAATTTCTGCCGCATTTGCTACGCTTACACCTTGCTTTGTATCTTCATCAGCTGAGTTTATCTGAAGCAAGGTATCTAGCTTATAGCTAAGCCTTTTATTGACCTCTATAGCTCTTTCAAAGCTATCGCAGCTTTGCCAAAGTGTTGGCTTTAGACTTATCATCTGATTTATTTTGTTATTTTGCAATCGGCCGATCATATGCCATTTTATATCAGTAAAATTTTGCAGTTCTAGCTCTTTTTTGGCTAGCTCTTGGACTCTATTTTCACCAAAATTTCTTTGCCCCTGCGCATAAAGCTCTCTTACTTCAGTGCATGTCACATTTTTGCTAACGGCGATGAGCGTCACATCTTTGCTTAAATTTTCGATTTTTTCAAGTAGCTCTTTTAAAACTATCATCATAAACCTCCACTTAATCTCATAATGTCATTAAAAGTTGCAAGTACCATTATGCCAAGCAGTAGCGCCCAACCGCAGTAGGTAAGCGTAACAAGCACTCGCTCATTTACCTCACGTCTAAAAATTAGCTCATATAAGTTAAAAAGTATGTGCCCACCATCAAGTGCTGGGATGGGGAATAAATTTAGGACACCTAAATTTACTGAGATTAAAGCGACGATCGTCAAAAGTACGCCAAGACTTATTTTTGCGGCTTTTGAAGTGACATCAGCGATCTGTACGATGCCACCGACCTCTTTTAGCGGCACAGCTCCACTTACTAGTTTGGTAAAGCTTTTAAAGATGAGCTTTGATGCTTCGATCGTCTCACTAAAGGCAAAATTTATGCCTGCAAGACCAGTGTGGTAAATTTTTATCACTTCTCCATTTGGAGAAATTCCGATCAGTGGGCGTTGCACCTTTTCATTAAATAGATTTATCGTCTCGCCTATCTTTGGTGTTAAATTTATAGTCATTTGCGAGCCGTTGCGATCTATAAAAATGGTGCTTGGCTCAAGCTTTACATTTTTACTGATCTCATCCCACTCGTTTATCTTTACGCCATTTATTGCTAAAATTTTATCATTTTTAGCTAGTCCAGCGCTCGCAGCTGCCGAGCCTTCAGCTATGTGGCCGATACTTGGTGCAAGTCTTTCAACTCCGATAAATCCAAGCAATATATATAAAAAAAACGCCAAGATAAAGTTAAAAAATGGCCCAGCAAAGAGGATGTAGATACGCTTTATCGGACTTAGCACGTTGTAGCTGTCCGCGTCGTAGTTTTTGGCCTTTGGGTCGGTGTCGTCTTGCCCTTTTAGTTGTACGTATCCACCAAGTGGGATCGCGCTTAGGCAGTAGTCGGTGCCGCCAATGTTTTTGGTATAAATTTTCTCACCAAAGCCGATACTAAAGGTATTTACTTTGACGCCGAGCATTCTTGCTACTAAAAAGTGGCCAAGTTCGTGAAAAAATATGAGAAAACTAATGGCTAAAACGGTCACTAAAAAATAAAACGAATACGCATAAAGTCCAAGGCAAAGTAGGACTAGCGTGAAGAGAATGCCTTTCAAAACTTACCTTTTTTGAAAAATTGATGAGATTTTAGCCAAAATTTATAAATTTACTCTCAAACGGCATTTAACTAAAAATTTCTTTTAGCTAGGAGAAATTTTTAACTTGATTTTACTTATTTTGAAAATGAAGATTTGATTATTTATATAAATTTTTGCAAGTAAAAACTTTGGGTCTTACGAGCGAAAGAAATTTTAGCTCTTTTTCATCGCCTTTACATAGGCAAAAATATACTCAAATCCAGAATAAAGCGTAAGCGCAACAGCTATCCAGAGCAAAAGCTCGCCACCAGGCCAGCTCATCAGTAAAAATCCAACCGCAAACATCTGCGAGACTGTTTTTACTTTGCCAGCCATTGATGCAGCGACCTCGACACCATCACTTGCCATCACGACACGAAAGCCAGTTATAAAAAACTCCCTTACCAAGATGAGATAAACAGCCCAAGCGCTCGCTCTACCAAGCATCATAAGGCCTAAAAATGCAGCCAAGATCAGCATCTTATCAGCTAGCGGGTCAAGGATAGCGCCAAGCTTGGTCTTTTGATCCCAGCTTCTGGCAATAAAGCCGTCAAAAAAGTCAGTCACCGAGGCGATCACAAAAATAAGAGCTGCAAAGTAGTTTATCCAGCTTATGTGAATTCGCGTAAAAATTCCTGGCGCATTTACGAGCATAAAAAACATAAGCGGAGCCAGTAGTATCCTAAAAAATGCCAATGCGTTTGGTAAATTTAAACTCACAAATATGCCTTTATGCTTAAATTTTCAATTTTCTCATTTAAAAGTTGTGCCGCCATCTATTATAAATGTATGTCCTGTCACCCAGCTAGCCTTAGATGAGCACAAAAATAGACATGCTCCGGCTAGATCAGTCGGCTGTCCCATGCGGTTTAGTGGGCTAAGCTTTGCCGTCATATCGCGAACCTCTTCGTAGTTTGTAAAGGCTCTTAGTGCATCTGTCTCGATAGGGCCGCCACTTACGACGTTTACGCGGATATTTTTCTCGCCAAGCTCAGTTGCGGCATATCTTGCCATCGCCTCAACGGCTGCTTTTGCTGTGCCGTGACCTGCGTAGTTTTCGATATAGACTAAATTTCCAGTCGATGATAGGCTAATGATGCTGCCGCCACCCACTTTTTCCATGCGTTTTGCAGCTTCTTGAGTGCCTACGACAAAGGCATTTACTGTTGCTGTAAAGATATTGTTTATGCCTCTTGGTTTTAGCTTCATAAATTTAGTGTATCCACCAGCTACTGCGCGACCTGAGATGATAGCATTTGAGATGAAAAAATCAATCCTATCAAAATCCTCGTCTATCTTTAAAAATAGCTCTTTATAAGTCTCTGGCTCAAGGATATTTAGCGCATATGCTCTTGCTTTTATCTTATAAGTAGCTTCAAGCTCTTTTGCTTGTTCTTTTGCAAGCTCTTCGTTTGAGTTGTAGGTAAATGCTATATTTACACCAGCTTTTGCAAATTCTTCGACTATGGCTCTACCAATGCCTCTAGTTCCACCGCTGATGACTAGTGTTTTACCTTTAAATTCGTTTAGTGTGTCCTTCATTAAAAACCCTTTATTTCGTAATTTTTTATTACTTCTTCTATCTTTTTAAAATTTTCTTTACTTGGTTTGCAAAGTGGCAAGCGGTACTCCAAAGAGTCGATGAGTCCAGCTAGATACATCGCTGCTTTGATCGGTATCGGATTGCTTTCGCAAAAGAGCGTTTTATTTATAGTATATAGATTATCGTTTATTAGTTTTGCTTTTTTGTACTCTTCGTTCATCGCAAGGTGCGTAAGCTCTGAAATTTGATCTGGCAATAGGTTTGCAGTAACTGAGATAGCGCCTTTGCCACCATTTGATATGATAGGATAGTTGATCGCATCTTCACCGCTAATGACTACTAAATTTGGCTCGTGAGCTAGTAGATCTACGCATCTATCTATGCTGCCTGTAGCTTCTTTGATGCCGTAAATATTTTTGCACTCTTTAAAAAGTCTAAAAACGGTCGCTGGCAAGATATCCACGCCAACTCTACCTGGAACATTGTAAAGAAGTACAGGTATTTCAATGCTATTTGCAATAGCTTTGTAGTGCTCGTAAATCCCTTCCTGCGTTGGTTTATTGTAGTAGGGCGCAACCGAGAGGATACCATCAGCGCCATGAGCTTGAGCAAATTTAGCGATACCAATAGCCTCGTGAGTCGCGTTGCTGCCAGCTCCAGCTAGTACTTTTACATTTGTGCCTTTACATGCATCTACGGCTATTTCGATACAAATTCTATGCTCATCATGCGTTAGTGTTGCACTCTCGCCGGTAGTTCCAACTGGCACAACGACATCTATGCCGTGTTTTATCTGTCTTTTTATTAGCTTTTCAAAACTGACTTCATCTACTTTTTGATTTTTAAATGGCGTAATGAGTGCGGTCATCGCACCTTGAAGCGAATTTTCCACGTTTATTCCTTTTTTAAAATTATTGTTGTGCTGGTTTTTTCATTAAAATATCTATTTGCTATCTCTTTTAAAAGCTTGGCATCTATCTTATCGATATTTTTTTCAAGCTCATAAAGTGGCTTTATGTCGCCTCTAGCAAGGTATGAGCCATATAAATTTGCAACCTTGCTTGCACTCTCAAATGAGTAAATAAAATCAGTTTTTATCAAATTCTTAACTCTTAAAACATCATCTTTGTCGATTGGCTTATTTTTTAAATCATCTATGATCTTTAAAATTTCAGCCTCAACCACGTTTGCTTCGACATCTGGGTTGCAAACTGCTAAAAATATAAATAAATTTTCATCAACGCAGCTCATATTATAAGCATAAATTTGATTTACGAGCATTAGCTCATCGATTAGACGTTGCTGTAAAACAGAGCTTTTACCAGTAGCTAGATATTCGCTTATCGCATTTAGTCCCACTTGATCAGCGTGTTTAAAATTTGGGATTTTATAAGCGATCGCTAGCATTTGCGTTTGGCTATCTTTGTAGATAATGGCTCTTCTAGCTCCATCTTGCTCAGGTTCTTTACAGTGAGATTTTGGAATGGCTCTTTTATTTTTTATGCTGCTAAAATTTTTCTTAGCTAGTTTAAATGCCTCGTCCTTGCCGATGTCGCCACTTATCATCAAAATAGCATTTTTGGGCTGATAAAAAGTAGCATGAAATTCTTTTATGTCGCTAATGTTCCAGTTTTCGATATCTTTTATAAAGCCTATCGGAGTCCAGTGATATGGATGGTAGATAAATGCGTGGTTGTAGAGCCTAAAGTAGAGATATCCCATAGGATTGTTGTCTGTTCGCCACCTACGCTCTTCATGCACTACGTCTCGCTCTGGTTGAAATTCTTTGTCTTTTAGGCTTAAATTTTTCATAAGCTCAGCAAAAAGACCAAGCGTTTTGTCTAAATTTTCATTTGAAGCTTTTATAAAGTAGTGGGTGTAGTCAAAGCCCGTACTTGCGTTATTTACGCCACCAAAACCTTTTACTATTTCGTCAAATTCACCAGCACGTAAATTTTTAGTTGATTTGAAATTTAGATGCTCTAGCATGTGGGCGATACCACTTTTGCCCATCACTTCGTTTCTTGAGCCAACTTTGTAAAAGACATCGACGCTTATCACTTTTGAACCAGGATTTACTGGTACGTGATAAATTTCAAGTCCGTTTTCTAGTTTAAATTTATTAAATTTTATCAATCTTTTGCCTTTTATTTTTTAACATCTATGCCGACCGCTTCGCTAATAGAGGCAAAGCCATCTCTTTTTAAAAGTTCTAAAATTTCTAAATTTATATCTCTTGTGATCATCGGCCCTTTAAAGATAAAGCTTGTAAAAATTTGCACTAAATTTGCTCCCATTTTTATGCGTTCATATGCTTCTGCACCGCTATCTATGCCGCCACATGCGATAAGCGTCGTCTTGCCATAAAGTTCGTCTGCCACGGCTTTAAAGATCTCTTTTGACTTTTGAGCGATTACCTTGCCGCTTAGTCCGCCAAAATCCTTTAAATTTGACGAGCGAGAGAGCGAGTAATCAACGCTTGTATTTGAGACAAGCACACCACTAGCGCCGTTTTCTACCGCGCAACTACAAAGCTTGATCGCATCTTCGTGGCTCATATCAGGAGCGATTTTAAAGATGATCGGCCTTTTAGTAAGTGGCAAAATGACACTAAAAAGCTCTTTTATGAAGCTCTCATCTTGTAAGGCTCTTAAATTTGGCGTGTTTGGCGATGAAACGTTTATGACAAATGTATCGCAAATTTCGCTAAATTCTCTTACTAAAATTTCATAGTCTTTTATTGCGTCTTCGTTTGGTGTAACCTTGTTTTTACCGATATTTGCCCAGATTGGCAAAGTATAAGGATAAAGTTTTTTGACTCTATTTTTAATAGCCTCACAGCCGTCGTTGTTAAAGCCCATCGCATTTTGGATGCTCTCTTCGTCTACGAGCCTAAAAAGTCTTGGTTTGTCGTTGCCAGGTTGAGGTTTTGGAGTAAATGTGCCAAATTCTAAATACCCAAATCCAAGAGCTGTGAGCGCTTCAAACATTGTGGCGTTTTTATCAAAGCCCCCAGCTATACCAACTGGGTTGTGATAAGTGCTTGAGAATAAATTTTGTTTTAGCGCATTGTCATCGACCACGCACTTATTTGCTACAAAGCTTAATGATCCTGGAAAAATTTTATTTGCTCCGATCATTGCAAGTTCTGCTATTTTATGGGCAGTTTCAGGATCAAATTTAAAAAATATAGATTTTAAAGTATCGTAGTTTAAGCTCATTTTAACCTCTTTAAAATGCCTAAAAATTTGTGCAAATCTTAGCAAAAATCGCCTTA
Source organism: Campylobacter concisus (assembly GCF_002092855.1). Classification (NCBI taxonomy): domain Bacteria; kingdom Pseudomonadati; phylum Campylobacterota; class Epsilonproteobacteria; order Campylobacterales; family Campylobacteraceae; genus Campylobacter; species Campylobacter concisus. Next base: position 17,266 of record NZ_LVLC01000001.1, read on the forward strand.
AACTAAGGCTTTGCCTTTAAGTTTTGCATAAATTTCATTTCTCTTGCTAAGCTCTTCATCACTTCCGATATCAACGACCTTTCCACCACTTAAAACAGCGATCTTATCAGCACTCTCAACCGTGCTTAGACGGTGAGCGATGACAAAGATGATCTTTTTGTTTCTTAGGTTGTTTATAGCCTTTGTGATCTCTTTTTCACTCTCGTTATCAAGCGCTGAAGTAGCTTCGTCAAAGATAAGAATTTGTGGGTTTTGATAAAGTGCTCTGGCTATTGCGATGCGTTGTCTTTGACCGCCTGAAAGGTTTGTGCCAAATTCATTTAAGATAGAGTGGATACCATCATCTAGTTTGCTTACAAACTCATAAGCATTTGCCATTTTTAGTGCATTTATCACGGCATCTTCGTTAAATTCTCTGCCGTAAGCCACGTTTTTAGCGATTGTATCGTTAAAGATATAGACACGCTGCGTTACAAGGCCGATATTTTGGCGAAGTGAGTGGATTTTGATATCTTTTAAATTTGTCTCATTTATTAAAATTTCTCCGCTATTTACGTCGTAAAATCTCATAAGCAGATTCATGAGCGAGGTTTTTCCGCCACCACTTGAGCCAACAAGAGCTATAAATTCTGACTCACGAGCCTCTAAATTTATACCTTTTAAAACCTCTTTGTCACCGTAGTTTAGGTAGACATTGTTAAATTTGATAAGTCTTATCTCTTCGTTTAGTTCTTTCTCACCATCTTTTATATCGCTTACTTTATCCATCAAGAAAAATGTTCTCTCGCTTGCGGCGATCGCGTCTTGCATTTTATTGTATATATTTACGATACGTTTTAGTGGAGTGTAGAGCATAAAAAGCGCGGTTAAAAACGAGAAAAATGCACCCATATTTATATTTCCGTCGATGACGTCTTTGCCTCCTACGATAATAACGGCTGCGACACCAATAGAGCCTATCGTTTCCATAAGCGGACTTACTGATTGCTCAATTTTTACGGTTTTAAGATTTAGCTTGAAAAATTTGTTATTTTCTTCAACAAAACGTGAATGCTCGTATTTTTGGGCATTATTTGCCTTGATGATCTCGATATTTGTAAAAATTTCACTCAAGGCTGAAGTGATATCGGATGTCTTTTCTTGCGACTGCTTTGAAATTTTTTTCATCTTCTTTGCAAGGCGTGAGATCGGATAAATGGCTACTGGCATGACCACAAGTGCAAAAAACGCCAATTTAGGGCTTTGATATATGACTACACAAAGCAGGCCTATGATAGTTACAAGCTCTCTAATAAGCTCAGGTATGAAACTTGAAACAATAGATCTTATGCGCTCTATGTCGTTCGTGGTTCTGCTTATTAGCTCGCCTGTTCTAAAATCATTAAAAAATTTCATGTCCAAATTTAGTAAATTTTCGACCATCTTTTCACGAAATCTTCTAATCGTATCTTGGCCGATATATGCCGTAAAATAAGCCTGCATAAATGTACCTATATTTTTTAACACATAAATGGCAATAATCGCACATGGCAACATATAAAGTAACGTTTCGTTTTTTTCAACGAAAATTTTATTAAGTACTGGCTCCACCAGGTACGCACTCACCGCCGTTCCACCACTTGCAAGCCCCATGCCGATGAAGGCTAGGATAAAGTGTGGAATGTATTCTTTAAAATATGGACCAAAGCGTTTTAGCACATCTTTTAAGCCAAAGTTATTCATTATTTCTCTCCCAAACTGCGCCATTTGGCGTATCCATGATAGAGATATTCATCTTTTCTAGCTCATCTCTTATCTCATCAGCTCTTGCAAAATTTCTCTCTTTTTTAGCTACCCCGCGCTCATCAAGAAGCCTTTTAATTTGCTCCTTTTGCTCGTTGCTTACACCAAACTGAAAATACTCAACATAATTTGTGCTAGCAATGCCCAAAATTTCACTTATAAGCTCCAAATTTGCCACCACTTCAGCCTTGTAGGCTTTATCTTTTGGGCTATTATCAAGCCTTTCGTTTGCTGTTTTTACAAACTCATCAACACTTGCAAGCGCCTTTGAGGCGTTTAGATCATCGCTTAGTGCCTCAAGTAGCTCGCTTTTAAAGCTCTCATTTGCTGGTCCTGCTTGCACGCCATCGACCCTTTTTTTGAGGCGGTAAATTTTATCAAGTCTCTTTTTTGAAGCCACTAGATCTTCATCTGAATAGTTAAAATGAGCCCTATAATGGCTCGTAAGCAAATAATATCTAAGCACTTCGCCATGAACGTTTTTTATGGCGTCCTTTACAAAAAAGCTATTATTTAGGCTCTTACTCATCTTTTCGTTATTTACCTTTATAAAGCCATTGTGCATCCAGTATTTGCTTAAATTTTTGTGATAGGCACATCTGCACTGACTTGCCTCGTTTTCGTGGTGTGGAAAGAGTAGGTCGATGCCGCCAGCGTGGATGTCGATCTCAAATTTATCATTTTCTTTATCGCTTAAAAACTCCCTTATCATCGCTACGCACTCAGTGTGCCAGCCAGGGCGACCCTTGCCAAATGGGCTCTCATACCATTTTTCGTCAAATTTCCAAAGCACAAAGTCTTTTTCATCTCTTTTCTCGCTAAAACTTGCCACTCGTGCGATTAGATCGGTGTTATTATCCTTGCCGCTAATGCTAAAATATCCACTATCCTTGCTCGTATCAAAGTAAATTCCATCGCTGGTTTTATACGCCACACCTCTATCCATAAGCACCTCGATGTAGCTAATGATCGCCTCCAAGCACTGCGTAGCCTTTGGCTTAAAGTCTGGATCAAGCACGTTTAAAGCACCCATGTCGCTCTCGTAGTGCGCTATATATTTGTTTGTGATCTCCTCTAGGCTTTGGCCAGTTTGCGCCATCTTGTTTAAAATTTTATCGTCGATGTCGGTGTAATTTCTTGCAAATTTGACCTTGTAGCCAAGCGCTTTTAAGACCCTTCTTAAAAGATCAAAGCTAACGGCTGACTTTGCATGTCCCAAATGTGCGTCGTCATAGACCGTTGGGCCGCACAGATAGACGCTGACCTCGCCTTCTTTAATAGGGCTAAACTCAACCTTTTCTCTTTTAGAAGTATCAAAAATTCGCATTAAATATATCCTTTAAAAATGTTAAACCAAAATAGAGCAAAACCGCCAAAATAGCGATGGCGGCTATAAATTTAGGCTCGATTATAGCTAAAAATCGCTTAGCTCCAAAGGCTTTAATGTATAAAATAAGCTGTAAAAATCCCCCGAGCGAGCTTGCAAATGCAAGGCCAGCAGCTCCAAATTTCTGCATCAAAATGACAGCTAGGATCAAATTTATCACAAGGCAGATGATAGAAATTTTGGCCGCCTCTTTTTGCTTCATATTTGCATAAAGCCAAAGTGAGAAAATTTTAGCCAGTCCAAATGGCGTAAGCCCCATTAAATAGGCGCTTAGCACCTTGGCGCATTCAATGGTGTTTGCCCTTACAAAATTCCCTCTCTCAAACAAGAGCCAGATGATAAATTCGCTCATCACTACGCCTGTGATCGTAGCTGCTAGCAGGGCGCAAAGTAGCAAGTAAAAGCTCTTTTTCGTCCAAACTAGAGCATTTGCTTCGTCTTTTTGCTTTAAAAGCCTAGTGATCTTTGGAAAGAGTGCTTGTGAGAGCGCTATCGCAAAGATGGCAAGTGGGAGCTGAAAAATTCTATTTGCATAAAAGAGGTAGCTTATCGAGCCACTTACCAAAAAGCTAGCTAGCCAAGTGTCCATAAATGCGCTTATCTGCATTGCACTTGAGCCAAGTAAGCCGTGGTAAAAATTTATAAAAAACCCTTTGCTCTGCGCTCTTTTGCCCTTAAAATATCCGCTTAAACCGCCCCAGAAAATTTTATTTAAGGCGTTAAATTTCATAGCGATTAGATGCACTAAAACCTGCAAAATGCCGCCTGCAACGACGCCAAAGCTAAGATAAAGTGCGACCACGCTCTCGCTCTTGCCACGAGCTAATAGTAGTGAAGCGATCATGGCTAAATTTAGTAGCGCAGTAGAAAATGCAGTCGTGGCAAAGTGCCCTTTATACTGAAGCAGCGCACCCATGAAAGTGACGATATAAACAAGGGCCAGATAGTAGAAATTTATGCGCACGAGCGGCACTGCATCGGTTACGTTTTGCTCGCTTAAACCGCTTGCGATTATTTTTATAAAGTAGGGCGTAAATAAATTTACAAGAAGCGTCAAAATGCCTATAAAAAGTAGAAATTTGATAAAAATTTCAGCTTGAAAGACCGCTTTTTTCTTACTATTTGCAAAATTTGGCAAAAACGCCTGTGTAAAAGCCCCCTCGCCAAAGATGCGGCGAAATAAATTTGGTATCTTAAATGCTATAAAAAAGAGGTCGCTAAATATGCCAGCACCAAGGATAGAAGCCGTTAAAAGATCTCTTATAAGTCCTAAAATCCTTGAAGTCATGATGCCAACTGAGTTTGAGAAAAAGCCTTTTATAAACATCGCTCACCTAAATTAAATTTGAAAACGCAATAGTAACAAAAGATGCTTTAAAGCTTACATAACCCAAATTTAATAAAATTTTGGCGATAATAAGAGCCAAATTTTATGTGAAATGGATCAATTTTGAGCGAGATCGTGCAAGAAAACGAGAGATTTTTACCGCCAACGCAAATTCAAACTTCAACACCTTATATATCGCTTAAAGAACTAAGCAAGCAATACAGCGTACCGGTAGAATTTATAGATTTTAAAATTTTAGATATTTTGACTTATTATAAAAATAAAGATAATGAAGAGCCAGTTTTTGTCCCTGAAGAAAATTTAGACTTTTTTGATGATAATGCATTTTATCTTGACGAGACACTAGAGATCGAGCAAGTCTATGACGTGGAATTTTTTGATATTAGGCTAAATGCTGTTCCAAAGCTTCCAAAGATAGAAATCGGTGTAAATTCAACGGTTACAAAAGTAGTCGCAAAGGTAAAAGCTACAAAAGATTGTGAATACGAACAGCATTACGAAGATAAACTTTTTGAATACATCGCCAAACAGCTTATGAAAGCTCAAATTTTAATAGGTATAAGGATCGGCAAACTAAAAGATGAGTTAAAACAAATCGCCTCAGTTGTGCATGTAAAGGGCGAACTTGATAAAGACTACATACTAAACATAACACAAGGTATAAATCCAAAAAAAGCTACCGATGCAAAGATACTTTACTACTACAAAGATAAACTTGATGCGATAAAAGAAGAAGATAAGATTGATTATGCTGATAGAGGTTTTGTTTTTGGCGTGGCACAAGATGAAGTGATAATGGAAGAGAAAAAGTCTCACGAAGGGCAAAATGGCCGTGATGCGAGAGGTAAATTATTAGCAGTAGAAAAGCCAAAAGAAGATACTGGCAAAGAGATAAGTATAAGCGAAAATATAGAGAGAGTAGAAAATGACGATAGCATAATATATATCGCTAAAAAATCAGGATATGTAGTTGAGAAAAATGGCTCATTTGACATCGAAGAGCGTATAGAGATAAATGAAGCAAATTTTAAAACAACTGGCTCTATTCAAGCAGGTACTGATACAAATGTGACTTTGGTAGTTAGGGAAACTGATACTATAAAAGACGCCATCGGCACTGGCATCATCGTAGAGGCTGACGAGATAGAGGTAAAAGGAAATGTCGGTGCAAATGCGATGGTTAAAGCAAATGAAGTAATAATCGGCGGTCAAACACATCAAAAGGCTAAAATTTATGCAAAGAATGCAAAAATTTCTATCCACATCGGTAAGGTTGAAGCTGAAAATGTCGAGATAGATAGACTAGAAGGCGGAAATGTCGTAGCAAAAAGAGTTAAGATAAATAGCGTCGTTGGTGGTTCTATAACTGCTCAAAATATCCAAATAAACACGCTTGGCTCAAACTGCACTATCACAGCTTCACACTTAATAGACGTAAGATATCTAAGAGGCACTGACAATAAATTTATAATCGATACTAGCAAAATGCCTGAGAGTGCTGAGGCTACGCAAGAGCAATTAAATAAGATCGAATATACAAAAGCAGAGCTTGCCTCACTTCTAAAAAATATTGAAACAAAGAAAAATGTCATAAATGAAAATAAAGATTCGATTTATACCATAAAAGCAAAGGTAGAAGAGCTCTCAAAAGCTAAAGTGATACCGCCAGTTACCTTTATGAAAAAGCTAAAAGAGTATCAAGGTCTAGTCAATGAATACAACACTTTGCTAAAAATTTTTAAAGATAAAAAAGAGTTGCTAGCTACTCTAAAAGATGAGCTTGAGATCATGCAAAATGGAATATTTTCTGCAAAAGTGATAAATAGAGGCAACTGGGTTGAATTAAATGAGATTAGATTTGTTATCGTTGATCCTCCACAAAATGTCACTTATATCTCAAAGCAAAATGAAACCGCTCATGCTATTACTTTGGAGAAGATCGGCGATGGCGATGAGGCTGAGTATAAGATCAAAAAGTCAAATAAATTAGAAGACTACACAGATACAAATTTTTAAGAATAAAAGGTTAAATGATGATAAAAGCGATCGAAGGCGTCGTCAGCAGAAAAGATCCCGCATTTGTGATACTTAAGACAAATAGCGGCGTAAGCTATGGAATTTTTATCTCGCTTTTTTGCTCAGCCAAGCTTAGCAAGGGCGAAAAAGTCGAGCTTGCCATAACACAGATCATAAGAGAAGATGCAAATTTACTTTACGGCTTTTTGGATGCAAACGAGCAAAAGATGTTTGAGATGCTAATAAAGCTAAATGGCATCGGGGCTAGCACGGCTATGGCGGTTTGCTCAAGCCTTAGCTCGCAGGCATTTACAAACGCCATAATAAGCGGCGACGCAGATACCTTTAAAAGTGTGCCAGGCATCGGACCAAAGACTGCTAGACGCATTATAGCTGAGCTAAGCGACGCAAAGCTAATAAGTGATGAGAGCGTGCCAAGCTACCAAAACGAAGCACTTTTGGCACTTGAGGCACTTGGCTTTAAACGTGAGAAGATAGTGAAAATTTTGCCTGAGTGCAAGAGTGAAAATACAAGTGATCTTATAAAAGAAGCATTAAAGAAATTAGGATAAGGATTAAAAAAATGAATTTAGGTGTGATATTTGGAGCAAAGAGCTATGAACATGAGATAAGCATAGTTAGTGCGATAGTTTTAAAAAATGTCCTAAAACAAGAGCTAAAATTTATATTTTGCGATGCAAATAGAGATTTTTATCTTATCGAAGAGAAAGATATGAGAGCAAATTTCTTTAGCTCTGGTAAATACAAAAATTCAAAAAAGCTCATTTTATCTAAAGGTGGATTTTTCATACACTCTCTCTTTGGCGATAAAAAAGTAGAGTGTGATGTCATTATAAATTTGATCCACGGCATGGACGGCGAAGATGGCAAGATAGCGGCACTTTTTGACTTTTACGGCATAAAATATATAGGTCCAAGGCTTGAAGTAAGTGCGCTTAGCTACAACAAAGAGCTTACTAAATTTCTAGCGCAAAAAGCTGGTGTAAAGGCGCTTGATTATGAGATGCTAACTCGTGAGAGCCAGCCAAAATTTCACTATCCTATTATCTTAAAGCCAGCAAGACTTGGAAGTAGTATTGGCGTAAATATAGTGCATGACGCCAGTGAGCTAGCTTATGCAAAAGACGTGGCATTTGAGTTCGATAAAGATGTGCTTGTCGAGCCTTTTATAAAGGGAGTAAAAGAGTACAACCTTGCAGGCTGTAAGGTAGATGGAAAGATAAAATTTTCTATCATCGAAGAGCCAAAAAAGAAAGAATTTCTTGACTATGAGCAGAAATATCTTAGCTTTTCAAATGAAAACAAGGTAAAAGAGGCTGAAATTTCTGAAGAGCTAAAACAAAAGCTTAAATTTAACTTTTCAAAAATTTATGATTGTGGATTTGACGGAGCGATCATTAGATGCGACTTTTTTGTGATAGATGATGAGGTCTATCTAAATGAGATAAATCCAAATCCAGGAAGCCTTGCAAACTATCTATTTGAGGATTTTGAGAGCACTTTAAATGCTCTTGCAAACTCACTTCCAAGAGAGCGTAATATAAAGATCGATTATAGCTTTATAAACTCGATCACTTCAGTAAAAGGTCGCGGGAAAATTTAGACCATTTAGTAGATTATAAAGTAGTTTGTGATATTTTACGTAAAATTTTACACAAAGAGCGACAATGGTAACTTTTACAAAAGACGAAATTTATACAGCAACTGAAGTGGTTAGAAATTTTAGTTCAGTGCTCTCTCGTGTGGGAGCTAATGAATTAAAAAGAGCGGTCATTGTTAAAAATAATAAATTTGAAGCTGTGCTTTTAAATATGGAAGAGTATGAGCGTCTTTGCGAAGCAGTGAACGTGCTTGAGAGCATTTATACTGCAAAAAAAAGAGAGAACGATGGCGAGTAGGGCGGTAAAGTACGGCTCAGACGAGTATGAGATCAGCTACGAAGTAGTAAATCCAAAATGCAAAAAAATAGTGCTTTTCTTGCATGGCTGGGGTGCAAACAAAGAGATAATGAAAAAGGCTTTTGGGCACTATCTAAACGAGTTTTGCCACGTTTATATCGATATGCCAGGTTTTGGTAAAAGCTCAATTACTGATCCTTTAAAAACAAGTGATTATGCAAAAATCGTTGAAAATTTTTGCGCTGAGCTTGGCATAAAGCCAGATATTATAGTAGGTCATAGCTTTGGTGGCAAGGTCGCAACGCTTCTAAAGCCGCCATATCTTGTGCTTTTGAGCTCAGCTGGCATAGTTGTCAAAAAGCCATTTATCGTGCGCGCAAAGATCGTTATTTTTAAAATTTTTAAGCTTTTTGGATTTGGAAAATTTTATAAACTCTTTGCCACAAAGGATGTGAGCGGTATGAGTAGAGTGATGTATGAGACCCTAAAAAACGTAGTTGATGAGGATTTTACAAAGCATTTTGCTAACTTTAGTGGCAAGGCTTTGATATTTTGGGGCGAAAATGACAAGGCAACGCCCATAACAAGCGGGGAGAGCATACATAAGCTCATAAAAAATAGCTCATTTTTTCCGCTTAATGGTGATCATTTTTTCTTTTTACTTCACGCTAAATTTATAAGTGACGAGATAGAAAAAGGGATAAATTTTGAGCTAAATGAGGCTAAAAATGTCGTGATAGATGACGATGAGAGCGGGATTGAGGAGATAAGATGAGTATATTTTTAAGCATAAGCACAGTTTTATTTATCTTTGCACTCGCTTTTTATGTGATTACTTGCTTTCAGTGGTTTTCATATAGGCCTGAGCGTGTGCTCTTTCACTTCACAAAGCCTGCTTGGCACGTCTTTTTCTTTATCGTGCCGTTGGTGCTATTTTATACGACTGGCAAGTGGTTTTTTATCTATTTTTACTTTGCACTTTTGCCAGCTCTTTATCTTTGGCACAAAAAACTTGATAAAAAGTTAGTTTTTACTGCTAGGATCAAGCATTTTTTTGTAATCCTTGCTTGCGCTATTATCTTAAACTACGCTCTAAATTTTATCATTCACAAGGTATTTTTAGCTCCGATGCCACTTTTTGTCTTGGTTGTGAGCCTATTTTTTAGTGAAATTTTAGAAAAGATTAAATTTCAAGGATTTAAAAACAAGGCGCTTAAAAAACTGGGTGCAAATAAAGATCTAAAAATCATCTTGATCACAGCAAGTTACGGCAAAACTAGCATCAAAAATTTCCTCTTTGAAATTTTAAAAGATAACTTTGTCTGCTACAAAACACCTCGCAGTGTAAATACAATGGCTGGCATCATCAAAGATATCAATGAAAATTTAAGCGAGCAAACGCAAATTTACATCGCAGAAGCAGGCGCTAGGCTAAAGGGCGACATCCTAGAGATCACAAAATTTCTAAATCCACAAATCGTAATTGTTGGCGAGATCGGCGCACAGCACATTGAGTATTTTAAAACGCTTGATAATATCCGCTCTACCAAGCTTGAAGCACTTCAAAGCACTCGTTTGCAAATGGCATTTTTACATAGCTCGACAAAGAAAGAGCCAAGCCAAAATTTAGAAATTTACGATGAAAGTCTAAAAGATATCAATGCAAATTTAGATGGAATATCATTTATGCTTGATGACAAGAGTTACGCTTCGCCGCTGCTTGGAAAATTTAACGCTACAAATTTAGCCGTTTGTATAAAGGTGGCAAGATATCTGAAAATGAGCGATGAAGCAGTAAATAAAGCGCTATCTAAGATGAAAAACGTCGAGCACCGCTTAAGCAAGATCGAGGCTGGTGGCAAGCTGATAATTGACGATAGCTTTAATGGAAATTTCTCAGGTATGAGCGCAAGCTACGAGCTTGTAAGCACCTACGCTGGCAGAAAAGTGCTACTAACACCAGGCATCGTCGAGAGCGATGCGGAACAAAATGCAAATTTAGCCAAGGTGATAAATGAAATTTTTGACCTTGTTATCATCACAAGCTCACTAAACGCCGAAGTTTTACTAAAGTACATCATAAAGCCAAAGATCATCATCTTAAAGGATAAAAATAAAATGCAAGAAATTCTAGCTCAAAATACGCATGCTGGCGATCTTATTCTATTTTCAAACGACGCACCGAGCTTTATATGAAAAAGATAGTTTTTTTAATCCTAGCTTTAAATTTAGCATTTGGCTTTGACATCGATGATTATGACAGAGGTATTGAGGCGCTAAATGCTGGAGATTACGTAGCTGCGTATGAAATTTTTTATGATGGTTGTGAGCAAAAAGATGTGCTTTCGTGCGAAGCTTTGGGCGATATGTTTATAAATGAAGATATAAATGAGCAAATGGATAGTGATCTAAAAAAACACTCAAATATCGAGCTTGGCGTGAGTTATTATATGAAAAGTTGCGACCTTGGCTACCAAAATGCTTGTGATGATGTGATGAGCTTAAGGGACGATTTAAACATAAGCTTACCAGCTGGTGTTTATGAAAACGCCAAAGCAAGGTACGATGAGATAAGACAAGAAGACGAAAGAGAAGAAGCCTTAAGCGAGCAAAATGCGACTTTGCAAAAATAAATTCTCTAGTTTTAGACTAGATTTACTTTTAGCGTATGCTCTTTTAGGCTTGCTGGAATTTTGCCATTTTCAAGCTCGATCAGTTCGCTAACTCTTAAAACATAAAAATCCTGCAAACTTCTGTTTGCAAATTTTTCAAGCTTTTTTGAAAGCGTGTCAAACATATAAAACTCAGTCTCATTGCTAGCTAGTAAAAAATCAGCCCCACTATCAAACGCATTAAAAATGGTCTTGCTCGCAAGTGCAAACGCAAGCTTTTCGTTTACTTTTAAAAGTTCAAAACCACAAGGAAATTTATTGTTTAGATTTATAAAATTTGCTCTAAATTTATCTAAATTTGCAGGGATTTTATCACTTACGGCTATTTTAAATCCTTTAAATTTATCCAAGCTCTTTATCTTTTCAAGCTCGTTTTTTGAGGTTTTATCCTCTTTTATTCCTAAAATTTCTTTAAAAAACCTAATCGCTTCGTTATAAATTTCGCTTCCGCCAAAGATAAAATTATCAATCTTGCAAGCTATCAAAATACCATTTTCATTGTTGATAAGCCTCATGATCTCATCATTTTTTTCTTTTTTATAAAGATGATGAGCTAGTATGATGGCCGCTGTACCTATAAAATTTGGCTCGTATTCTCTCACAAAATCAGCATAAAAATATGGCTTTAAGCTTGTATAAAATTCTTTGTCTGCTTGATAGCAAAATTTATCAAATGGCTTAAATTTCTCCCAAAAGTCGTCATCATTTATCTCAAGATCTAAAACTGCTCTTTTTTCATCAAGTGGCGAAATTACAAGCTCGTCTGCAAATTTTTCATATAAATTTACTAATGGCTCAGCAGTGTTCACTACGACATCATTTACTTTCACAAAGCCAGTTATTGGCTGAAAATAGGGATCAATTTTTTTAACATGCAAAAATAGTTCATCAAGGTTTGCGTAATCTAAAATTTCTAAAAAATATGGTTTAAAATACGACAAAATATCCTTTTTTTCATTAAATCTAAAAATTTCTATTTTTTGCATTTGAATCCTTTTTGGCTTATTTTATCCTAAAATTAAAAGGAGTTTCATTATAATGGCTCGATGGATAAAGAAAATTTCACGATTGAATGCTTTGGTAACGCTTATATTGGCGATGATGCGGCTGTGCTTGGCATGCAGGTCTTTAGCAAGGATATCTTTGCTGAAAATTCGCACTTTAAGCATGGCTGGCTAAGCCTTGAAGAGATCGGCTACAAGGCGATGATCGTAAATTTTTCAGATACGATCGTGATGAATGCTAAGCCAAAATTTGCGCTTCTTGGACTTAGCTTGCCAAAGAATTTTTTGCCGCAGCAAATCAAAGAGCTAAGTGGCGGCATAAATAGAGCTTGCGAGGAGTTTGGCGTAAAGATAATCGGTGGCGACACGATAAGTAGCAAAATTTTAAATATAAGCGTTAGTGTAATTGGCGAGCTAAATGGCAAAGCCGTGCTTAGGAAAAATGCAAGATACGGTGATCTAGTGGCTTTTACTGGCGAGCTTGGAGGTAGTAAAAAGGGGCTAAATTCGCTTCTAAGGCTAGCTCAAATTTCAAAAAACTCACGATTTAAAAAGCCTATTTTAAGAGATAAATTTTTCTACAAAGCAGCTCATCTTATAAACTCCGCTATGGACATCTCAGATGGGCTAAATGCCGATCTTGCTAAGCTTTTAAAGGCTAGCAAAAAGGGTGCTAAATTTACAAAAAAGCTAAGTAAATTTGAGCTTAGTAGCGGCGAAGAGTATGAAATTTTATTTACTTTTTGTCCTAAAAATTTAAACGCTATCAAAAGGATCGCCGCAAAAACACGGACTAAGATTAACGTCTTTGCAAAAATTTCAAACAAAAGGTTAAAACAAAATGCAAGAAACCACCACTTTTAAGCCACTTTATGCGCTCACTCATGCACCTATTGAGGCTTACTTTTCTAAAAATTCAGATGATTTTGTCGTGCGTGAGATACCACTTTACGAGTTTAGCGGTGACGGCGAGCACTTGATCGTTGAAATTTCTAAAAAAGATATGACGACACAAGAGGCTTTGCATGTCTTAAGCGAGGTTACAGGAGCTAAGATGCGTGATTTTGGCTACGCTGGGCTAAAGGACAAGCAAGGCATGACGACTCAGTTTATCTCAATGCCACGTAAATTTGAGAGCAATCTAGTAAACTTTAGCCACGAAAAGATGAAAATTTTAAGCCTAAATGTGCATAAAAATAAGCTTCGCATCGGACATCTAAAGGGAAATAGCTTTTTTATTCGCTTAAAAAAGGTGCTACCAAGTAATGCCAAAAAGCTAGAGCAAGCATTTGTTAGTATCGATAAAATTGGCTATGCAAACTACTTTGGCTATCAGCGTTTTGGTAAATTTGGCGATAATGCTGAAACTGGACTGGAGCTACTTAAAAACGGGACGATAAACGGCAAAAAGAGCAAAAATGTAAAGCTAAACGACTTTTTGATCTCGGCATATCAAAGTGATCTTTTTAATCGCTGGCTTAGCAAACGCGTGGAGATTTCGAGGTTTGCGCAGGATTTTAGCCTAGGCGAGCTAGCTCAAATTTACCCGTATCTTGATAACGCGATTTTGAAAAATTTAAAATCGCAAAAGAGATTTTTTAAACTGATAGAGGGCGAAGTTTTGGGCCACTACCCTCACGGCAAATGTTTTTTGTGCGAGGATTTGGACGCGGAGGGCGCGCGCTTTGACGATAGAGATATCACTAGCTGCGGGCTGATAGCGGGTGCGAAGGCGTATGAGGCGCAGGGCTTGGCGAGAATGGTCGAGGATCAAATTTTCGCGCAAGCAAATGAATACAAAGCTAAAATGACGGGATCTAGGCGCTTTGCGTGGTGCTATTTGGAGGATGCAAGCTGCAAATATAACGAGGAAAAGGCGCACTTTACGATAAATTTCACGCTGCAAAAAGGAAGCTATGCGACTGTTGTGCTAGAAGAAATCTTGCACAAAAATATCTTTGAGTAGGGCGGCGGCTCGCCTTGCTAGCGCTTTTAAATGCTTTTTGCTTCGTTGTACTCGCAACTGCAAGCAGAGTATAAAATTCGCTCCGTGATAGGCTGTATGCCTTATCTTGGGACGAATTTTACTTCTTCTATTTAGCTAAGAGCATAGCGACGTAGGAAACAATTAAAACCATCTCGCAAGACTTCACCTTAACTTTTACGTTTAAATTTTGCAAATCAAAATTCACCTCGCCTAACGCTCTTTAAAAGCTGTGAGCGAAGCGGGGCAAAAACTTTACATTGTCGTTTTAAGCTCAAATTTGAGGCTAAATTTATTGGATTTTCGCGCCAAGACCCGTATCCTAAACCCGCTAAATTTTACCCGTGGAGCAAGACGCGAGCGACGTAAAATACAAGCGTTTCTAGGCTCGTTTGGATATAATGGGTTTGCAAATTTATATTTTAAAGGGATTAAAAATGGCGAATATTTTTCTTTGTTCTTATTTTGCGGAGGTTGCGAGCAAGATTGATGAAGTGGTAAATTTTCAAGGCAAAGATATTGTTTTTATCGATACGGCAGCAAAATTTGAAGAGGTAAATTTTTATGTTGGCGAAGCGGCGGAGATTTTAGAAAATTTTGGTGCGAAGCTAAGACGCCTTGACGTCTCTTGCGCCAAGGATTCGGTAGCGCTAGTATCTAGCCAAGATGAGCCATCTTGTGAAGATGAAATTTTATCTGCCATTAGTCAGTGCGATATCATTTACGTTAGCGGTGGAAATACGTTTTATCTGCTTAATGAGCTGAGAAAATCGCACGTCTGGCAAGCTATAAAAAACGCGGTCAAAGCGGGTAAAATTTATATCGGCGAGTCAGCAGGTGCGATCATAGCAGCACCAGATACTAGATATGCTACGCTAATGGATGAAAATAGTGCAAATATGAGCGATTTTGCAGGGTTAAATTTGGTTGATTTTTACGTCGTACCGCACTTTGGCTGCGAGCCTTTTACGCAGGCCACACACGAGATAATGGAGAAATTTGGTAGCTTGTACGATTTACGACCTATAAATAATGCTGAATTTATCGCGCTTTGAGATAAATTTTTAACAAAACATACGCTAAATATTTACTCAAAGCACTCTATCTGCCTGCGAATCTACCTTGTAAATAAAAACATAAAGTTAAAAGTCTAAAGCTTTTAAAGCTAGAAATTTAAGCCAAAGGCGCTATAATTTCGCTCTGGCACGGTAAGCGATCGCTTTTGTTTTTGCAAAAGAGGAAAGTCCGAGCTGCGATAAGACAAGGTTCCATCTAACGGATGGCTAGGGAAACCTAAGGGATAGTGTAACAGAAAGTAAACTTCCGCTTTGGCGGTAAAGGTGAAACGGTGGGGTAAGAGCCCACCGGCACGCTTGGTAACTTGCGTGGCCATATAAACCCAACCTGCAGCAAGAAGGGATGGTTTTGGTCTTATATTAAAACCCTTCGCTAGAGTTTGTTTGTAAAAGCAAGCGTAGATAAATGATCGCTCAAGACAGAACTCGGCTTAACGCCGTGCCTTTAAATTTATAAAAATAGATTAGTTTGTTACGTATTTTTGAGCTTTTTGTAGTTTTATAAGCTCATTTTGGATGTGCGAAGACTTGTTTTTTAAAAGCTCTATTGCACCGCCGATTAATGCTTGTGCTTCTTGTGCTGAAGCTAGGCTCGTAAACATATCCTCACTAAAATTTTGTGATAAAGCAGCTATCTTGCTCGTGTCTTCGTTTATCAATGCTAATTTAAATTCATTGATCCAACTATTCACCTGAAGTTACCTCTCTCCATGCTTCTGATAGTTGTTTTACAACATTTGTTACTTCATTCAAAGCTGCGATATCATTTTGTATATTTGCCATAGCAAGAAGCTGCATCTGTCTTGTATAAAGGCCGCTAAGATAGTGAGCTACATCGCCTTGAGAATAATCAAGCGAATTTAAAAGCTCAACAAAAATAGCGTTTGTCCTATTAATATAATAAACTTTTTTCTCTATATCTCCAGCTTCTATCGCCTTTTTGGTACGAAATATAAATTTTAAAATTCCGTCATAAAGCATTTCTATTAATTTAGTTGGGGACTCAATGCCCCCAAAACTAGACTGTGCGTATGCACTATATGCACTTTGATTCATCTTTCTCTCTTATTTTCTGCTATTTATCTCTGCATCGATTATTGATTTTAGTGTTGAGAACTGATTTTCTAAGCTTGCGATGATAGCGTTATACTTGATAAAGCGCTCTTGCATTGTTGTATATTTCTCATCTAAAAGCTTTTGTGTGCTCTCTTTATTTTTTGTGATCGACTCGTTTTCGTCTTTTAGCTGATTTTGCATAGCGATCATTGTGCCTTTTTTACCAACGACACCATCAAGCATTTTAGCTAGCTTTGTAAATAGCCCATCTGTCTTTTTAGTTACTGGATTTATAGTAGCTTCATTCATACCTAGAGCTGTTAAGGCTGAATTTTTACCTTTTACTTCGATATTTTCGCCATCGCTTCTTTTTAAGACGATTCTTTTGCCACTCTTATCAAGACTGGCTGTAACTCCAGTTATACCAGCGTCATTTATAGCTTGTTGAAGTTTTAGTGCGTTCTCTTCGGCTGTGGCAGTGGCTGTAGTTGAGAATGTAACCGACTTGCCGTTTATCGTAAGATCGCCAGCTTTTATGTCTAATGCTCCAGCGCTAACAGTCGATGCTCCCATATAGCTTATTGGCTCGATCTTGCTTGATCCCATGAAAAATTTCTGAATCTCTTCAGGATCTTTGCTAAGAGCTGCATTTAGCTTATTTAGATCAAGCTGAAGCTGTCCGTCTTTATCAGGCACTATGCCATATTTGCTTAATGCTTTGCCTTCGCTATCTTGCCCATTTACAAGACGACCAATGTTTGATCTTAAGCTTGAAATTTCGCTAACGCCTTGGAAAGTGCCAGCTCCTTTTTCCTCGTCATATTTTGTAGCTATGCCAAGGTTCATGGTCATTAGGTTGTAGTCTTTGATAAATTCTTCAACCGCTTTTATTACCTCTTTTGTATCCTGAGAGACGCTTACGTTTGTTTTACCAGTTTCATTTAATGTAATAGAAATTCCCGGCCTTAAGTCGTTGAAGGTATTTTTGCTTCTTTTTACATTTACTCCATTATATGTAAATTCTGCATCTTGTGCTTTTAGAATTCTATTTTTTTCAAAATTTGATGTCATCTTTGGTGTGCCATCAGGATTTGTTAGTAGAGTGCCATTTGCATCTTTATCTTGAAACTGCGTACTATCCCAGCCAAGCTTATCTAAAACACCAGCTGTATCATTTGAGAATTTAATAGTCTGTGTTGCGCCAGTGTTGCCTGATTGAAGCATGATTTGATTTGGCTTATCTCCGCCAACATTTAAAATTCTAGCTTGCAATTTACCACGACTAATATCATTTATCTTGTCTACAATATCTTGATATGTGGTTGATCTAGTTACGCTAATAGAAAATTTTTGTCCATCGATCTCAACATCAAAAGAGCCGTTATTTGTCGCGCCTACTAAGTTTGAAGCGTTTTTGAAATTTGAGCTTTGAAATGTATCTTTTTGAGCAAGTTTTTGCACATCGATACTAAAATTTTGCACGCTAACGCCATTTGCCGCTGAGGCTGTTACGCTTTTGCCAGCATTATTTGTAGTTCTTTTTAGATAAAGTGCCTCTCCACCAAGTGTTTTGCCACTTACGTTTACGTTGCTAACTAGAGTTTTTAGTGCTGCAAGGTCTTTTTGCTTTAGGTCATTTCTTTCTAGCCTTTTTGTTAAAGGCTTGATCTGTCCTGCTTCATCTGCTTCTTTTAATTTCTTGATAAGATCATCATTTAGTCCGCTATTTTTTGTACCGATTCCTAAATTTGTTACGTTACCTACTGCCATTTTTAACTCTCCTTGTCAAAAAGTATTCCTATGCTTTCTTTGAAATACTCACTTATTCTTATAGCCTCTTTGCTTGGAAGCTGTGTTATCTCTTCGCCAGTTTTGGCATCTTTTACCTGTACGACCATTAAATTTAGCTTCTCGTTGTAAGCAAATCTTACATTAGTATCAAGCTGCTGCATTTGAAAATTTAGCTTGTCAGTGACCTCTCTTGTTCTTTTGGCAAGCTCTTCGTTGCTAAGTCCGTCTAGCTCGTTAACATCTTTGGTTTCATTGTTTTTATCAGCACTTAATTTAACATCAGAATGCTCAATAGGTCTGCTATCTATTTGACGCTGAGCGGATGTGCTCATGCTTGTATCTAGTACTTGATTCGCTGCTGCCTTGAAAATTTCCATAGTTTTACTCCTTAAAACTTACGTTAGCTTCTACATCGGTAAATTTTTAAAATCCTTTAGTATTTATATAAATTTTTGATTATTTAGGTTAAAATCGAGCAAAATTTATAGGAAGAGATATGAAAATTTCATTTGAGTGCGAGTGTATTTTACTTCAAAAAACGCTACTGCTTTTTTGTGGAAATTTAGCCGCTCATCATAAAGACTGTGATTTTATAGTGAGCGATCATGAAATAGTGACAAAAAAACCAGTATTTATAATAGGAAAGAATGCTCACCTTTCTCATCCTTTCACCAAGGCGACACTTCTTGATACGCTTGAAGAATTTTACTCAGCTATGCAAATTTCAAAAGCAAATAAGCTTAATGAAACTAAAAATGAAAAGAACTTAGAAGAGAAAATTTCACTTTTAATAGATAAATTTAAAGCTGATCTTCTTGAAATTTTAAGGGCAAACCAGTGAAGCTATACACCAAAATTTCAAGTGGTAAATTTAAAGGTAAAAGGCTTGAACTACCAAGCCTAAGCACGACTAGAAGCACAAAAAGCATCGTAAAAGAGTCCTTCTTTAACGTCATTAGAGATGAAATTTACTCACTTACATTTATAGAGGGCTTTGGTGGAAGCGGTGTAATGGCATGTGAGGCCATTAGTAACGGAGCACGTGAGGCTATCGCTATCGAAAAAGATAGAGCCGCTTTTAAGATCACGCAAAGCAATCTTGCCAGCCTTGAAGCCGCAAATTTAAAAGCAATAAATGGGGACACTTTCGCCATTTTGCCTGATCTTGTAAATTCGCAAAATGGCAAGGTCTTGCTCTATCTGGATCCGCCATTTGACATAAGAGCTGGCTTTGATGGTATCTATGAAAAGCTTGTAAATTTAATCTCACAGCTAAAAAAAGAAAAAATTTATATGATAGTTTTTGAGCACAACAGCGACTTTAAATTTTCTACATATAAACTTGTAAAATTTAAAAAATTTGGAGCTACTTCACTCTCTTACTTCCAATAATTTATAAAAATTTGGAACATCTTTTGCTTTAAAAACCTAAAATAGCTAAATTTTAGGAAAAAATATGAAAAAATTTTTATCTTTTGTAGCAGCTTCAGTGATAGCTACTTCAGCCTTTGCTACGCAGATAAAAGATCTTGCAAACATCGTTGGCGTAAGAGATAACCAGCTAATAGGCTACGGCTTAGTTGTTGGACTAAACGGCACAGGTGATGGCTCAACGTCGAAATTTACGATACAGTCTCTATCAAACATGCTCCAAGGTGTAAACGTAAAGATAAATCCAGATGATATCAAGTCCAAAAACGCTGCTGCTGTTATGGTAACAGCTAAGCTTCCTGCATTTGCAAGGCATGGCGACAAGCTTGATGTCGTGATCTCATCTATCGGTGATGCAAAAAGCTTGCAAGGTGGTACGCTTCTCATGACGCCACTAAAAGGCGTTGATGGTGATATTTATGCTTTGGCTCAGGGTGCTTTAAGCATCGGTGGTAAAAGTGTGGGTAGATCAGGTGGCAACCACCCAACCGTTGGCTCTATTCTAAATGGAGCTTTGGTTGAACGAGAAGTGACTTATGACATTTACAATCAAGATAGCATAAGACTAAGCCTAAAAGATACAAATTTTAAAACCGCTCTTGATATCCAAAATGCTATAAATGCAAATATCTCTGATGATGCCGCAAAGGCGATCGATCCAAGAACGGTTATCGTTAAAAAGCCAGATGATGTTAGTATTATCGAGCTTGCAAGCGCTGTGCTCGATCTTGATGTAGAGTACAAGCCAGATGAAAAGATAGTGGTTGATGAAAGAACTGGCACGATAGTAAGTGGTATAAATGCTGTGGTTAGTCCAGTTGTATTAACGCATGGTGCAATCACAATAAAAATAGAGCCAAATAGCTATGACGAAGTAGCGCAAAACGATGTAAATATAGGAAGCGATACGTCGGTCGCGCCTAGCCAAAATTTACTTAAAATTTCAGGTGAAAAAACTACCGTTGCAAATGTAACAAGAGCTTTAAATAAGCTTGGGGCAACACCAAGTGATATCATATCGATACTTGAAAATTTAAAGCGAGTTGGTGCGATACAAGTCGATCTGGAGATAATATAATGCAAATAGATAACACCTTAGCGCTAAATTCATACAATGAAATTTCGGCAAATAAGATAAAAAACGCAAATGCTAAACAAGACGCGCTTTTAAAAGAGCAAACTGATGCATTTGAGGCATATATGGTAAAGGCTGTGCTTGATATTGCTTTAAAAGAAGACGAGCACAACTCGCTATATCCAAAGGCTGCTGGTAGTGATATTTATAGGTCGATGTATAACGATGCAATGAGTAAAGCATTGAGTGGAAATCTTGGTTTTTCAGAACTTTTATACGATTTTTTAAAGAGAGACTCTTAAGTAAATTTATATTCTGCCGATGTAGTGATATAAATATTTTATTTTAAGAGGTATGAATATGATAAGGCCTTTGAATCAAAGACCAAATTTTCAGGCAAATACGCTAAATAAAAATAGCGATGCCAAGGTCGAAACTCAGAGTAAAGAAGTAAGAACAAACGAAAACGTAAAGCTAAAAGAGATAGCTGATGCCATAGCAAATGGCACTTATCAGGTTGATATCTCAAAAACGGCTAGGGCTGTGGCTGATGCGTTGCTGTAATTAAGGAATTTAAATGATAAAAAAGCTTTTGGACGAGGCTATAGGTGAGCTTGATGAGCTTATAAATTTAACCATACAAGATATCGCAAATATAAAAGAGGCAAAGCACTCAAGTGTTGATGAGAGTGTAAAGAAAAAAAATGCCTTAGTTCGTGCATTTGAAGATACAAAAAGAGCACTAGATAAAGAGCTTTTAAAGGTATCAAAAGAGAGCGGTACGACTACACTTGCTAGTGTTTTAGACGATGAAGTGAAGTCAAAGCTTGTTCTTATGCGTTCAAAGCTTGAAAATTTACATAAAGTTAATAAAGAATATGCAAGGCATGTTGTTGCCGTTAAAGAATTTTTTGACTCACTTAATGAAAAAATTTTTGGAACTAAAACAAGTGAATACGGCCAAGATGGAAACAGCATAGATAATAATTTTTATAAATCAAGGGTTTAAAAAAATGGCTAATATTTTTATGTCATTAGGCACGGGTGTTTCAGGACTAAATGCGGCCCAGCTTCAAATAAGTACAACCGGAAATAATATCGCAAACGCCGATAGCAACTACTATACAAGGCAGCGTGTTGTCCAATCCGCATCTCCAGCGATGAATACAGTACCTGGTGGAGTTGGCACAGGCACACAAGTAGATACTATAACAAGACTTCATGATGAGTTTGCCTATTCAAGATTAAAATACTCATCGTCAAATTTAGAAAATACAGCCTATAAACAAAGAATTCTGCAAGAAGCTACAAAATATTTTCCTGATCTAAAAGATAATGGAATGGTGAAAGATATTCAGGAGTATTTTTCCGCGTGGAATAACTTTGCTTCAAACCCTAATGCAGGTGCTCAGAAAGTAAATTTGATAAATAAAGCAAGTGTATTAACTGCAAGTATTAACCGCTCGTCAAAGATGCTTTATGATATGCATGAAAAGATTGATGAAACGATAAAAATAAATATAAATGAGATAAATTCGCTAGGCAGACAAATAGCAAATATTAATAAGCAAATCCAAAGAATAGAATCAGGTGCGGACGCTGGTATAAAAATAAATGCAAATGATCTTCGTGATAAACGTGATGAGCTTGAGCTTGCGATGTCAAAGCTGGTAAATACAGCAGTTTATAAAAGCGATCTAAAGAGCAATTCTAGGGTAGATACAGGAATAACAGATCAAGGAAAATACTACAATCTAAACATTGGCGGTGTAAGTATCGTTGATGGTGTAAATTTTCATGAAATTTCTATGAGTTCAACTGAAAGTGGACGATATACAAAAATTTATTATGAAAGAGAAGATGGCAGAAGAATACCAATGGAAGAAAAGATCACAGGCGGTAAAATCGGAGCTGCACTTGATCTTAGGGGTCGAAACTACGAGCCAGATAATGATAAATTTAGTGACGGAACGATCCAAAAATACATTGATAATCTAAATACATTTAGTAAAACCTTGATAACAAGTACAAATAATATCTATGCCGAATCCGCAGTTGAAATTTCTAACTCAGATCCGATAAGTTATTTAGAAGGCGATAAGACGTTGATGAATCATGATAATAGTATAAGGAATGGAAGTTTTGAAGCTATTGTTTATGATAACAAAGGCAATGTCGTGGCCAGAAAAACTATAAATGTAAATGGCACGACGACGATGAATGATACAAGATATGGCAACTCTATCGTCAAAGACTTTAACTCAAACTCAGATGACAATAAAGACAATAATATGTTAAATGATGTTGATGACTTTTTTGAGGCGTCATATTTTTATGATAAAAATACTAAAAAAGGCACATTTTCTCTCATTCCAAAACAAGCTCAAGGGCTTTATAGCATATCGATAGTCGATCACGGCACAAATTTCCCAGGTGCTGTTGGCATAAATAGATTTTTTTCAGGTACCGACTCAAATAGTATCGGCATAAATCAAAATTTTACCCAAGACCACACAAAGCTTCGTGCCTACTCAAAGCCAGTTATCGGAAATAATGAAGTTGCAAATAAAATGATCCAGCTTCAGTATCAAAAGCAGACCTTTTACTCAAGCGGTATAGCGCTTGATAGAGATGAGACGATCGAGGGATATTACCGCTATCTTACGACTGACATGGCGAGTGATACAGAGGCAAATAATACGATCCACGATACAAATACATCTTTGCAAAAGACAGCTGAAGAGGAATTTCAATCAACAAGTGGCGTAGATACGAACGAAGAGCTTACAAATTTAATCCGCTTTCAAGCAAGTTACGGCGCAGCGGCAAAGATCATCACAACAGTTGATCAAATGCTTGACACGCTTCTTTCATTAAAACAATGAGTGAGCTAAAGAGCCTTTTAGACTCACACGTACTTAGCAAAAATACAAATTTGGGGCTGTTTGAAGCCCCAGATCCACTTCAAGTAGCCACTAAATTTAAAGAGCCAAACATAGCACTCATTTGTGCGTTATTTGCTTATGGTAATGCAAAAATGATAGTGAAATTTCTAAATTCGCTTGATTTTGGTTTGCTTGATGAGAGTGAGCAAAATATCAAAAAAAATTTATCAAATTTCAAATACCGCTTTCAAAATGAAAATGATGTAAGAGAAATTTTTATCACTCTTTCACGCCTTAAAAAAGAGGGCGAGATAGAGGAAATTTTACGCCAAGGTCTTGCAAAAAATGGCGAAATGATAGATGGCGTAAATGAGCTTATTAAATTTATATATAAGCTAAATTCTTACCGCTCTGACGGATATGAGTTTTTCTTTGGTAAGAGTTTTGACAAAGAGCCACAAAGCCCATATAAACGCTATAACATGTATCTTCGCTGGATGGTAAGGGATAGTGATATTGACCTTGGGCTATTTAAAAATTTACCAAAAGATAGGCTTTTGATGCCACTTGATGTTCATACGCATAGAGTTTCTTTAAATTTAGGACTTATAAACAGAAAGAGCTACGATTTCAAAGCAGTCATGGATCTTACAAAAAAACTTAGAGAATTTGACGAGTTTGATCCGATAAAATACGACTTTGCGCTTTATAGAATAGGGCAGAGTAAAGAGTTAGAAACTATCATAAAAAATCTTAATCAATAAAAATTATTGCTAAATTTTTAAATTTAGGGTAGACTTGCCATACAATTTTATCCATAAGGAGCTTGTATGAAAAAAATCGTTTTACTAAGTGCAGTTTTAGGAACTTTGCTTTTTGCTCACGAAGGTCATCACTTTGATGCAAAAGCTGGTGAACATCTAGTTATACCTGTTAATGAGCTAAGCGAGAAGGGCGATAAGAGTGTCGGCGAAGTAGTAGCTGTTAAGACAAACTATGGCGTCGCATTTTTTCCAAATTTAAAAGGACTTACTGCAGGACTACATGGCTTTCACATCCATGAAAATGCTGACTGTGGTGCGACTGAAAAAGGCCTTGGTATGAAAGCAGGCGGTCACTGGGATCCAGCTGGCACAAAGATGCACTCTTTTGCATGGGATGATAAGGGTCACAAAGGCGATTTGCCAGCACTTTACGTAGATGCTGAGGGCAATGCAAACTATCCAGTGCTAGCCCCAAAGATAAAAAGTCTTGACGAGCTAAAAGGTCACTCACTAATGGTTCATGTTGGTGGCGATAATCACAGCGACAACCCAAAAGCACTTGGCGGTGGCGGCGCTAGAATGCTTTGTGGCGTTATTAGGTAATCGCTTTAATAAACGAGTCTTTGAGCTAGATCCAAAGGCTCGTTAAAATTTATAAATTTTAAAAATCTCTCATTTCAAATATAAAAATTTTACAAAAAGATAAGTACAAATAAATTACAATCTGCTTTTATTTCAATTATTAAAAGAGCAAAAAATGGAATTTGATCTACTTAGCTATGTCGTTTTTTTTATAGCTGCGTTTTTAGGTGGTTTTATCGATTCTATCGCTGGTGGAGGTGGGCTTATAACGCTTCCAGCTATTATGGCGATGGGCGTACCACCACATCTTGCACTTGGCACAAATAAGCTTCAAGGTGTCTTTGGTAGCTTTACGGCGACTCTAAATTTCACAAAACGGGGATTAATTAATTATAAAGAGTGCTTTGTAGGTATCGTTTTTACTTTCATTGGAGCTATCATCGGAGCGGTGGTTATCCTATTTTTAAATACAAATTTTTTAAAGATAATTATCCCATTTTTACTGATTGCTATTTTTATCTACACGCTTTTTATGCCAAAAGTCGGTGAAAATGATAGAGCTGCAAAGATGAATGAAAAGCTATTTTATGTAGTTTTTGGGCTGATACTTGGCTTTTATGATGGTTTTTTTGGCCCAGGAACAGGCTCTTTTTGGACATTTGCTATAGTGGCATTAATTGGGCTAAATTTAAAAAAGGCTGTTGCTCATACGAAACTCTTAAATTTTACTAGCAATATCGTTGCTCTTGGCATTTTTATAGCCGGCGGACAGATGCTTTGGGCTGTTGGACTTTTAATGGCAGTTGGTCAAATTTTAGGCGCATATTTTGGATCAAATCTTGTCATTAAAAAAGAGGTCAAATTTATTAGAACAATGTTTTTAGCAGTCGTTGCAGTGACTATTTGTAAATTGATTTTCGATTATTTCAGAGTTTAAAATTAAAAATGTTTTAACAATAATTTTGTTACAATCACGCAAAATTCTAAATCCAAGGTAAATTAATGAAAGATTTGTTTCTATTTTCAAATTTCCTAAATAGCTCCCACGCCTTTGTCTATGCGTTTCACTTTCTGCTTGTAGCTTTGATTGTTATCATAGTTGCTTATATAGCAAGGAGCAAAATGCAGCTTGTACCAAGAGGTCTTCAAAATATTGTTGAAGCTTATTTGGAGGGCGTTATATCGATGGGAAGAGATACTTTAGGCAGTGAAAAACTAGCTAGGAAATATCTTCCACTTGTTGCAACTATCGGTTTTATCGTATTTTTTTCAAATGTTGTAGGTATTATTCCTGGATTTGAGTCACCAACATCAAGTCTAAATTTAACTCTAGTTTTGGCTTTGGTTGTATTTGTTTATTACAACTTTGAGGGCATTAGAGAAAATGGATTTTTCAAGTACTTTGGGCACTTTATGGGACCGAATAAATTTCTAGCTCCTATTATGTTTCCAGTTGAAGTCATCTCACATCTTTCACGTGTAGTTTCGCTATCATTTCGTCTTTTTGGTAATATTAAGGGAGATGATCTATTCTTGCTTGCGATGCTTACACTTGCACCTTGGTTTGCTCCGCTTCCAGCTTTTGCGCTTCTAACGCTTATGGCTGTTTTGCAAACATTTATTTTTATGATGCTAACTTACGTTTATCTAGCTGGTGCCGTTGCTATTAGTGAGCACGAGCATTAAAATTTAAAGCCATATTTTTATATGGCTTTTTCCTTTTTAAAACTATTTAAATTTTAAATTACCTTCTTTATTTTCCAGTCAAAACGCTCATTTTTAGATATTTTAAAAGAAAGTATCGCTAAAATACGCCTTAAAAATTTGCATAAATTTAAAGGTAAAAATATGTTTGAAGTCGTTATCGGTTTAGAAGTTCATACTCAGCTTAATACAAAAACTAAAATTTTCTGCTCTTGTTCAACTAGCTTCGGTGACGAGGCAAATACTCACGTTTGTCCGACCTGCTTAGCTTTGCCTGGAGCGCTACCTGTGCTAAACAAAGAGGCTGTAAAAAAGGCTATCAGCTTTGGCACGGCGATAAACGCTAAGATAAATAAAAAATCAGTCTTTAATAGAAAAAACTACTTCTACCCAGACCTTCCAAAGGCATATCAAATTTCCCAGTTTGAGATACCTATCGTAGAAGGTGGCGAGCTCATCATCGACGTAAATGGTACTAAAAAACGCATCGGTGTAACAAGAGCACACCTTGAAGAGGACGCTGGCAAGAACATCCACGAAGAAACCGAAAGTTTAGTTGATTTAAATAGAGCTGGCACGCCACTTCTTGAGATAGTCAGTGAGCCAGATCTTAGAAGCAGTGATGAGGCGGTGGCTTATCTTAAAAAATTGCACTCGATTCTTCGCTTTTTAAACATCAGTGATGCAAATATGCAAGAGGGTAGCTTTCGTTGCGACGCAAATGTCTCTATCCGTCCAAAAGGTGATACCAAGCTTTATACAAGAGTTGAGATAAAAAACCTAAATTCATTTAAATTTATCCAAAAAGCGATCGACTACGAGGTAGAGCGCCAAAGTGCAGCTTGGGAAGATGGCAAATATGACGAAGAGGTCTATCAAGAGACAAGGCTGTTTGACACGACAAATTTAGTGACAAGATCAATGCGTGGCAAAGAGGATAGCGCGGAGTATAGGTACTTTCCTGACCCTGACTTGCTGCCTGTTGAAGTGTCAGAGCAGATGTATAACGAAGCGATAAAAATTCCAGAGCTTGCCGAGCAAAAGGTCGCAAGATATGTTAGCGAGCTAGGCGTAAAAGAGAGTGATGCACTAAATTTAACTCAAAGCGTTGAGATGGCTAGGTATTTTGAAGAGCTGATCGCTGCTGGAATTCAACCAAAGCTTGCTACTACGTGGCTCATAGTCGAGCTTCTTGGTCGTTTAAATAACGGCGTAACGATCGAGACAAGCCCAGTTAGCAGCGCTAAGATGATAAATTTACTAAAACGTATAGAAGATGGCACGATAAGCGGCAAGGCTGCAAAAGAGGTGCTAGACTACATAATGGAAAACGACGCGGGCGTTGATAGTGTCATAGAAAAACTTGGCTTAAAACAAGTGAGCGATGACTCAGCGATCATCGCGATCATAGATCAAATTTTAGCTGTAAACGCCGATAAAGTCGAAGAGTATAAAAACGGCAAAGATAAGATGTTTGGCTTCTTTGTTGGTCAGGTGATGAAAGAGGGCAAGGGTGCCTTTAATCCAGGCAAGGTCAATGAGCTTTTAAAGGCCAAAATAGGCTAAAAAAGGGCTAAAATGAGCATAGCAGTCATCGGAGCTGGCAAGTGGGGCAGTGCACTGTTTCACGCATTTAGTGAAAATAACGAGTGTGTCATCAGCTCAAGAACGCCAAGAGAGATGCCAAATTTTGTAAGCTTGGATGAAGCTTTGGAGTGCGAATACCTAGTCTGCACGATCCCAACGCAAGCTACAAATTTATGGCTAAAGCAAAACTACAAAAACAAAGGTCAAAAGATCTTAGTCGCCAGCAAGGGCATAGACACGGAAAATCTTAAATTTCTAAATGAAATTTATGAAGACTTTGTTGATAGAGAAAATTTAGCCTTTCTTTCAGGGCCGACCTTTGCAAAAGAGATCATGCAAAAGCTGCCTTGCGCCTTGGTGGTAAATTCTAAAAACCAAAATTTAGCTTCAAAATTTGCTTCATTTTTCCCAAGCTACATGAAAGCATACACCTCTGATGACGTGATCGGCGCTGAGGTGTGTGGTGCCTATAAAAACGTGATCGCCATAGCTGGTGGCATCTGTGACGGACTTGGTCTTGGCAACAATGCAAGGGCAAGCCTCATTTCACGTGGGCTTGTAGAGATGGCTAGATTTGGTAAATTTTTTGGCGCAAAAGATGAGACATTTATGGGGTTAAGCGGTGCAGGGGATCTTTTCTTAACCGCTTCATCGATACTTTCACGCAACTACCGCGTAGGTCTTGGTATCGCAAGGCACGAGAGACTAGAGAAAATTTTAAATGAGCTTGGTGAGGTGGCAGAGGGCGTCGATACTGCAAGGGCTATTAGTAAGATCGCTAAAGAAAAGGGCATATATGTGCCGATTGCCAGTGAGGTTGAAAATATGCTAAATGGCAAAGACGTTTTTGAAAGCGTTAAATCGCTTTTGGGAAGAAGATGAAAGCTTTTAAATTTATATTTTTTGTGGCTATTTTTGCTCTAGAGCTAAGCGGCGCTGAAGTGAGCCTAAGAGCCAAGGTCTCGCAGATGATAATGGTTGGCTTTAACGGAGCTAGCACAAAAGACGCTGCATTTCGTGCGATGCTAAGCGACGCTGGATATGAGAGGTTTGGCGGTGTGATGCTACTTGGTAGAAACGTCACTAGTAAAGCCCAGCTAAAAGCTAGCATAAAAGCTATCAAAGAGAAAAGTCCTAAAATTTTCATCGCTATCGATGAAGAGGGCGGCAACGTAAGCCGTATGAAAGATAAGAGCTTTGATGGCCCATATCCTAGCGCATACGAGGTCGCAAGCACGCTTGATATCAAAAGCGCATACGATCTCTACTCAAAAATGGCTATAAATTTAAAGGAGTGTGGCATAAATTTAAATTTCGCCCCAGTGGTAGATATACACGACGAAAACTCGCCGATAATTGCTGCAAAGCAAAGGGCGTTTAGCGAGTATGCAAGCAAGGTAGTGATCTACGCTGATGCCTTTATGGACGCATTTAAAGAGCAGGGCATCCTAACGACACTTAAGCACTTTCCGGGACACGGCAGCTCAAAAGAGGACTCGCATAAAAATAAGAGCGAGGTCACGCTAAGCAAGGATGCGCTGCTACCATATAAAGACGCCATAAGCACTGGTAGAGCGCAGATCATCATGGTCGGACACCTTTTTGTAAAAGGTATCGACGAGGACAATCCAGCCACACTTTCTAAAAAAATAATAACCGATCTTTTGCGAAATGAGCTTAAATTTAATGGCGTAGTCATAAGCGATGATATGCTAATGAAAGGCGTCGGCGACGAGACATTGACTCAAAAAGTGGTGAAATTTATAAACGCTGGTGGCGACATCTTGCTCTTTAGCGAGTTTAAGATAAATAACCAAAGAACGGCTGATCTTATCACTCAGATCATAATCGATGCTGTAAATGAGAAAAAAATCAGCAAAGAGCGAATTGACGTTTCATATAAGAGGATAATGGCTCTAAAAGCGAAGCTTTAAATTTGGCTTTTAGAAAGTTATGTTAGTAAATTTGCGTTATTTTCGTCTTTTTCAAGATCAAAATATACAATTTTAAGCCGCATTTCATCGTCGTATTTAAAATCCATAGACTCTTGTTTTATGCCATCTATCTTTGGATATATTAGATAGAGCTTATCGCACTCGTATTTTTTGCCGTAGGCATATAACTGGTATAGATCGGCTTGCGATATATCATCTCTTGATCTTATGATCTTCCATTTTGTATCGGCTATAAATTTGCCTTCTAAAAATATATCAGGCCTTAGCCTAAAGCTTTTTGGGTTTTCTACGAGATGTTTTTCTGAGTGTTGTAATATTGTGCCTGGAAAGCTTTTCTTTATAAAATTTCCAACATAGCTTTCAAAAAGCGCATTCATATCAAATAGCAAGGCAAGGGCTAGATCATCGCCCTTGTGCGGTGTAAATGAGTTGTTAAGCAAAAAGATCTTGCACCATAAAAGAGTTTGCTCGTAGTGCTTTACTTGGCGGTTTATGGCATAGTTGGCAAAGAAGTTTTTATAATCGCTACATGTCGAAACGTCATCAAATATAAACAAAAGCTCGCGTATTTTTTGTTGATTTTTACTGAAATTTGACTTTTTGTATAGAAATTTAAGCGTTGTTTTTATGATTTGATTTATCTTTATGTCGCTTAAAAATTCGCTGTATCCTACATAAAACCGTTCTTTGTGGATACTATTTCTTTTGATCTGCTCGTTTATATTGAGCTTTCCTTTTAGAAATTTTAGGTTATCTTCTAGCGTCACATAGTCGCTTTTTATCCCCTTTTTTACAAGAGCTTCAAGCTCGCACAAAAACATAGAGATGAAAATTTCCAAAAGCGGTAAATTTTGTATTTTTAAACTGGCTAAATTTGAGCTTTTAAATGGGAAATTTTTTAACGTATTTAGCATTTTTATAAAAACCACTTTTGATCTTTCGGCGTCGTTTTTGTCTGCTATTTTTGGCAAAATCTCTATCGTTAAGCCACTTTTTGTTTGCAAAACGCCGACATAGTTTCTTGCCTGTATAAATTTTCCGCCAACCCCGCTTACTATCCTTAAAAAAGGCGCATTTTCATCGCTATTTTTAAGAATAAAATTTTCTATATCGTCAAAGTCTTTTTTGTATATATCGTGCTGATATATACGCTCGAACTCAGTTATCGTTATCTGGCTTTGTTGCATTTTTATAAATTTCTATGTAGTTTTGCGGATTGTTAAAAGCTTCGCTATTTATCTCGTATAAAATCTTATCGTCTATATAGTCGATTTTTCCTCTAAATAGTTTTTCAACTGCCATATTTCTCTTGATTTTAACAAGCTGTAAATTTTCATCTTTTTGACTATCGCCTAAAACCAGCCTAATCTTCTCCCAGTCGTCGTAAAAATATTCTTGTAGCAGCGGTAAAATTTTATTTTTAAAGACATTTGCAAGCGTTTCCATGTCTGACACATTTATAAAATAAGCATGTCCTATCGTGTGGTCTCTGTCGTAAAGATATTCTATGCGTTCGTTTATCGTTTTTAGCATTTGTCCGATATCTATGCCAGCAACTTCTTTTAGATTATTGTATTCTGGCATCATCTCCACAAATTCAAACCTTCTTCTAAGCGCCGTATCCATAAGAGCTATGCTGCGATCTGCCGTATTCATCGTGCCTATTATGTATAAATTTGACGGCACTCCAAATTTCTCTTTTGAGTATGGCAACTCGACCATTATCTCGTCATCTGCTCCGAGCCTTTTTGATGGCTCTATAAGAGTTATGAGCTCCCCAAAAATCTTAGATATATTTCCGCGGTTGATCTCGTCGATGATTAATACTCGTTTTTTTGTTTTTATGCTTGATTTTTCCATATAGTATTCAACTAAATACGTGAACAAATTTGTATAACCATTTACTATATATTTTTCGAGTATTTCTGGATTTTTTTCTGCTGCACTCCTATTTTTAATATCTTCTATTGTAATAGACCCATTTTTTAATAATCTTACTAATTCTTCTATTAAATAGATTGGGACAGGAATTTCTCCTTCTATATTTTTTTTCTTTAGTTTTATGAGTTCACTTCCAACATAAGAGATTGTATATCCTTCTATCGTATCTCCTACATTAAAAATTGCATTTTTGCAAATATCTTTAAAAACTCCATTTGTTATTTTGTATTCTAATCCCTTATCTTGGTTAAAAATAGGTTTTATACCCTCAACAAATTCCTCATATCCATAGCTTTGATGAAATGTTACGAATTTTATTTGTCCGCTTTCAATATACCTTTTAAATTTAGACATATCATCTGACGCATTGCCTTCTATAATTTCTAGTGCTTTACGAACAACGTTATATGTTTTTCCAGTTCCAGGAGGACCGTATAAAATTTGATTAAGTGGATAAGTTAATTTCTTGTCATTGTCGGTCATTTTATATCCTTCATTATCACTATTGTTTTGTTGATTGCTTTCCGTATTTTTATAAAATTTCTCATATGCCAACCTATATACATTTGTTAGTGCTTTTAGTAAGCTTGTGTAGTCAAGAGTTGTAAAAGTATATATATTTTCTATGGTAAAGTATATATACTTTTCCCATGCAAGTTTATCAAGTTTGAAGCCAGATATATGTATCTTTTTGCATTCGGTTTCTAAAAACTCATATATTTTATCTTTTTGCCTTTTTTCTTCATTATTTATATTATCTTTGATTAGGTCAATAGATATATAAAAACTAGCTGGCTCAGCCAAGACGGCAAAACAAATAATTAAATTTGTTTTATTTTCTATTCCATGGGGCTTGTATCTATTCCATATATACTCTGAAATATTTCCACTATTCTGCCATTTTCCATGATCTATAACTTTAAAGCCATTAAAAATATCATCAGAAAAAGTTATTAAATTTTTACGAAAGTTACTTAACTTATCATACGTTATTTTGTCGTCCGATCTATATTTTGTATTTTCGGCGTATCTATTTTTGTAAAAATCAAATCCATCCAAAATTTCATTTTTTAAATTATCGCTTATCATATTTCTATCCTTAGTTTTTATTATTTTATAACTTTAGGTCTTTTGAATATCTTTTTATAACCCATCAAATTCTTTTTTTAGTTGGTCTCTTAAGCTCTCAGCTCTATCTTCGCCGTTTTTGAAATTTATCTTTATAAAGCCATCTAGATCGTCCAAGATCGCAAAGAGCTCACTCTCCCAGCTTAAATTTTCTTGCTTTGATAAAGTTTCCAGTTTTTCTCTTATTTGCTCTAAGGCATCTAATGCTTTATCTTTATCAGACTCGCTATTTAGCGCATCTTCAAATAAAATATCTTGCCTTAAGGCGTTTATTTTTTTAAATATTACATTGCAAAATTTTGGATATTTTTCAGCATTGCTTAAATTTTCTAAAACCTCTTGCGTAGCCTTTTGATAAGCTGGCACCGCTCCCTCTTCGTCGAGCTTTTTGGTTAGTTTTTGTATCTGAAAATATAAAATAAGCGCTGCAAAAAACCCAAGCAGCAAATAAATCGTCACATTATTCATTTTTACTCCTTTTTCTAAATTTATCTATGCTAATTATCGCAAGTGCCAGCCAGATCATGCAAAACGAGATGACCTTGTAGCCGTCTAAATTTTCGCCGTAAATGAAGACCGCACAAAGGATCGCGATGGTTGGTGAGATGTATTGCAAGTAGCCGATCGTTGTTAAATTTATCCTTGTTGCCGCTGCGTTAAAAGCGACAAGTGGCACGATGGTTACGATGCTTGAGGCGATCATTAAAAGCGAGTCTTCATTTAGTCCAAAGTGGCTTTTACCTAAAAATGCTATGTAAAAAACGTAAGCAAGTGCAAATGGGAACATAAAAAATGTTTCTATAAAAAGCCCGTTAAATGCGCTAATCTTTGCCATCTTTCTAACTGCTGCGTAAAATCCAAATGAAAGTGGCAAGATGATGGAAACTAATGGCAATCCGCCTTGGGCATAAATTTGTACGCTAATGGCTAAAACGACTATGCAAATGGCTAAAATTCCGCTTTTATTTAGCCTTTCTTTAAAGATGATAACACCAAGGAGCATGCTTATTAAGGGATTTATAAAATATCCTAAGCTTGTGTCTAAAATTTTGCCATTGCTAACCGCATATACATAAACGCCCCAGTTTGTGGTGATAAATATGCCACTCAAAAATAGGATTTTTAGCGAACGAATATCTTTAAGTAAAGTAAAAATTTCACCCATTTTGCCACTAAAATAAAGCACTCCAGCCATTAAGAAAAATGACCAAATGACTCTGTGGGCTAAAATTTCATAAGCATCGACATCTTTGCTAAAGAGGTTGAAATAAACCGCCAAAAACCCCCACATAAAAAAGGCGCTAAGCGCGAGAATAACGCCTTTTTGGCTCTCATTTAGTCTTGGTATTTTTGTCGCCTTTTATAGAATTTATACTATCTATCATCAAAAGTGTGACCGAGATGGCTAGGCAGATCATTAAAAAGTATGAGCTTTTCTCCAGTCTCTCGCCGATAGCAAATGAGACAAAAAGCATCATTATAGGCTCAAAATATGTAAGCAAACCTAGTACATTTATCGGCACGAGCGTGCTTGAGAGGATCTGGGCGATGAGGGCTATGCCGCTGATAGCACCAAGCAAGATGAGCAGATAGTAGATGTTTGGATTTTGGCTCATCACGTAGTTCATATCGGCTGTGAGCGCAAAATAAAATGAGAATAAAAACATAAAAATTATCTCTATAACAAAGCTTGAGAAATTTGCAAGGTTGTAGTACTTTCTAATGGCAAAATAGACTGGATAAAGGCAAAAAACTACAGCGCTCTCCCACGAGATGCCGCCGCTTAGTATAGCTGTGCTAAAGACGCCAAGGGCTGCAAAAAATATCGAGGCTAGCTTTGTTTTAGAGAGGTGCTCTTTAAAAAATATCCGTCCAAAAAGGACCATGACTATTGGCATGATGAGGTAGCCGATAGAGACTTTTAGCGCTGATCCGTTGCTTGGAGCCCAGAGATAGAGCCACATCTGAAATGAGACAATGAGCGAGGTAGCAAGCAAAACTAGTAAAATTTTAGGTTTTAGCTTTATTTTTAGAAGTAAAAATTTGAAATTTCGCTGCTGTTTTAACAAAAAAATGGCGGCGATGACAAAAGGCATGGCAAAGATCATGCGGTATCCAATAAGAGCTTGTGTGCTGATGGGGTTCATGAGCACTGACATGTAGTAAATGCAGTTAAATAAAACTGATGCCAAAAGCGAATAAAAAATGCCTTTTATCATGAAAAAAATCTTCTCTTTTTTTGGGTAAATTTAAAGTAGCGATTGTATGCAAAATATCTTTAATAGCCCATTAATGGCTTTTATTTTTTAAGTTTTGCGTGATATAATCAGCGTCTAATTTAAGGCAAAAAAGATAGGAAAATAAATGACTTGGAACCGCGATAGCTGGAGAGAATTTAATATCTTGCAACAACCAAATTATCCAGATTTAAAAGAGCTTAAAGAGGTCGAAGAAAAATTAAAAGGACTTCCTCCTTTGGTCTTTGCTGGCGAGGCTAGAAGTTTAAAAGAAGAACTTGCAAAAGTTTGCAATGGCGAGGCATTTTTGCTTCAAGGTGGCGACTGCGCTGAGAGTTTTACAAATTTTAATGCAAATAACATCAGAGATATGTTTAAGGTTTTACTTCAAATGGCGATAGTTTTAACCTTTGCTGGTGGCTATCCTGTGGTCAAAGTGGGCCGCGTAGCAGGGCAGTTTGCAAAGCCTAGAAGTAGCGATTTTGAGGAGGTAAATGGCGTTAAGCTTCCAAGCTATAGAGGCGACATCATAAATGGCTTTGAATTTGACGAAAAGGCAAGAGTGCCTGATCCAAAACGTATGATAGAGGCGTATTATCAAAGCGCATCTACGATGAACTTACTTAGAGCCTTTTCAAGAGGTGGTTTGGCCGACCTTCATCAAGTGCATAAGTGGAATTTAGGCTTTGTTAAAAAGCCAGAGATCGGCGAGAAATACGCAAAACTAGCTGATGAACTAACAAAGACGCTTTCATTTATGGCAGCTTGTGGCATCACTTCAGCAAATACGCCAGTCATAAATCAAACCGCGGTTTATACATCTCACGAGGCACTTTTACTCCCTTACGAAGAGGCGCTAACTAGGGTTGATAGTCTTAGCGGTGAGTGGTATGATTGCTCGGCTCATATGCTTTGGATAGGTGAAAGGACGCGTGGTACAAATGATGCTCACGTACATTTTTTAAGTGGTGTGAAAAATCCTATCGGTGTAAAGATCGGACCAAGTGCAAAGGCTGAAGATGTCGTCGCACTTGCAAATAAACTAAATCCAGAAAATGAAGCTGGCAGACTAAATGTGATAATCAGAATGGGCGCTGACAAGATAGGCGAAAATTTACCAAAAATTTTAAGAGAGCTAAAGCGAGAAGGACTAAATATCGTTTATAGTATTGATCCAATGCATGGCAATACTGTAAAAACATCAAATAACTATAAAACCAGAGAATTTGACAAGATAATAAGCGAAGTTAGAAGCTTTTTTGAAATTCACAAAGCTGAGGGCACAAGGGCTGGCGGCGTACATCTTGAGATGACAGGTCAAGACGTGACAGAGTGCACTGGTGGGGCATTAAATATCACTGAAAGTTCGCTTGAGCAAAGATATGAAACACAATGTGATCCAAGGTTAAATGCTGATCAGGCACTTGAGCTTGCATTTTTGATGGCTGATCTAGTTAAAAAAGCTTAGAATTTATAAAATTTGGAGAAAAAGATGGTAAATGTTTATGATCTAATTGTTGTTGGTGGCGGACCCTGTGGAATTGCTAGCGTAGTTGAGGCAAAAAGAAATGGTTTAAACAACGTTTTGCTTCTTGAAAAAGGCGATAATCACAGCCAAACGATAAGAAAATTTTATAAAGATAATAAACGCGTAGATAAAGAGTATAAAGGGCAAGATAGTACGATACATGGTGTAGTTTCATTTGAGGATGGCACGAAAGAGAGTACGCTTGATTATTTTGATAAGCTGCTTGATACTGAAAAGATTGAAGCTTTTTTTAACTCTGAAGTAGAGAGCGTAAAAAAAGATGGAGAAATTTTTAAAGTAACTACCTCAAAAGCCGTCTATGAAGCTAAAAATGTGATGATATCAATTGGCAAAATGGGACGACCAAATAAGCCTGATTATAAAATCCCACCTTCACTAAACTCAGTTGTAAATTTTAACCTCGATAGCTGTACAAACGGCGAAAAGGTGCTTGTTGTAGGTGGCGGAAACTCAGCAGTTGAGTATGCGATCGAGCTTTGCCAATACAATAAAACCACAATCGCTTATAGAAAAGATAATTTTAGCCGCGTAAATGAGACAAATTTAAGCGCACTTTGGGAGTTAGAAAAGCACGGCAAGATAAAAGTTAGGCTAAATCACGATATAAAAGAGATAGATAACGAATCAGGCAAAGTTAGAGTGCATTACGAAAATGGTAAAATTCGCGTTTATGACAGAGTTGTCTATGCAATAGGCGGCTCAAGTCCGGTTGATTTTTTACAAAAATGTCAGATAAAAATCGATGAAAAAGGCACTCCAATAGTTGATAGTAACTACCAAAGTAGCGTGCCAGGACTTTATGTGGGCGGTGACATCGTGCTAAAAAATGGCGGCTCAATAGTCGTTGCTCTAAATCACGCTCATCACGTCATAAAAGACATTTTAAAGGGCAAGGCATAAGCTTGATAAATAAAATTTTACTAGCTATTTTTTGTTTGATAGTTGGCTTTTGCCTATCGTTTTTTAAATCTCCAAAAGAAGATGAGACACCGAAAGATACTAATCAAACGATTTATTCTATAAATTTTGACAATTTGCCAGAAGAAGAGAGACAAAAATACATCAGTAAAGACGATCTTTACGAATATGGCGGATATATAACTCCAAAAAGCTATATCCAAAATTTTACTGAAACGAGCGATCAAAATTTATCAAATGATGTAAATGAACTTCAAGAACAAGTTCGTGAGCTAAGTAAAAAAAATAAAATTTTAGCTACCGATAATGTCGATATCAGCGAGAAAAATTTGGACTTTATAAGCAAAATTTCAGAGATGAAAAAAAATATCGAAAATGAAAAAAATGAGATAGTTGAAAAAAATCAAAAGACGCTAGGCGAGCTTGAAGCACAACACTTTGAAAATATACAAACTCTCACAAAACGGCTAAATGAAGCTCAAGCTGATATGATAGAGAGCTCAAAAGCCTATGAAAAAAAGATAATAGACCTTGAAAATGCGATAAATGAGGCAAAAAATGGCGATGAAAGTAAGGTAAAAGACATTGAAGCAAATTTTGCTAAATTTAAAGAGGCAGCTGAGGCAAATTACACAGCTTTAAAAGAGCAAAATATAGAGCTAAATACGACACTGGCTCAAAAAGATGCGCTAATAAAAGAGTATGAAAATACTCAAAATGAAAAAGATAAAAACGAAAAAAAAGAAATTTTGCTTTTAAAAGAGGAGATCGAGCGAGCAAAAAATGACGCTAATACACAAAAATTTAGCTACGAAAAAGAGATAAATGCACTAACTGATGGCTTTGAAACGCAAAAGAGTGTTATGGAGGATGAGCTTTCAAAAAAGGCAAATAAGATAATTGATCTTGAGGAGGCTCTTGAGTCAAGCAAGACTGCCTTAAAAGATAGAATTTATGAACTTGATGAGATAAAGAAAAATTTAAACTCAAAAGATTTGGCAGTTGAAAACTATAATGGTAAAAATTTAGAGCTAAATGCCTCTCTTGCGGCACTTCATAAAAGTTTTAATGATCTAAAAGAAAAAAATCTTAAAAGCGAGCAGGAAAATAAACTCGCAAATGAAAATATAAGCTTGCTTAAAAAAGAGCTTGAACGGGTAAATTTGTTAAATAAAAAGCTAGAGAAGCAAAATTTAGATGTAAATACAAGTTTAAGTGAGCTAAATAAAAAGCTAAATTTGAGTGAAGAGAGCCTTAAAAATGCACGAGATGAGCTAAAGACGCTTGATACAAAGACGAATAAATTTTTAAAAACTTTGTTTGAGCAAAATCAAACTATCTCTTTGCAGACTCAAAAGCTTGGTTTAAATGACAGCGAGTTGAAAAATTTAAGTGCAAAGATAAATTTAAAAGATGAAAAGATAAAAGAGCTGGAAAATAATCTCACGCAAACAAGTCAAATGCTAGCAGCAAAGCAAAGTGAGCTAGAAGCTCAAAAAAGGACGCTAAAGATCGATATGCAAAATTATGAAATTTTGCGTCAGCAAATAAATATTTTGCAAAAAAAGATAGCTGATACATCAGCTCTTTTTGCTGATAGCAACAAAAGCGGCGGTAAAAATTTACTAAGCTTACAAAACGAGCTTGAAAGCGCAAAACATAAATTAAACGAGAGTAATAAGACGATTGAGAGGTTAAATTCTAAAATAAATGAACTTAGCTCATCTAGCGTAAAAGGAAGTCCAGTAAATGCCAAGATCATCGAACTTCAAAAAGATATCGAGCAAAATTTAAATAGGCAAGATGAGCTTGAAAATGAAAATGTAAATTTAAAAAATATTTTGCAAGCTACGACAAAACCTGAAACTCCAACAAAGCTAGTTTTGATCTCTAGCCTTGAGTGTGATGACATGGACGCAAAAGATAAGATTAGCGTGATGTGTAAGAATAGGGTGAGCGAATTTTTGCAAAGATTTAACTCAAACTACCTTTATGAGATAATTCCGATCGTAGATAAGAAAAATTTTGTCATCCCATCAAATGTAGCGCAAAGCATCAAAAAAGATGATCTTGGCAGGCTAAATAACTATGTAAATTATGGCGTTGGTAAAGAGCGC
This sequence comes from Campylobacter concisus, assembly GCF_002092855.1. Classification (NCBI taxonomy): domain Bacteria; kingdom Pseudomonadati; phylum Campylobacterota; class Epsilonproteobacteria; order Campylobacterales; family Campylobacteraceae; genus Campylobacter; species Campylobacter concisus. The sequence goes on from NZ_LVLC01000001.1 coordinate 57,174, forward strand.
GCAAAGGCAGCAGCCGAGCTTATAAAAGAAGAATTTGGCGATTTTGCAAGGATAAGCTTTAGCTCCGAAGTGATCGTAAAAGATGTCACGCGTGGCTTTATCATCAAGGTTTATAGATGATCTTGGCTCAGCTAAAAAGTGGCTATCGCTACAACAGCGATACGCTGGTACTTTATGATTTTATAAGCTCAAGTTTGAAAAATTTTTCAGGCAGGATTTTAGACGTTGGCGCAGGGTGCGGGATACTTGGGCTTTTGCTTAAACGTGACTTTAAAAATTCCAGCCTAAGCTTGCTTGATATCTTGCAGATAAATGGTGAAATTTCTAAATTTAATGCCAGTAAGAACGGCTTGGAGGCAGAAATTATAAATGCTAATTTTGTAGATTTTAAAGATAGTGAGAAATTTGACCTCATCGTATCAAATCCACCATTTTATCACGAGGGTGCAAAACAAAGCGAAGATGAGCATATAAAGGCTAGTAGATACACAAGCTCTTTGGGTCTAAAAGACTTTATAAAAGGTATAAGCGTAAATTTAAAGCCTCACAAAAGGGCGTTTTTTTGCTATGCACCTGATGATCTTAGTCAGATTGTAGCGTGTCTAAAAGAGTTTAAGTTAAATTTAGTAAGCCTAAAATTTATTCATACAAAGGCAGATAAGCCAGCAAATTTGGCCTTATTTGAGGTGAGAAATAATTCAAACTCAAAGCTAAAAATTTTGCCACCTTTAGTGATGAGTGAAAATGGCTCGCATACAAAAGAGGCGATTGAAATTTTTAAAAAAGCTGACACAAAGAGCGTCGATTATCAGGAACTAGCGTGAGGGTGCAAGGCTTTAACTATGAGTTTGATGCCAGCTTTTGCGAGAGCTGTGGCGGCAAGTGTTGCACGGGAGAGAGTGGCTACATTTGGATAAACGAAGAAGAAATTTCAAAATTTTGCACTGCATTTCATATGAGTAAAGATGAGTTTGAAAAGCAGTTTTTAATAAGAGTTGGGCTAAGGTGTAGCATAAAAGAGAAGCCTTATGAAGATGGCTTTGCTTGTGTATTTTTTGATGAAAAAAATAAAAACTGCTCAGTCTATGAGCTAAGGCCACAGCAGTGTAGGACTTTTCCGTTTTGGAATTATTTTAAAAAAAATTTAAAGGAGCTAAAAGCAGAATGCATTGGCGTAAAATTTTAGTATTTTTTATGAGCGTATTTTTTAACTCGCAGCTACTTTTGGCTGACGATAATAAAAGTATAAATTTACGCCTAATGCAGGCTTTATTGTTTCAAGACAGCGGAGATGTGAATGCTAGCATTCAAGCTTACTCAAACATTTTTAAAGATACGAATCAAAAAGCTTATTTAAAAGAGGCGATCAAGCTCGCCTTTGCTACAAAAAATGAAAATTTAGACGCTTTGATAAATGAAGGCGAAAAAAGCTTAAAAGATGATAGCGATTTTATCCGTATAAAGGTGGCAAATTTAGTAAATCTTTCAAAGCTAAATGAGGCTAAAAGTTTAATGCAAGAGCTTGCCACAAAAGAGCCAAATGCTCAAAATTTACTCATGCTTGGCACAATTTGTATGATGCAAAATGAAACAACGACTGCACTAAAATACTTTGAAGAGGCATACTCTCTAAAGCAAGAAGAAGAAAACTTGCTCCGTATTGTTGATATTTTGATAAATCGCATGGATAAGATAAAAGACGCTACAAAATATCTTGAGAAATTTAGAGATGAACAAGGCTGTACGCTAAAGACTTGCGAGCTTTTGGCTGAAATTTACTCCCAGCAAAGAAATTTCCCAAAAGTGATCGAACTCTTTGAAGAGCTTTATGAGCTAAATCACGACACTTCGTATATTGATAAGATCGTGCAGTTTTTTATCTATGATAAAAATTACAAAGCAGCAATTGAAATTTTAAAAAAATATAGCTACAACGATGTGGCGCTTATGGATCTTTATGCGGCAACTAGTAATTTTGGTGACGCATACATACTTGCTGTTAAAATTTATAACGATAGCAGGGATTTAAATTTTTTAGCAAAAGCCGCGATTTACGAATACGAGATGAATAAAGACAACTTGAACGAACAAAAAATGGCTGAAATTTTAGACAAATTTGAAGCTAGCGTGCCAAAACTAGAAAATGATATGTTTTTTAACTACTATGGCTACTTGCTGATAGATCATGATATTGACCCTAGAAAGGGTATAGGGCTTGTGCAAAAGGCGCTTGCTATCTCGCCTGAGTCGCCTTATTATGAGGATTCGCTAGCGTGGGGATATTTTAAGCTCGGTGAGTGCAAAAAGGCAAAAAGCATCATGCAGCATGCGATGAAGGATATTGATTTTAGATCTTCGAAAGAGGCAAAAGAGCATTTGCACCTAATAGAGCGCTGTATAATAAATCTAAACAAAAGGCTTAAAAAATGATATTTGATGAGATAATAAAAAAAACTAAAGATGATCTTGCGAAAAGAAAGGCAGACTTCCCTGAGGAGTGGCTTGGCCGCTCGCTCGCGTATAATCCATACGTGCCAAGAGATGTTTTAAATGCACTTAGAGCAAGTCAAAATGAGCCGATAAAAATCATAGCTGAGATCAAAAAAGCAAGCCCAAGTAAGGGGGTGATAAGAGAAGACTTTGAACCGATAAAAATCGCTCAGGAATACGAGCCATACGCAAATGCTTTTAGTATATTAACTGAACCACATTGGTTTAAAGGCAACATCGAGTATATCACTCAAGTTAGGCGCTACGCATCAAGGCCGATCCTTAGAAAAGATTTTATTATTGATAAGTATCAAATTCTTGAAGCTCTTGTTTATGGAGCGGATTTTATCTTGCTTATCGCAAAAGCATTAACTCAAAATGAGCTAAAAGAGCTTTTAGACTACGCTCATCATTTAGGTCTTGAAGTTTTGGTTGAAACTCACGACGCGAGTGATGTGAAAAAGGCTATCTTTGCAGGAGCAAATATAATAGGTATAAATCACCGAAATTTAGATGATTTTACGATGGATATGAGCCTTTGTGAGAAGCTCATACCACTTTTGCCAAATGGCAAGATAATAGTCGCTGAAAGTGGTCTTTACGAGCATGAGCAGCTTAGGGAGCTAAGCAAAATAGGCGTAGATGCCTTCTTGATAGGAGAGCATTTTATGAGGCAAGATGATATAAAAAATGCCGTCAAAAAGATAAAGGAGGGCGAGTAATGCAGCACCTTTGTGCCCCTTGGAGAAGCGAATACTTTAGCGCTAAAAAAGATAGCTGTGTTTTTTGTGATGTTGTAAACTCAGATGATGATGATAAAAATGGTGTGCTTTTTCGAGCTAAATATTGTTTTGGGATTATGAATTTATATCCGTATTCTCCAGGGCATTTTATGATAATACCAAATCAGCATACCGACAAGATCGAAGAGCTTGATGAGCAGACTTGGTTTGAGATGAGTAAATTTGTAAGGCTTGGAGTTGAAATTTTAAAAAAAGAGCTTTATGCTAATGGCGTAAATATAGGTATGAATTTAGGCAAGGCAGCGGGAGCTGGTATAGCTGAACATGTGCATTATCACCTTGTGCCAAGGTGGAGCGGGGATACAAATTTTATAACCACCATCTCTGATGTGAGAGTAAATGGCACGCCATTTCATCCACTTTTTGAGAAACTAAAAAAGGCATTTAGTGCCGTTATTTGAGCTTGATGCAGAGCAGTGGCTAGAGAAAAGAAGCTCTTTTGAAATTTTAATAGACGCAAGATCGCCACATGAATTTTTATATTCACACATAAAAGATGCCATAAATTTATATGCTTTAAATGACGTGGAACATAAAGAGGTAGGCACGATCTATAAAAGCGATAGATCCCTAGCAAAGAGTCTTGGTGCAAAGTATATCTGCAAAAATTTACAAAATATCATTGATGAGGCTTATAAAAGAGCCAAGGTTGGTTCAGCTATTGGCATCTACTGCGCTAAAGGTGGGCTTAGATCAAATTCTGTTGGCTATGTGCTAAGCATGATAGGATATAGAGTTTTTAGGCTTAGTGGTGGCTATAAAGCTTATAGAAATCACGTTTTAGAATTTCTAAATCGACCTTTGAGCACAAAATTTATCACTCTTTTTGGAAATACTGGCTGCTATAAAAGTAAGCTAATAAGGGCTCTAAGCCCATCAATAGACCTTGAAGCTATGGCAAATCACCTAGGCTCTGTCTTTGGAGCGATAAATGGCGCGCAGCCAAGCCAAAAAAGCTTTGAAGATGCGTTATTTGAAAAGCTCATCACGCTAAAAGATGAAATTTGCTTTATCGAGGGCGAGAGCAGAAGGATCGGCTCGTTAAGTTTGCCAAAAAGTCTTTATGAGGCGATGCGAAATGGTATAAATGTCGAAGTGAGCGCAAGTTTAGAAAAAAGAATTTCTTGTATAGTAGATGACTATAAAAGTGTGGATAAAGCTTTTTTTGACGAGTGTATGAAGAAAATTTCGCCATTTATTGATAAAAAAGCTAGAGATGAAGCTGTGGCTAAATTTAATGAAAATGACATTGCTAAAGTAGCTGAAATTTTACTTACAAAATACTATGATAAAGTCTATAAGAAAAATGAAAATATTAATGTTTTCATAAATTCTGATGACTTTGACGAAGCCGTTAAAAAGCTAAATGATATAAAAAATGAAGCAAAATTTTAGACTTAGTTTAATTAAAAAATTAAGACATAAAATTTATGCAAATGAGTTCTAGCTCTTAAATTTATTAAATTTACTAAAAATAATATGTTTAATTTTATGTAAAATATTTTGTATTATTCTTCTAAACTAGTTAAAAATTTTTCAAGAAAATCAAAACGATACCTAAAATTCGCTAGAAAGTTAAAATGGATTTAAAATGCTTTGGGATATAATCTGCGATAAATTTATCAAAAGGCTAAAGTGATGATAAAACAGATTTCTGGTTCACAGATGATAAGCGAGGCCTTGCACGAAGAGGGCGTTGAGATAGTTTTTGGCTATCCTGGCGGTGCAGCTTTAAATATCTACGACGAAACATACAAGCAGACTTATTTTAAACATGTTTTGGTTCGCCACGAGCAAGCGGCCGTTCACGCAGCCGATGGATACGCTAGAGTTAGCGGTAAAGTCGGCGTTGCCTTTGTGACAAGTGGTCCTGGCTTTACAAATGCAGTCACTGGCCTTGCAACAGCTTATAGCGACAGTATCCCAATCGTCTTAATAAGCGGTCAAGTACCAACATTTATGATCGGTACAGATGCTTTTCAAGAGATCGATGCGGTCGGCATTTCACGCCCCTGTGTTAAGCATAACTTTTTAGTTAATAGCGTTGAAGAGCTACCTCGCATCATAAAAGAGGCGTTTTACATCGCAAGATCAGGCCGTCCAGGACCGGTTCATATCGATATCCCAAAAAATATCACATCAAGACTTGGTGACTTTGTCTATCCAAAAGAAATTTCTATTCCAAGTTACAAACCAACCTATAAGGGCAACTCAAAACAGATAAAAAAAGCAGCAGTTGCGATAAACGAAGCTAAAAGACCACTTCTATACATCGGTGGCGGTGCAGTCGCATCAAATGCAAGCGAGATCATCCGTAAATTTATGAAAAAAACTGGCATCCCAGCGGTTGAGACGCTGATGGCTCTTGGTGTGCTTGACGCAAAAGATGAGCTAAATTTAGGCATGGCAGGCATGCATGGCAGCTACGCTTCAAATATGGCACTTAGCGAGTGCGACCTTCTCGTTTCGCTTGGGGCTAGGTTTTGTGATAGGATCACTGGCAGGACGGATGAGTTTGCCAAACATGCAAAGATAATTCACATCGATATCGATCCAAGCTCCATCTCAAAGATCATAAATGCCCACTATCCAATCGTTGGTGATCTTACAAACGTGCTAACTGAGCTTTATGAAGAAGTCAATGCAAAGCCTGAAAACTACGCACCTTGGAGAGAAATTTTAGATAGATATTCTAAGTTAAATCCACTTGGCTACACAGATAGCGACAAGGTCTTAAAGCCACAATGGGTCATCGAAGAGACCGCGAAGATAGCAGGAGCTGATGCGATAATCTCAACAGACGTCGGACAGCATCAAATGTGGGTGGCGCAGTTTTATCCGTTTAACCGAGCAAGACAGCTTGTCACAAGTGGTGGACTTGGCACAATGGGATTTGGCCTCCCTGCAGCGATCGGCGCAAAATGTGCAAAACCAGACAATCTTGTTATAAATTTTACAGGTGATGGCTCAATACTTATGAATATCCAAGAGTTAATGACTGCTCATGAGATAAATATGCCTGTTATAAACATCATTTTAAACAACAACTTCTTAGGCATGGTTCGTCAGTGGCAGACATTTTTTTATGAAAAACGCTACTCATCAACTGATCTTAGCTTGCAGCCTGATTTTGTAAAGATCGCTGAGGGATTTGGCGGCATTGGCTTTGTTTGCAAGAGCAAGGATGAGTTTAGAAAGGCTTTAAAAGAGGCGATCGATAGCAAAAAATCAGCGATGATCGACGTTAGGATCGACCGCTTTGAGGATGTGCTTCCTATGGTTCCAGCTGGAGCTGCGATTTATAATATGATATTAAAGAGCAAGGAAGAAAAATGAGTATCAGAAGAACGATTTCGGTTATAGTTTTAAATGAACACGGCGTTTTAGCTAGAATTTCTGGGCTTTTTGCGGGCAGGGGCTACAACATCGATACGCTCACCGTTGCTCCGATACCTGAGAGCAACTTCTCAAGGCTAAGTATCGTAACAAGTGGCGACGAGAGAGTTTTAGAGCAGATCGTAAAACAGCTTCACAAGCTCATACCAACGTATAAAGTCATAGAAAGTGGCGAATTTGTCGAAAAAGAGATGGCTCTTGTGAAAATTCCGCTTGGTGAAAATTTTGCTGGCCTTGAAGCGATACTAAAGGCATACAACGGTATCGTGACAAACACAAATGAAAACTACATCGTTGTCATGGTGGCTGACGATGCGAGTAGGATCGAGAGCTTTTTAAAATCAATAAAGAAATTTAACCCAGTTGACGTCGTACGCGGCGGATCTGTGATAATGGATATATGATGAAACTAAGTGAAATAGCCTCAAAAGTAAATGCTACTTTTAGCGGAGAAGATATAGAAATTTTTGCCTTAAATTCTTTAAAAAATGCAAATAAAGCTGAGCTAACATACTGTGATGGCGAGAAGAATGCAAAATTTATAAGCACATCAAATGCTGGAGCTATTTTGGTCACAAAAGCCCTTTTGGACCTGGTGCCAGCTGGCATGATTGCACTTGTCTGCGATAATCCGCACCTTGCATTTGCCTTGCTTAGTAAAGATTATGCTAAGCCGCTTTTTTGTGAGCCAAAGCCATCAAATATCGCCAAGAGTGCAAAGATAATGCCAAATGTCTATATAGGCTCAAACGTGAGCGTGGGCGAAAATACGGTAGTAATGGCTGGGGCATTTTTGGGCGATAATGTGACTATCGGCAAAAACTGCATCATCCACCCAAACGTAGTCATTTATAACGACTGCGTCATCGGTAACGAGTGTCATCTGCTGGCAAACTGCGTTATAGGCAGTGACGGTTTTGGCTATGCACATACAAAAACTGGCGAGCATGTAAAAATTTACCACAATGGCAATGTAGTTTTAGGCGATTATGTCGAGATCGGTGCTTGCACGACAATAGATCGTGGTGTTTTTGAAAGCACGACGATCGCAAACTACACAAAGATAGATAATCTCGTTCAAATAGGCCATAACTGCGAGCTTGGAAATGGCTGCCTAATAGTCTCACAAACTGGCCTTGCTGGCTCAACAGTGCTAGGCAGAAACGTCGTAATGGGCGGACAAAGCGGCTCAGCTGGTCATGTAAAAGTGGGCGACTTCGCGCAGATCGCTGCACGTGGAGGCGTTAGCAAAGACCTGCCTGGTGGCAAAAAATATGCTGGAGCTTATCCGATAATGGAGCTTTCGGATCAGTTTAAACTTCAAGCAAAAATTTTGAGATTTTTTAAGAAAAATTGATTGCAAGCTTTTGCGATTTTAAACTCGCAAAAGCTTTTTATCTCGTAGCCTAAGAATGCTAATTCTATTTTAAAACGAGCTAGACTTAAAATTTATATGTTGAGTTTGGCAAAACACAAATTAATCATTTTATTTTAAATATCTATTTATTTGGCTTTGCTCTCTTTTATTACTCTAGCCGTTTCTATCGCGATTTCTAGCTCTTCATTTGTTGGGATGATGAGTGTTTTTATCTTAGCGTCATCCCCATCTATGCATCTCTCACCTCGCATGTCTTGGAAATTTAGATCGTGATTTATGTGAATGCCAAGATGTTTTAATTCATCACAAATTTTTTGCCTTGTATTTGGTGCATTTTCGCCGATACCGCCAGTAAATATAAGTGCATCAACGCGTCCTAAAATGGCGTAATATGAGCCAATATATTTTTTCACTCGGTAGCAAAACATCTCAAATGCAAGCTTTGCTCGCTCATCGTTTTGCATCTTGGCTACGACCTCTCTCATGTCACTTGAGCCACAAATTCCAAAAAGTCCGCTTTTTTTGTTTAAAAAGTTATCGATCTCGTTCCACTTTAAAACGCCGATATTTAGCAAGTAAATGACCACGGCTGGGTCCATATCACCGCTTCTTGTACCCATTATGAGTCCTTCAAGTGGGCTAAGCCCCATCGAGGTATCGATACTTTTGCCGTTTTGCACCGCACATGCTGAGGCGCCGTTACCTAGATGAAGTGAGATAGCGTTAAATTTATCAAACTCTATGCCAAGCATTTTTGCCGCTTGCTTGCAGACATATCTGTGCGAAGTGCCGTGAAAGCCGTATTTTCTGATGTGATGAGTCTTGCAAACGTCATAAGGTAGAGCGTAGCGGTAGGCGTACTCTGGCATGCTTTGATGAAATACCGTGTCAAAAACGACCACGTGAGGCACATTTTTGCTCTCTTTCATCGCGTTTTTAATGCCAGCAAGGTGCCCTGGGTTATGAAGAGGGGCAAGTGGGCTTATCTCCTCGATCTTTTTGATGACGCTTTCATCAACGATCATTGAGCTAAAAAAGCTCTCGCCCCCGTGAACTATCCTATGTCCGATACCATCAAGCTCGCTTAGATCGTGCAATGTGTGTGATGTAACAAAGAGCTCGTTCATCGCCTCAAGTCCGTCATGGTGGTCTTTTATGAAGCGTTTTATCTCGTAGGTTTCGCCGTTTGCTTTTAGTACCGCTCTTGAGCTGGAGCTACCGATTTGCTCGACTAGACCGCTTGCTAGACTGGTTTTTGTATCCATTGCAAAAAGTTGAAATTTTATTGAGCTACTACCCGAGTTTAAAACCAAAATTCTCATATTATTCTCCTGCTTGTATGGCACTGATTAAGATAGTATTTACCACGTCTTCAACGAGGCAACCGCGGCTTAGGTCATTAACTGGCTTTTTTAGCCCTTGAAGTATTGGACCCACAGCTAGAGCGTTTGCGCTTCGCTGAACTGCTTTATAACAGATATTTCCGCAGTTTAAATTTGGAAAGATAAAGACATTTGCATGCCCAGCAACCTCTGAGTTTGGCATCTTTTTACTAGCCACGCTTAGATCAACGGCTGCGTCAAACTGAATAGGTGCTGCGATTTTTAAATTTGCATCAAGCTCGCTCGCCTTTTTGGCAGCTTCTTTTACAAACTCCACATCAGCCCCACTTCCACTCTCAGCCGTAGAGTAGCTCAGCATGGCAATCTTTGGGTTAAGTCCAAAAGCACTTGCCGTTTGAGCGCTGCTCAGAGTGATACTAGCTAGCTCATCTGCGCTTGGATTTGGCGTGACGGCGCAGTCGGCAAAGAGCAAAATTTCTTCTTCAAGTGCCATAAAAAATGCCCCACTTACTACACTTACACTTGGCTTTGTTTTTATTATTTGCAAGGCTGGGCGGATCGTATCAGCTGTGCTCATCGTAGCGCCACTTACCAAGGCATCGGCTAAGCCTTCATGAATTAGCATCGTAGCAAAGTAAATTTTATCTTTTACAAGCATATTTGCCTTGACTTCGTCCACGCCTTTATGCTTTCTTAGCTCATAAATTTTCTTTGCAAACTCGTCTGTTAGCTCGTTTTGTTCTGGGTTGATCACTTTGGCTTTGCTTAGATTTAGCCCCAAAGCGGCCGCTTTTTTTGAAATTTCATTTTCAAGTCCTAGCAAGATGATATTTGCCGCCCCTTTTTCTAATACGATGTTAGCTGCTTTTAAAATTCTCTCATCGTCGCTCTCTGGCAAAACAACGGTCTTGTTCGCCACTTTAGCTCTTTTTAGAAGCAAGCTTTGAAATTTAAATGGTGTGATGATATCTGCTTGATAGTTTAAAATTTCATCGATCTTATCGGTGATTAGAAGCTTTGAGTTTAGATTTAGTGCTTTTAGCTCGCTTGCCTTTTCATCAAAGACTGGAGCGTTTAAATTTCTAGCTAGCTTTAAATTTAGCTCGCTTTTACCAAAGACACTAAAGCTCTCACAGCCAAGAACTATGACAAAGTCGCTTTTGGCTTTTAGCTCCTCAAATTTATCTATAAATTTTAGAAAAAATTCTTTTTCATTTGAATTTATTAAGTTGTTTTCATCGTTTTCATCTGGGATTATCTTAAAAATCTCAACTTTTTTGAATTTTGTAGCTATAATTTCTTGCAGATGTGCTAAATTTTTGTCTGTAAAAACGTAACAACTTTTCATTTGCGACCTTTTTAGGAACTTGAATTGCTTAATTTTAGCACAAAGATACTTATTTTAAGGCATTTTTTATGAATCATAAAACGATTTGGCTCGTCTTATCTGCGGGTGTTTTTTATACCGGTTGCACACCAAGTGCTGATCCTCACATCAATATGAAACCCCCGGTTTATGTCGAGCAACTCCCTTCAAAAGATAGTGGAACCGGACAAAGCAATGCTGGCAGCCTCTTTGGTAAGGGCGAAAATCCTCTTTTTTCAGATAGAAAGGCGATGAATGTAAATGATATCGTGACTATCGTTATCTCAGAAAATGCAAGCCAAACTTCAACCGGTAGCAAAAGTACCAACAAAGATAGCACTATCTCGCTTGGTGGCGGTGTTTTCACAGCTGGGGCTGCACCGCTTTCAACTGTGGCTGATAATCTAAATAAATACGGTGACATCGGCTTTAAAGCAGGTGGCGGCAATAAATTTACAGGTAGTGGCACAAGCAACAGAAGCGAGAAATTTACCGCAACCATTTCAGCCAGGATCATAAAAATACTAAATAACGGCAATTACTTTATAGAAGGTAGCCGCGAGCTACTTATAAATGGCGAAAAGCAGATCATGCAAGTAAGTGGTGTCATCAGACCTTACGACATCTCACAAAACAACGAAATCGACTCAAAATACATAGCTGACGCCAAAATTTTGTATAAAACCGAAGGTGAGCTAGACAAATCTACCAAAAAACCTTGGGGCACAAGGCTTATGGAAGCTATCTGGCCATTTTAATGCAACTTTAAAAGCCTAAAATTTAATCAATTTGGGCTTTTAAAATTTTATATCTCAAAAATTTCTCTCGTCTTAAATATGCTAAATTTTTAAAAATTATTAAAAATTATAATTGATATTTACTTTCAGAATAATGTACTTAAAATATTGAAAATTCATCAAAACAAAATAAAATTTCTCAAAATATTATTTTTTATATTTTGAAAATATATCGCAAAAAAGGGATTTTAAATTTTTTAGTTAAAATTTATTTAATTATAAATATTAATTTTATAAAATAATTTTTTACTTCTTTAAACAAAGATATTATTAACAAAAGTAAAATTTTCAAGCAAAGGAGCTTATATGAATAATGACTTGCGTCAAAAGATAGATAGGCGCTTAAGTGAGCTTAGTGCGTTGCCTAAGATGAAAAGCGACTCAAGTATTGCGCAGCTTTTAAAAGATAAAGGCTTTACGAGGCGTGATTTTATGAAGTGGGCTGGTGTGATGACAGCTTTTATGGCTCTACCAAGTGCGATGACACCGATGGTTGCTCGTGCTGCTGAGCTTAGTGACAGGCTTCCTGTGATATGGCTTCATATGGCAGAATGCACAGGCTGTAGCGAGAGCTTACTAAGAACCGATGCTCCAAGCATAGATAGTCTTATATTTGACTACATAAGCCTTGAATACCACGAAACTATCATGGCAGCTTCTGGTTGGCAGGCTGAAGAAAATTTAGAGAGTGCTATTGAAAAATACAAAGGTAGATACATCCTGCTAGTTGAGGGCGGTATCCCAACTGGTGCGACTGAAAATTTCTTAACTGTTGGACCTCATGGCACAACAGGTAAAACTCATGCTGTAAATGCTTCAAAAGATGCAGCTGCTATCTTTGCGATCGGCACCTGTTCTAGCTTTGGTGGCATTCAAGCTGCAAGACCAAATCCATCAAATTCAGTGGGACTTTCAAAGGTAACTGATAAGCCAGTTATTAATGTTGCGGGCTGTCCACCAAGTGAGAAAAATATCGTTGGCAACGTGCTTCACTTCTTACTTTTTGGCACACTTCCAGCACTTGATGTTTACAATAGACCAAAATGGGCTTATGGCTTAAGAATTCACGATCTTTGCGAAAGACGTGGTCACTTTGATGCTGGCGAGTTTGTCCAAAACTTCGGCGATGAAGGTGCAAAAAATGGCTACTGCTTATACAAAGTAGGTTGCAAAGGTCCATATACATTTAATAACTGCTCACGCGAGAGATTTAACCAGCACACATCATGGCCAGTTCAAGCAGGTCACGGCTGTATAGGCTGCTCAGAGCCAGACTTCTGGGATACGATGGGACCATTTGAAGAGCCTATGGCAGATAGACTCTTTGATACTGTTTTAGGTCTTGGAGCTGATAATGTCAGCGATAAAGTTGGCATTGGAATTTTAGCTCTTACAGGCATCGGCATAGCAGCTCACGCTGTTATAGCTTCTATGAGTAAAGATAAAGAATAAGGCGAAAAAATGAGTGAAAAAAGAATAGTAATAGACCCTATAACACGTATCGAGGGACACTTAAGAATAGAAGTTGTCGTAGATGAAAATAATATTGTAAAAGAGGCGTATTCTGGCTCAACTCTTTGGCGTGGTTTAGAGCAGATCGTAAAAGGCAGAGATCCAAGAGATGCTGGCTTTTTCATGCAAAGAATTTGTGGTGTTTGCACATATTCACACTACCGAGCAGGCATCATCGCGGTTGAAAATGCCCTTGGCATCAAGCCTCCACTAAATGCAGAGCTAACTAGAACGCTTATGAACGCAGCTTTATATCTTCATGATCACATCGTGCACTTTTATCAACTTCACGGCATGGACTGGGCAGATGTGGTCTCTGCACTAAGCGCAGATGTGCATAAAGCTAGCGAAGAGGCGTTTAAATATACTGATCTTCCGTTTGCCACGGGAGCTGACAAGCTAAAAGAGGTAAAAGAGAGGGTTGAAGCCTTTGTTAAAAAGGGCAATCTTGGACCATTTGCCAACGCATACTGGGGACATAGCACATATAAATTTACGCCAGAGCAAAATTTAATCGTCCTCTCACACTACTTAGAGTGCCTTAGAATTCAAAGAACAGCAGCTCAGATGATGGCGATCTTTGGCGCGAAAAACCCACATCCACAAAGCCTAACAGTTGGCGGCGTGACTTGCGTGATGGATCTTATGGATCCAGCTAGAATGGGCGAATATATGAGCAAATTTGCTGAGATCAAAGAATTTGTCGATAGAGCTTACTATCCAGACATTTTGATGGCGGCTAAGGCTTATGCAAACGAGCCAAGCGTTCTAAACGATGCTGGTGTGGCAAATTTACTCTGCTACGATGAGTTTTTGATCGGCAAAAATGATCATCTATTTAAAGGTGGCTATATCTTAAATGGCGATCTTAGCAAGGTTTATGATATCGATGAAAATAAAATCACTGAAGAAGCTACTAGGTCTTGGTATAAAAACGACAAAGCGCTTCATCCGTATGACGGCGATACTGAGGCAAACTACACAGGTCTTATTGACGGTGAGAGTATAGACGCCGAGGGCAAACTAGCTCATAGTAAGCTTTTTGATACAAAAGGTAAATATAGCTGGATCAAAGCACCAAGATATGATGGCATGCCTATGCAAGTAGGTCCAATAGCAAGTATCGTTATAAACTACGCTAGAGGCAACGAGAGAGTTAAAAAAGTAGTTGACGAATTTTTAGCAAAGAGTGGCTTGCCATTAAGTGCAGTTTTCTCAACTCTAGGCAGAACCGCTACTCGTATGCTTGAGGCAAAAGTAGTTGCAGAGCATACAATGGATGCATTTAATGCCTTGGTAGAAAATTTAAAATCAGATCAAGAGACTTGTGCAAAATATGTAATCGATAATAAAAAAGAGTACAAAGGAAATTTTCAAGGCAATGCTCCAAGAGGTGCGCTTAGCCACTGGTGCCGCATAAAAGATGGTGTTATCACAAACTGGCAAGCAGTCGTGCCAAGCACATGGAACGCCTCTCCAAAAGACGCACAAAATCAAATGGGAAGCTACGAAGCGTGCTTAGTTGGTTTAAAGATCGCTGATCTTTCAAAGCCACTTGAGATAATACGAAAAATTCACTCTTATGATCCTTGTATCGCATGCGCTGTGCATGTTATGGATACAAAGGGAAATGATTTGAGTACTTATAAGATAAATCCAAATTTATAAGGAGAAAAGATGTCACATAAAAATGCTGACAGGATCAGCGAATACGAATTCTCCATCGGCGTTAGGCTGACACACTGGATTAGATTTGCAGCGATCACACTTTTGGTTGTGAGTGGCTACTATATCTCATACGTTTTTGTGAGTCCAGAGATCACGAGCGAGCCTACAAATTTCATGCAAGCAAAGTGGCGTATGGCTCACCAGATCGCTGGTTTTGTGCTGATAGCGGCGTTTATCTTTAAATTTTATCTATTTGTCTTTGATAAACACAGCAAAAAAGAGTGGATGAGTGTGGTTGATTTTCTAAATCCAAAAATTTGGATCGCACAGATTAAGTATTATCTTTTTATGGGCCCTCATCCGCATTTAAGGGGTGTTTATAATCCTTTGCAGTTTGCCTCATACTTTTTCTTTTATCTTGTTTTGACTCTTATTTGCCTAAGCGGTCTTGTGCTTTATGTTCATGTTTATCATGAGGGACTTGGCGGAGCGCTTTATGAGCCAGCTAGGTTTTTTGAAGAGCTTATGGGCGGACTAGCAAATGTTAGAACGATACATAGAATTTGTATGTGGGTCATTATGATATTTGTGCCGATTCATGTTTATATGGCGGTATTTAATGCTGTTAAGGGCAAAAATGGAGCAATGGACGCTATCGTTAGCGGCTATAAATTTGTAAAAGAACACTGATGAGAGTGCTGGTTTTAGGCATCGGCAACGTGATGTTTGCCGATGAGGGCATAGGTGCTCATTTTGTAAATTTGATGGACAAAAACTACAAATTTACAAGCTCTAAAAACGAGCTTACATTAATGGACGGGGGCACTTTAGCCCTCGCTCTAACTCACATCATAAGCGAATTTGACTATCTTATCGTCGTTGATTGCATTAGCGCAAACGGTGCAAGCGTGGGCGATGTTTATTTTTTTGATTTTATAAATGTACCAAATTTTATCAGCTGGGACGGCTCGGCTCACGAGATAGAGATGCTTCAGACCCTTCATCTAATGGAGCTTGCGGGCGATAGACCTACGACTAAAATTTTAGGCATCGTGCCTAGCCGCATAGAGTCATCAAATTTTAGCCTCTCAGATGAGGTTATAAACGCTTCTAATATTTTAGAAAAAACGCTGCTTAATCACTTAAAAGAGCTTGATTTTAAGTGTGAAAAGGTGGCAAATTTTACCCTAAACGATATAGTTGATGAATACGCTAAAAAAGGTTTAAAATGATACTTGCTTTTAAATTTATTTGCCACAAGGACGCTTCGTTTCTAGTGCCATTTTTACGCTTGCTTGCTGGCGATCTAGCTCATAGCTTAAAGTGCAAAGATGATGAAATTTGTCTAAAGGTAAGTGGTAATGCCAGTGAGCTTGAGAGTGTGGCAAATAAAGCAAGCGCACTCTTGCCTTTTAGTCTTTTTATAAAGCACAGTGAAGTCTTGGCTGCAAGTGAGCTTGACGAAGATAGCAAGATAAATGAGATAAAATTTGGCGGCCTAACTCCGACTCAAGCGAGCACATTTTTGGCTAGCGAAAAGGCTATCTTAAATGAAAGTGGCGTGCTATGTGAGAGTAAATTTGAGGGCGAGATAACAATTGGTAATTTTAATGAAAAGCTCAAAGCTTGCCTAAATTTATTAAAAAACGGCAAGGGCGTTTGCGTAGAGCAAGATGAAAATTTATATGAAATTTCTCTTGGGGTAAATTTTGATGCAAATTTCTTGATGCCCGTAAATTTAAAGCAGCTACCAAAAATTTTTATCGCCGATGATAGAGCTTTGACATTTCTAGCTAGCTTTGAAAAGCCACTTTTAGCACTAAAGACGACAGCCATTTATAGGCAAAATCACGAGGATGCACCGCTATTTTTTGATGTGATGGCACCAAATGATCTTTTTCTTTACGCCATTTGCGAGCAGCTAAATAAAGAAAGCTTTAGCTTTTTAAGCATTAAGGTAAAGGAGCAAAAAAATGCTCTTTCAAGACTATCTTTGCTTGAAAGTAGCGCAGTTTTAAGCCCATTTTTCTATACAAAAGATGAGGAATTTGAGCTTAGCTATTTGGGCGAAGTGGCTTTGGGATTAAAATTTAGCAAATTTAGTGATGATGAAATTTGCCTGCTTTCAAAATCAAGCAAAACGCAGCTTCTATTTTTGCCAAAATTTAGTAGCTTTGAAGAAATTTATGAGCTCATAAGAGCCGAGGAGGGCGGCGAAAGGCTACTTGAAAATTTCAGCAAAGAGCATACTTT
Source organism: Campylobacter concisus (assembly GCF_002092855.1). Taxonomy (NCBI): domain Bacteria; kingdom Pseudomonadati; phylum Campylobacterota; class Epsilonproteobacteria; order Campylobacterales; family Campylobacteraceae; genus Campylobacter; species Campylobacter concisus. The sequence continues at coordinate 74,180 of NZ_LVLC01000001.1, forward strand.
ACCAAGTGGAAATTTTAGCTCAAATGCTAGCTTTTTCTCGCTATTTTGCATAGTTGGGCGCATACTTGGCTTAGGTGATGACTTTAAAAAAGCAGGGGAGAATTTGCTTCTTATGGCAAGCGATTTTAGCGGTCAAAAGGGCGTTAGGATCGATTACAAGATGAAAGATGACTTTGGTTTAGACGGGGTTAAGTTTGTAAAAAGTATCATTTCGTTTGTCCTTGCTGGCGCTGGAGAGAAGAACATCAGCTTTGGTTGCACCGAGTCTTTGGCGCACTTTTTGAGCGATTTTAGCTATGAAAAACGAGATAAATTTAATATTAAAAATGTTATTTTAAGCGGGGATTTATTTTATAATAAGGTAGTTAGCAACTTGATAAAAAAGCACCTAAACCCAAATATAAAAACAAATTTTGACCCCGGATTTGGCGTTGAGATCAAGCTTTAGATATGAGATCAAAGGCTTAGTTCAAGGTGTGGGCTTTAGACCTTTTGTCTATACTTTAGCGGACAAATTTAAGCTCGTTGGTGAAATTTACAACGACGACGAGGGCGTGAAGCTAAATTTTAGCGGTGATGAGGCTAGCTTTTTGGCTTTTGAAAAAGAGCTTTATGAGAAGCTGCCAGCCCTTGCTAGGATCGATGAGCTGAAGAAATTTAAGATAGATAAAATTTATGAAAAGCTTGAGATCATCGCCTCAAAGAGAGCTACCAAACAAGCTCCCATTTTGCCTGATTACGCACTTTGTGACGACTGTTTGCGCGAGTTTTATGATCCCACAAATCCACGCTACAAATACCCATTTATAAACTGCACCAACTGCGGACCAAGATTTTCTATCATCAAAGCATTGCCCTATGACAGGGTAAATACGACGATGAACGAGTTTAAGATGTGCGAGTTTTGCGAAGGCGAGTACAAAGACCCACTTAATCGCCGCTACCACGCAGAGCCGATCTCTTGCCCAAACTGTGGACCAAAACTATATCTAAAAGACAAATTTGGCAAAGTCTTGGCTAGTGGGAACGAAGCAGCCAAAGAGGCGGCTACGCTCATAAATGAGGGCAAAATTTTAGCCATTAAAGGGCTTGGTGGCTTTCATTTGGTTTGTGACGCGACAAATGAAGCCGCAGTTTGCGAGCTAAGAGCTAGAAAGCACCGCCCAAGCAAGCCCTTTGCTCTGATGAGTAAAAATTTAGAGAATGCTAGAAAAATAGCGCAAATTTCAGAGGCGGAGGCGAAGCTACTTAGCTCAAATTTAAAGCCAATCGTCTTGCTTGAGGCAAAAAATGGCTCAAATATCGCAAAAAGCGTCGCGCCAAATTTAAATAAGCTTGGCGTCATGCTCGCATTTAGCGGCATACATCTTTTGCTATTTGATTATTTAGAGCACGACATCATCGCAACTAGCGCAAACATCTCAGGCGAAGTCGTGATAAAAGATGAGAGCGAGCTAAGAGAAAAATTAGGTGAGGTTATAGACTTTTACCTTGATCACGACCGAGAAATTTACTCACCAAGTGACGATAGTATTGCATTTTGTGTTGCTGATGAGACAATTTTTACAAGAACAAGCCGCGGGCTAAATCCAAATTTCATCCATACAAATTTCAAGCAAAAAGGGACATTTTTAGCACTTGGAGCGGAGCTAAAAAGCTCATTTTGCATCTACAAAGACGGTCTTTTGATAGTTAGTCCATATATCGGCGATCTAAAAAACGTGGCGACTTTTGATAGGTTTAAAGACATTTTCACCCTTTTTAAAATGACTTATGATCTAAAAATAGACAAGGTCATAGCCGATTTGCATCCAAATTTTTTAAATACAAAATGGGCGAAGGATCAGGGCTTTGAGCTAGTTTATTTGCAGCACCACTACGCGCATTTGCTAAGCGTGATCTTTGAAAATGATCTAGCAGATAAAAAGTACCTTGGCTTTTGCTTTGATGGCACTGGATACGGGAAAGATGGCAAAATTTGGGGTGGCGAGGTCTTTAGGCTAGATAAAAAGAGTTACGAGAGAGTTTATCACTTTGATGAATTTAGCTTATTTGGGGGCGAAAACAGCATCAAAAATATCTATCTAATCGCATATTCTATTATTTTAAAATACTCTCTTGAGGACGAAGCTCGTAAATTCTTAGTAAATTTTGATGAAAAAATGCTTGCAAATTTTAAAAAAATGGAGCAAAAAGGATTAAACTTAGTAAAGACTAGCTCGGTTGGTAGGATATTTGACGCATTTGGGGCGATTATTTGTGGGCTTTTTCACTCGAGTTTTGAGGGCGAGAGTGGTATGAGGCTTGAAGCACTTTATGATAAAAATTTAGATGCGTGTTATAAATTTAGTCTAGATAATGGAGTTATCGGCTTTAAAGAAGCTTTTAAAAGTGCTTTAAAAGATGAGCCAAGAGTGGCTGCAACGGCATTTATAAATGGCTTGGCTGATATTATTTTTGAAATTTCAAAAAAAGAAAAAATGGAAATTTTACTAAGCGGTGGAGTTTTTCAAAATAAGACTTTACTCGAACTTATTTACAAAAAATTTACTAAAGTAAATTTGAAATTTTATATCAATAAAAAATTCTGTAGCAACGATTCTAACGTAAATTTAGGGCAAATTTATTATTATTTATCCACATTTTCTAATAAGTGATGTATAATGATTATAAACGGTAATCAAACAAGAAAGGAGCAGAAAATGGATAGTGTTATACGTTTTAGTGTTTCTTTACCTAGTCAGTTACTAGACGAACTAGATAAAAAGGTTAGCGAACAAGGCTACGCTTCTAGGAGCGAATTTACGAGGGATTTGATACGCGAAAAGATCGTAAGTGATAGCTGGAAGGACGCTAGTGAGGAGTTGATCGGGGTTTTGACGCTCATTTATATGCATCATCACAACGATTTGGTGAATAAAAAGATGGATATAGAGCATAGCTCTGATGTGAAAATCATCTGCACAAACCATGTTCATGTCGATCATCATAACTGCTTAGAAACGATTTCAATAAGAGGCGAGGCTGGCAAAATTGAACGCTTTGCTGAAAGGATCGCCGGCTTAAAGGGTGTAAAATTTTCTAAACTCACAAGGGCAGCTATTCCTAGGTTTTAGTTTTTTAAGGGTCTTTATGTGTTTTAGGAATTTTTGGTATTTTTTTATAGGTGAAGCTAGCGGTGGTATCTTTCTTATCGCTGCTGCTTTAGTGGCTTTTATCTTTGAAAATGTTTTTTTAAGCAGTTTTTATAACTCATTTTTACAAATCGATACAAGGCTAAATTTTGGCAAATCGCCGATACAAAAGCCCCTTATCCTTTTGATAAATGATAGTTTGATGGCCGTTTTTTTCTTTTTACTTGGGTTTAGACTTAAGCGAGAAATTTTTAAAGCAAAGCTTAGGAGTCTGGCCCAAGCCACCTTGCTAAAAAATTTTATTATCGGCAGCATTTTAGCTTCTGTATTTTTTTATATTTTAAATCACAATTATATTTTTTGTTGAAAGACTAAGGCAGTGTCAATGGACATAAATACGGCATTTAAGACACTTGCTGGAAATTTAGTGTTTTGTATATCTTATAAAAGAGAGTGTGAATAATGAACTTTTTAAATAGAATTTTTCTAGCAAAAGAGCTGGATCGGTGGCAAAGTGACGGCATAATCGATAAAAAGACCGCTATAAAAATAGCAAATTTATATGACATCGACCCTGATGCCCATAGTGACAAGATAAGTTTTGTCTTAAAGCTCGTAGCATATCTTTTTTTTGCACTAGCCTTTTTTACGCTCGTTGGTGCAAACTGGGAAGAAATACCAAGACTAGGACGTTTAGCACTTGTATTGTTTGTGCTTGGGCTTGTAAATTTTGGTGGAATTTACTATCTCGCAAAGGGAAAGGAAAATCTATCAACGGCGATGTTTTTTCTTGGAAATTTTTGCTTTGGTGCGGCGATTGCTCTTATTGCTCAAATTTATAACATTAGCGATGAGCCAAGCGGTGGTATTTTGCTTTGGAGTATCGGAGCGTTTGCAGTTTCTTTTGCTAGTAAAAAAGGTGTGTTGGTAGCCCAAAGCCTTATCTTTGCGACAGTTTGGTTTTTTATGGTGGGCTATCAGGGCGACTTTGGTTTTGGCTTTATCATTTTTATAGTACTTGGCGCATATACGCTTTACAAAGACGACTCAAAATGGCTTGCTTTTGTGCTTTTTGTAGATATTTTTATATACATCATTTCATTTTGCGGCTACATTAGTGGTCTTAGAGCGATATTTGATTATGGATTTTTGTTTGGACTTCCGATGGTTGCGATCGTATCGCTATCTTATGCGCTTTTGCTTATCAGCATTTCGCCTCTACTAGATAAATTTAGAGTAGGGCTTGGCGCATTTACGAAAGAATTTGGTAAAAATTTTGGTGTTTTTGTGTTGCTATTTTGTCTATTTTTATTTGAAGAAAGAAATTTATTTGAGCTTTACGATGAAAAACTTTGGTTTGTGAAGTCATTTTTTAAAAGCAACTTTGGCTTTGTCTTTATCCTATTTAGTGTTGCTTATTTTGTACTATTTTTTAAAGAAAAAAACAAGAGTGGCTTGCTACTTGGGGCGCTGCTCGTGTCGTTGCCATTTGTCTTTAGCTACGGGCCTGGCTATGCAAATATATTTTTCTCGCTCGCAAATATCATAACAGCTGCGGTCCTTATAAAAAAAGGTGAGTTAAAACTTGGTCTTTGTATGATATTTTTGGTTGCGGCCGTGAGGTATTTCCAGCTAATAGGTGATTATATCGGTGCTACGGCGCTATTTATGGTGTTTGCTTTTATAGTGCTAGTTGTCGCTAGAAAAGGACGTAAAAAATGAAGATAAAAGTCTTAATAGTAGCTGTAATTTTTCAAATTTTGCTTATTGGCATTATGCTTGGCTACGCACTTATGCCACTTTATTTTGGACAAGAGGTGAGAGTAAGGGTAAGTCTTTACGATCCAAGAGATCTTTTTCGGGGAAACTATGTTGATTTAAACTATGATTTTTCAAATTTTTATTCAAGAAATTTTGACGAAAATGATAAAGATGACCGCTATATCGATAAATACGATGAGAGAGTAAGAGATGGGGCTAGAGTTTATGCTGTTTTAAAACCAGATGTTAATGGCACTTACGGCTTTGCTAAATTTAGTATAAGCAAGCCAGACAATGGAGTCTTTTTAGCTGGTAGATATGATGGCTACTCGCTCGTAAAATACGGCATAGAGCACTTTTATATGTCACCTGATAGTGCGGCTAATACCGAAGATGAAATGAGGGAAGAAGACATTGATGCATATGCTATTTTGATGGTGATGGATAATGGCAAGGCTAGATTAAAGGATCTAATAATCCAAAAGAGTGCCGGAAAGAATAGCAAAAAACTACTCGGTGATGAAAATTTTGATAAGTTGGATGAGATTAGGCAAAAAGAGTAAAGTAAATTTAGTCAAAATTCTTGTGCAAATTTCATTTATATTTTTAAATTTAAATAAAAATTTAAATAAATTAATTAATTTTGATCTATTTGCCAAAACTCCTAAATTTTAATTTTATTTTTAAATTTAAGAGTTAAAATCTCCATAAATTAATAAAAAAGGATGAAAAAATGTGTAAAGATTGCGGTTGTTCAATGGGTAATCACGCCCACGCCCACGCCCACGCCCACGCCCACACTCACGCTGATGGCACCACTCACTCGCACCCACACACTCATGATGGACATACAGATCACGCTCATGACGCGCACGAACATAGCCACGAGGCTCACGCACACCCTGTGTTAAATGAGAGTAAAACCATAGACGTGATAGAGAAAATTCTCTCCGAAAACGACAAAGAAGCTGCTCACAACAGAGCTCATCTTGATGAAAAAAAGATACTTTGTGTAAATTTAATGAGTAGTCCTGGTGCTGGTAAGACCACGCTTTTAGAAGCTACGATAAAGGCTGGTAAGTTTAAAATAGGCGTTGTAGAGGGCGATTTAGAGACAAATCAAGATGCTGATCGCATAGTAAAAGCTGGCGCAAAGGCTCATCAGATAAGCACAGGTCAGACCTGTCACTTGGACGCATTTATGGTGCATGAAGGGCTTCATCATTTGCCGCTAAACGAGCTTGATCTAGTCTTTATAGAAAATGTTGGAAATTTAGTCTGTCCTGCAAGCTATGATGTTGGCTCACACTTTAACGCTGTGCTTCTTTCAGTGCCAGAGGGCGATGATAAGGTGAGTAAGTACCCAGTGATGTTTAGGGCTGCTGACGTGCTTCTCATCACAAAAGCTTCGCTCGCACCACACTTTGACTTTGACATCGAGCGAGTGAAAAGTGACGCTAGAAAGCTAAATCCAAAGGTTGACATCTTTGTGATAGATAGCAAAACTGGTGAGGGCATTGATAAGTGGATAAGTTATTTGGAATTTAAAAAAGAGCTAAGATAATGTGCCTCTCGATCCCTTCAAAAGTGGTAGAAATTGACGAAAACAACGTCGCTACGGTAGAGACTCTAGGCGTTACTAGAAAGGTAAGCCTAGACCTTATATCTGAAGAAGTGAAAGTTGGCGAATATGTGCTAATTCACGTAGGTTACGCTATGCAAAAGATCGATACGCAGTTTGCACTTGAGAGCTTAGAGGTCTATCAAAAGATCGCTGATGATATGAACGCGGGGAAAATTTGATGGATCTTATCAATGACTTTCGTGATAAAAATTTAATCCTAGCCCTTTCAAAACTTATCCAAAAAGAGAGCACAAAGCCCCTAAATATCATGGAAATTTGCGGCGGTCATACGCATAGCATTATGAAATTTGCACTGCCAAGCTTAGTTGGAGAGCATATAAATTTCATCCACGGCCCAGGCTGTCCGGTCTGCGTGATGCCAAAGAGCCGCATAGATGAGGCCTGTAAGCTAGCTAGCATGGATAATGTGATCTTTTGCACGCTAGCTGACATGCTAAGAGTGCCTGGCTCAAAGACAAGCTTGCAAAAGCTTCGCGGAGAAGGGCACGACATAAGAGCACTTTACACGCCACTTGATGCGCTAAATATCGCTAAGCAAAATCCAGACAAAAAGGTCATATTTTTTGCGATCGGCTTTGAGACGACGACGCCAATGAGCGCAAATTTAGTTGAAAAAGTGGTGCAAGAGGGCATTAAAAATTTATACTTTCATATAAATCACGTAACCGTCCCAGCTCCAGTTAGAGCCATAATGAGCGACGAAAACGTGAGGATAGACGCATTTTTAGGCCCAAGCCACGTAAGCGTCATCACTGGCAGTAAAATTTATAAAGAGTTAGCAGATGAGTTTAAAAGACCGATAGCCATTAGCGGTTTTGAGCCACTTGACATCATGGCAAGTGTGCTAAATTTAGTCCGTCAGCAAAACGCAGGCACATATGAGGTCTATAACGAGTACGCAAGGGCTGTCAAAGAAGAGGGCAACTTAAGAGCAAAAGAGCTTATAGCTAAGTATTTTGAACCGTGCGACTTTGTCTGGAGGGGACTTGGCGAGATAACGCAAAGTGGCATGAAACTAAGAGATGAGTTTGCCTACCTTGATGCCAGGGTGCAGTTTGACTGCAGCGCAGAGAGCGCTGGCGAGAGCAAGGCTTGCATTTGTGGGCAAATTTTAAGAGGACTGGCAAAGCCGACAGAGTGCAAAGTCTTTGGCAAGGTCTGCAACCCGCAAAATCCGATAGGATCGTGCATGGTCTCAAGTGAGGGCGCTTGTGCGGCATATTTTAAATACGCAAGAGTTGGTTAAGGAATTTAATGAAAAAGATAATGCTAAGCCATGGCGGCGGCGGCGAGGAGATGAACTCGCTTATAAACGAGACGATATTTAAAATTTTTGATAACGAAATTTTAAGGCAAAGCAACGACTCGGCGATATTAAATTTAAACGGCAAGATCGCATTTAGCTCCGATAGCTTTGTGGTAACTCCCATTTTTTTTAATGGCGGCGACATCGGCAAGATCGCGGCTTGCGGCACGATAAACGACCTAGCAATGGTTGGAGCAAGCGCAAAATACCTAAGCTGCTCGCTCATCATTGAAGAGGGGCTTAGTATAGAGGAGCTTGAAAAGGTGCTTGGCTCGCTTGCAGAAACTTGCAAAGATAGCGGTGTAAGCGTAGTTTGCGGCGATACGAAGGTCGTGCCAAAGGGCAAATGCGATAAAATTTTCATAAACACAGCAGGTATCGGCGAGATAGTTTGCGAGGGTGTGGAGCTTAAAAATTTAAAAGCAGGGGCAAAAATTCTCATCTCTGGAGATGTTGGCAGACACGGCGGCGTGGTGCTAGCAGCAAGAGAAGAATTTGAGCTTGGGCTTGATTTAAAAAGTGACTGCAAGAGCCTAAAAGAGGTTGTATTAAAGCTATTTAGTGCTGGCATAAAACCACAAACTATGCGTGATGCGACAAGGGGCGGACTAAGTGCGGTGCTAAACGAGTGGGCTAAATTTAGCAAATTTGACATCTTAGTTTTTGAAGAAAATATCAAGGTCGCAGACGAAGTGATGGGCGTTTGTGAGCTATTTGGATTTGAGCCTTACGAGCTTGCAAATGAGGGCACTTTTGTGATGGCTGTCGATGAGAGTCAGGCTGAAGAGGCACTTGGGATTTTGCGAGAATTTGATAAAAACGCGATGATAATAGGCACGGTAATGGAAGCTAAAAACGAGCGTGTCATCATCGAAAACGCCTATAAATCAAGAAGATTTCTCGAGCCGCCAAAGGGCGAGCTACTACCAAGGATCTGCTAATGCATGAGCTTAGTATCGTTCAAAATTTAGTCAGCCTTTGCGAGAAAAATGCCGCCAAAGAAAACGCAAAAGAGATAAGCAAGATCGAGATAAAAGTTGGCCGTTTAAGCGGAGTGGAGCCTCATTATTTGCAGAGCGCTTTTGATGTTTATAAGGCTGGTACGATCTGCGAAAATGCCGAACTTGTGATAAATTTACAAGGCATTGTTATTGAGTGTTTGGATTGTAGATTTGGCGGGGAGCTTAGCGAAAATGACTTTACTTGTCCAAAGTGTAAAAGTCAAAATTTAAAGGTGACTGACGGCGAAGATATGTATCTGATGCGCCTTGAGATGAAGTAAATTTTACATATTTTTATATGTAAAATTTCATGCTTTTTATTAAAATATTTTAATAGCACTAGTATCAAAAAAATAGCTACCAAGGTCTTGATCTTTAGCTTTTGATATCCTTTTTACGCACTTTGCGAGCTGAGGATAATAAAAATAATCAAAAATGAGCGCTCACTCTTGGCTTTAGAAGCAGCCAATAATTTTTCTATAATTTTCGTGCTTTGTAGATTTAAACTACTCAAATATCAAAAACGGAGCCTGAATCACGTTTCTTATTATCTTTAGTGGCGAAAGCAAGGCGTCTTGCAGGATCTGCGTCGAGTACTCAGGCTTATCGGTAGTGCCACGTATGGCGATGACGGTTGAGAGCGAGCGGTCCTTGCCAAGGATTATTTGATTTACCAGTGGAATTTTATCAATGATACTGCTAGCATCTTTTAGTAGCTTTAGCTCAAGGTCGATATTTATCTTTTTGCTCTTTAGATCGATCATGCCACGCCCGCCGATATCAGCGCTTGTGCCTATCATTTCAATCGCCAAAAACTCGATCATATCGCCATTTCTAGTGAGTAAAATTTTACCATTTTTAACAGTAAAGCCCTTGTCGTTAAAGTCAGGTGTTTTAAAGCTAAGAAGCGATGGAACGGAGTTTAAAAAGCTAAGTAGCCTTTGATAAAAGATATAATCCTTTAAAAAAGTATCAAAAAATCTCACCTCAGCTTTGAAATTCTTCGAGTTTTCTCCAAGCATTTTTAGGCGAAATTTACCGCCTTCAAAGCTCTTGATACCAAAAAGGTCGTTTATAAATTCTCCGCTTATGTCGGTTGCGTCTAAATTTATACTCTTTTCATCATTAAAATAGCCAACTCTTCCTTGTTTTGCTAGCCCATTTAGTGAGGTGCTTTTGCCATTTTTCTCGGCGCTAAAGCTAGCAAATGGCAAGGTCTTGTTTAGATCCCTTAAAATGATATCGCCATTTTTTGCTAAAAGCTCAAGCGGAGTGCTTTGCTCGCTGGTTTTGTTATCGTCAAGCACTAGCAAATTTAGATCTTTAGTTTTTACGTTTATGGCTTTTTCTTTTATGTCTAGGCTTAGCTTTTTACTTGCACTATCTACCTTCACGCCAGCTTTTGAGACTAAAATTTTAAGATCATCGTTTTCATACTTTGAGCCATTTTTATCTAAAAACGGCAAATCAAAGTTTGCCTCTTTGGCAAAAATTTCAAGATCAGTAAAATCCTTGCTTTTTATGCTAAGCTCATCAAAACCATGCACGCCGTTTTGCTTTAAAACAGGCGAGCTCTCTATGAAAAATTTACTATTTTTTGTTGCTATTTTACTTTCACTGCCAAAGCTCATATCAAGCCCAAATGGCTCTATCTTAAGCAAAGTTTCACCAGCCTTGCTAAAGTCTAAAAATGCGCTAAATGGCTCATTTTTAAAGGCTAAAATTTCATCATTTTTCTCTTTTAGATCAAAGCTTTCTATCACGCCTTTTATCTCGCCAGTACTTTTTTGTAAATTTATATCAGCCTTAGCATTTGCTTTAAAAAACTCAAGCCCAAAGCCAGTAGCATCGATGCTTAAATTTGTCGTATTTATGAGCTTTACGAGAGCATTTTTGGTATTAAATTTACTTCCAGCTATTTCTAAAACCGCGTCACTTAGTTTAAATTCTCCATTTGCAATGACGCTTTTTTCATCAAAATTTTCTAAGCTTTTCTCATCAAGCTTTATCAAAATTTTTAAGCTAGCATCCATTTTTCCGCTAAGCTGCCTTACTGGCACGATGATTTTATAAGCTTTTAATATCTCATTTATAGCTTCATCATAAATTGATTTTGTCTTTATAAGTAGCTCTAAATTTGCGCTTTTTTCATCAAAGATATTATTTATCACAACGCTTGAGCCATCAAGCTTTTTACCCTTGTAAATAGGCGAAATAAGATCAAATTTAAGCTTTGAGTTTTTAAGTGTGATATTTGCCTCGCCTACATTTACGGCTGGCAAGCCTTTTTCAAATTTAACGAGCAAATTTTTAGTATTTGCGGTGGCATTTAGATCATTTAGATAAAAGTCATTTTTAGCTAGATCAGCCTTGCCATTTATCTCTTTTAGCTCGTAATCATCAGCAACGATGTATCCATATATCCAGCTTTTAACTTCACTATTTAGCTCTATGCGTCTGTCAAGCTCATCAATGAAGTTTTTAATGCTTCCAGCCTCGACATCGTAAGCTTTGTAGGTTAAAAATGTATCTTTTAGAGCAAAATTTAGCTTACCATGCAGCTCATGAGAAGTGAAATTTCCCTCAAATTTATAGTCATTTTTATCAAAATTTGCACTCCCTTCGCCGCTAATGCTGACGTTAAAATCCTTAAAGCTTAAATTTCTAACACTAAAAAGATCTATTCCGTCTTGCTGTTCGTTTTGGAATTTGATGTCTACATTTAAATAAGGGCTATCAACAAAAAATATATCATCTAAAAATAGAATTTTTAGTTTAAAATCATCGCCTATTTGTACATTTTCAAGTGAAATTTCTTGAAAAATCGTATCTATAAAATCTACGCTTTTACTAAGATTTAAAAGGCGCTCATCGCTGCTTTTTTGCTTGCTCTCTTTCTTAAAATTTGGAAGCCTTATCTGCTTTGCTCTTGCAATTATTTTTTTATCTAATTTTATATATAATTGCTCCAATTTTACGCCGTAAAACTCGAAATCGTTAATTTTTATGCCGTATTTTAAAAGTAAGATAAATGAAAGAATCAAGATGATAAAAAATTTTATGAAAAAGCCATATTTAGACATTTTTTTTGATATCGTAGCCATCATTTTCCTAAGTATTTTTGTCTATTTGGCACGCCCTATAAACACAAGCAAGGTCGTTTTTATACCAAAGGGAAGTGTGGGCGAGATTATATCTTATTTAGCTAATCGCAACTTTAACTTAAGCGTGATAGACAAGTACGCCATACTTTTTATCGGCTCTCCGCAATCTGGCTGGATAGAGATCGGCCAAGACAAAATTTCAAGGGTTGATTTTTTAAAAAAACTTGCAAAGTCAAAAGCGGCTTTAACCGAGATAACGCTAATACCAGGCGAAACAACTATCGTTTTTTTAAACCAGATCGCTGCCCAGCTAGGACTTGACCCAGTTAAGCTAAATAGCGAATATAACGCCCTTGCTCCAGTGAGTGATGGCTTTTTGATGCCAAATACATATAAAATTCCAATAGGCATCAGCGAAAGGCACCTTGCTTTTTATCTTGTAAATTCATCAAGAAAGGCTCAAAGCGATATCAGCAATAAAATTTTTGGCGAATACAATGAGAAAAAATGGTTTAAAATTTTAACGATCGCTTCGATCATCCAAAAAGAAGCGGCAAACGACGCTGAGATGCCACTTGTCGCCTCAGTAATTTATAACCGCCTAAATAAGGGCATGAGGCTGCAGATGGATGGCACACTAAACTATGGAATTTATTCGCACGATGTGATCACGGCTGAGCGCATAAGAAGTGATATGAGCGAGTTTAATACCTATCTAAACGACGGCATTCCGCCAAGTCCAGTCTGCTGCGTCTCGATAAGTGCGATCAAAGCGGCGATAAACCCTGCAAAGAGCGATTATTTATACTTTGTGCTTGACAAAAAGGCGAAAAAACACATTTTTTCAAAAACCTTAAGCGAGCACAACCAAAATATAGGAAAATAGAGCTAGAATTTGCGGCAAATGCCTAAAATACAACGAGATTTAATAAAGAAAGTGATAAATTTTAAAAAACTAAAAGGGCTAAAATGAGTGACATTATCTGGACCAAAACTGACGAAGCACCGCTATTTGCAAGCTACTCTCTCTTTCCTATCGTAAAGAGCTTTTTATCACGCGCTGACATTAGCATAACTAGGGCCGATATTAGCCTGGCTGGGAGAATTTTATCTCTTTTTAGCAAAGAGCTTGGACTAAATAAGTCCGATGAGCTGGAGCTTTTAGGCGAGCTGACCAGTCACAAAGAGGCAAATATCATAAAACTGCCAAACATCTCAGCCACGCTTGTTCAGCTAAAAGCAGCGATAGAGGAGCTTAGAAGCAAGGGCATAAATGTGCCTTTTTATCCAGATGAGATCATCACAGACTACGACGAAGAGGTTGCTAAAAAATACCAAAAAGTGCTTGGCAGCGCGGTAAATCCAGTGCTTAGGCAAGGAAACTCAGATAGAAGAGTCTTGCCACCGGTTAAAGAATTTGCCAAAAAACATCCACATAGCAACGGCAGCTGGGATAAGGCAAATAAGACAAAAATTTGCTACATGCAAAAGGGCGATTTTTATGAGAATGAGCGCTCAATTATCGCTAATAAAGATGAGAAATTTTATGTAAATTTCATAAGTGCGGATGGCAAAAAAGAGCTTTTAAAAGAGCTTGCTATCCAAAGTGGCGAAATAGTTGATGCTACATATTTAAGCGTAAACGAGCTAGATAAATTTTATGAAAGCTGCTTTGATGAGGCAAAAAAAGAGAATTTGACCTTGAGCTTGCATCTAAAATGCACGATGATGAAAGTTAGCGATCCAGTCATCTTTGCGCATGCGATAAAAAGCTATTTTAAAGAGGTTTTTACTGAATACGGCGAAGAATTTAAGGCTCACGGTGTGGAGGCTAAAAATGGCTTAAAAGATATGTTTTCTAAAATTTTGCAGCTTAAAAACAAAGATGAAATTTTGGCTAAATTTGATGAAATTTTGAGCAAAAAGGCAAAAATTTGGGCGTTAAATGAAAATGCCAGCAATTTTGACGTACCAAATGACGTCATAATAGACGCCTCCGTGCCAGCACTCATTAGAAGCTCTGGCAAGGTAAAAGATAGAAGCGGCGAGCTAAATTTCTCGCTTTGCATGATCCCAGATAGAACATACGCTAGGGTTTATGAGGCTTGCGTAGCGGACTTTAAGGAGCATGGCGCACTTGACGTGAGCAAGATCGGTAGCGTAGCAAACGTGGGGCTAATGGCTAAAAAGGCTGAGGAGTACGGCAGCCATGATAAGACCTTCATCGCAAAAGAGGACGGAGAATTTGTAGTTTTTGACGAAGCGGGCAAGAGCGTCTTTAAAATTGGCGTTAAAAAGGGCGACATTTTTAGGATGACTCAGGCTAAAGAAGACGCGATAAATGCGTGGTTTGAGCTTGCTTTAAAAAGAGGCGAGATATCAAAAGATGAGCTTATATTTTGGCTAGATAGTAGCCGTGCTCACGATAGAAATTTGATAGCTAAATTTGAAAGATTTAAAGAGAAATTTGCTAGCGCTGGCGTAAAATTTGAAATTTTAAACTACGAGCAAGCAACCACAAAAACGCTTAGCTTGATAAGAGCTGGCAAAAACATTATAAGCGTAACTGGTAACGTTTTAAGAGATTATTTAACCGATCTTTTCCCGATCTTTGAGCTAGGCGGCAGCTCAAAAATGCTCTCAGTTGTGCCGCTACTTGCTGGTGGAGCGATGTTTGAAACAGGTGCTGGCGGAACGGCCCCAACGCTTGTAAAAGAGCTAAAAGAGAAAAATCATCTACTTTGGGATAGCTTAGGTGAGTTTTTGGCGCTTAGTGCTTCGCTTGAACATCTAGCGTTTGTTAAGCAAAAAAAAGAGGCAAAAGAGCTAAGTGATGCGCTAAATAGAGCGGTTGCTAGCTATTTGGACGAAAATAAAACGCCAAATGCTACTCTTGATACTAGGGAGTCACACTTCTATCTGGCACTTTTTTGGGCAAGAGAGATGGCAAAAAGTGGCGGGATTTTAAGTAAAATTTTTGAAAATTTAGCAGACGGGCTAGAGAAAAATGAGAGCGAAATTTTAAAAGAGTTAAGACAAAATGATGGTGCAAGCGCGGAATTTGGCGGATATTATTTGCCAGATGAAGTAAAAGCAAATGAGGCCATGAGGCCAAGTAAAATTTTAAATCAAATAATAGGATGAGAAAATGAAAATAAGTATAGTTGGAGCAGGAAACGTCGGTGCGAGCATAGCATATGCACTTTGTATGAGGGAAGTTTGCGATGAGATCGTACTTGTGGATATATTTGGTGACGTGGCACGTGCAAAAGCGATCGATCTAGCGCAGTCAAGTTGCGTATTTAACGCAAAAACTACCGTTTGCGGTGGCGATGACTTTATGCTAATAGAGGGCAGTGATATCGTAGTGGTAACTGCTGGAAGCCCAAGAAAAGAGGGTCAAACAAGAGAGGACTTACTTCTTAAAAACGCCGTTGTTGTAAAACAAACAGCTCAAAATATCGCAAAATTTGCACCAAATGCGGTGATAATTGTCGTGACAAATCCGCTTGATGTGATGGTCTGGACGGCTCATAAATTTAGTGGCTTTAGCAAAAATAAAGTGATCGGCATGGCTGGTGAGCTTGATGGGGCAAGATGCAGATATGAGCTAGCACTTCTAAAAGATAAGGATGCAAAAGAGCTAAAGACAAAGATAATTGGCGCTCACAACGACGAGATGATCGTATCTGCTAGCAACATTAGCGAAAATTTAAACGAAAATGAGCTTGCAACTCTTAAAAAAGAGACAAGTACAGGTGGTGCAAAGATCGTTAAGCTTCTTGGCACTTCAGCTTACTATGCACCAGCAGCTGCAGTTGTGAAGATGTGTGAAGCGATAATAGGCAAGAGTGATGAAATTTTAAGCGCTAGCGTACTTCTTGATGATGAGCTAAGTTGCGGCAGGCTAGTAAGGCTTGGACGTGAGGGCTTAAAAGAAATTTTAGAGCTAAATATAAATGAAAGTGAGCAAGAGCAGCTAAGTAAAAGCGAAGCTGATATTAGAAAAAACATTAAATTTTTAAAAGAAAATTTGGATTAGGAATATAGATGATAATAAAAGAAAATGTACCTGTTTGGGTCGATGAGAGCAGGTGTAAAGCCTGTGATGTCTGCGTGAGCTACTGCCCAGCTGGTGTGCTAGCGATGAGACTTGAGCCAAAAGCGGTGCTTGGTAAGATGATAGAGGTCGTCTATGCTGACTCATGCATAGGCTGTCGCGACTGCGAGCTTCACTGCCCTGATTTTGCCATTTATGTGGCTGAAAAAGGCTTTAAATTTGCAAAGCTAACCGCTGAGAGCAAAGAGCGAGCTACTGCCGTAAAGGCAAATAAATTTGCAAAGCTTGGAGAGAGCGCATGAGAGAGCTAGTATCAACTGGAAATGCCCTAGTAGCAAGGGCTGCTGTCGAGTGTGGCTGTAACTTCTTTGGCGGATATCCGATCACTCCAAGTAGCGAGATCGCCCACGAGCTAAGCGTGCTTTTGCCAAAACATGGCGGCACATTTATACAAATGGAAGATGAGATAGCTGGGATTTCAGTTTCTCTTGGCGCAAGTGCGAGTGGTGCTAAGGCGATGACTGCTAGCTCAGGACCTGGAATTTCACTAAAGGCTGAGCAAATAGGCCTTGGCTTTATAGCTGAGATACCACTTGTCATCGTAAACGTTATGCGCGGTGGCCCATCAACTGGCTTGCCAACCCGCGTCGCACAAGGCGATATCTTGCAGGCTAAAAACCCAACTCACGGCGATGTAAATATGATAGTGCTAGCGCCTAGCAGCCTAGAGGAGTGCTATACGCAGACAGTTCGAGCGTTTAACCTTGCAGCTAGGTTTATGACGCCAGTTATGCTGCTACTTGATGAGACGATAGGCCACATGCAAGCAAGGGTTAGTTTGCCAGAGATTAGCGAGCTAGAAATTTATAAAAGAAGAGAATTTAATGGCGAGCCAAAAGAGTATAAACCTTATGAGGCCGCACCAGATGAGCCAGCTACGCTAAATCCTTTCTTTAAAGGCTATCACTACCACATAACTGGGCTTCACCACGGCGCCACTGGCTTTCCAACAGAAGATGGCAAGATCGTTGAATATTCGATGAATAGGCTGTTTAATAAGATAAATTTACACACTGACGAGTGCGAAAAATATGAAGAGTTTATGCTTGATGACGCTAAAATTTGCATCATCGCCTTTGGTAGTGTGGCGCTTTCAGCTAAGCAAGCGATATTAAATTTACGCGAAAAAGGGCTAAAAGTAGGGCTATTTAAACCGCTCACACTATTCCCAGCTCCAGCTAAAAAGCTAAAAGAGATATCAAATAAATTTAAGAAAATTTTAGTCTGCGAGCTAAATTTAGGCCAGTATAGTGGCGAAATTTTAAAGATCATCTTAAGAGATGACTTTGCAAAACTGCTAAAAGCAAACGGCAGACCGATAAGCCCAAGCGAGATCGAGGCGAAGATAGGAGAAATTTATGGCTTTTAATTATGATAAATATTTACGAACAGATAAAATGCCTACTCTTTGGTGCTGGGGCTGTGGCGATGGCGTCATACTAAAGGCGCTCATTCGCGCGATCGACACCATGGGCTGGGACATGAACGACGTTTGTGTAGTCTCAGGCATAGGCTGCTCTGGCCGTTTTAGTGGATATCTCGACTGCAATACCATCCACACAACTCACGGCAGAGCCGTAGCTTACGCAACTGGCGTAAAGATGGCAAATCCAGACAAGCACGTCATCGTAGTAACTGGCGATGGCGACGGACTGGCGATCGGGGGCAACCACACGATACACGGATGCCGCCGAAATATCGGGCTAAATCACATCCTAATAAACAACTTCATCTACGCGCTAACAAACTCTCAAACTAGCCCAACCACGCCAAAAGGTATGTGGACGGTCACAGCACAATACGGCAACATCGATCCTAGCTTTGACGCCTGTAAGCTCGCAACCGCCGCAGGTGCTAGCTTTGTCGCGCGTGGTAGCGTCATCGAGCCAGAGAAGCTTACAAAGCTCTTTGTAGAGGGCTTTAGCCACGATGGATACAGCTTTTTTGATGTATTTTCAAACTGCCATATAAATTTAGGTCGCAAGAACAAAATGGGCGAGGCGGTGAAAAATTTAGAGTGGATAAAGGGCCGCACGACTAGCAAGGTCAAATTCGACATGCTAAGTGACGAAGAGAAAGAGGGCATTTTCCCACTTGGTGTGCTTCACAAAGATGAAGAAAAGATCGAATACACCAAAGCTTACGACAAGGTAAGAAGGGCTGCAATGAGCAATGAAGCGATAAATTTTGAGGAGCTAGCATGAAGTCACAACTAAGATTTGTCGGCGTTGGCGGACAGGGCGTCATACTAGCTGGCGAGATCCTCTCAGCTGCCAAGATAAAAGCAGGCGGATATGGCGTCAAGGCCTCTACCTACACATCTCAGGTGCGTGGCGGTCCAACGAAGGTCGATATCATACTTGATGAGAAAGAAATTTTATACCCTTATGCAAACGAGGGCGAGATAGACTTTATGCTTGCTACCGCGCAGATAAGCTACAACGCCTTTAAAAGTGGCGTGAAAGAGGGCGGTGCGATCGTTGTTGAGCCAAATTTGGTAAAAGTGAGCGATGAGGATAAAAAGCGCTGGAAAATTTACGAAATTCCTATCATCTCTATCGCAAAAGACGAGGTTGGTAATGTCATCACTCAAAGCGTCGTAGCCCTTGGCGTAGCAGTGGCGATGAGTGGGTGCATGGATGAAAATTTAGTGTGTGAAGAGATGCTAGCAAGCGTGCCAGCTAAGGTCAAAGAAGCAAACGCAAAAGCTTACGAGCTAGGTCTAAAATACGCAAAAGAGCTTTTAAAATAAATTTTGGCTAATTTTTAGCCAAAATTCTACTATAAACAGAAAAATCAATTATTACTTTTCTTAAAATTTTAAGCATCACTTATCGATATAAAAGATTATATTTATAGTATTTATTTATCTTGCCAAAGCTATGAAATTTTTTAAAAATTGTTCTCATAATGCCTTATTTTAGCTTTCTTAAATAAAATATATTTTTAAATATTTAATAAATTAATAAATTATATTTAAGATTTGTTTTAGTAACATTTCAGATGTAAAATTTTTGTAAAAAGGAGTAAAAATTGAGTTACAAAATCTCAGTTGCAACATGTGCTGCACTTTTGATGTGCAGTGGTTTTTTAAGTCAAGTTTTTGCTGTGCAAACGACAAAACTTGAGGGTATCGAAGTAAATTCAGTCGGTGATAACATCAGCGAGAGTGGCATCGATGAAGGAATTTTAAGTAAAAGAGTAGCCGCTGGTCCTTTGGCTGATAAAAAAGTTATAGATATGCCTTATCAAGTAAATACAATCTCAAAAGAGGTTCTTGATAACCAAGGCGTTCAAGGTTTTGAAGATGCAGTTAGGTATTTTCCTTCAGCTTCTATTCAGTATCGCGGCGGTGGCGATGTTGGTCGTCCGCAAACCCGTGGTTTTCAAGGTTCAGTCGTAGGTAATGTTCTTTGGGACGGCTTTTACTCTACATCAACCACAGCTATACCTATGGCGATGTTTGAGAGTTTGCAGATCCAAAACGGCCTTGCTGGCTCGCTTTATGGTGGCGCCACGCCTTCTGGATATTTCCTCTACTCTCGTAAGTGCCCAGTTCCACTTCAAAATATCATCTAGACTGATTACAGCTCAAGGTCAAATTTGGGCGTAGGACTTGATACTTCAAATAAATTTGAAAAGGTTGGATATAGGGGCGTCTTTTACTACTCAGGCGGAGAAAAGAATGCCAAAGATAGCAAATTTTCTCGTCGCTTAGCCTCACTAGGACTTGATTTTTATCTTACAGAGAATTTAACACTTGAGACAAACTTTAGCCACTATGAGCATAAAAACTCAGGTATGCCAGGTGCTTTTAGTATGCCATTAACAAACGGAGTGGCAAATTTTGATGTACCTAGCCCTGTAAAAGATACCAAAAGAGGACTTGAGCAGTCTTTTGGTGGCAATCATCTTAAAACAACGACAGCTAGCGTAAAACTAAAATATGCTCCAACAGACAACTGGTATTTTGAAGGTGGCTATCAGTGGCAAAAGGCTATCAGAGATATGTATACCTCTAACAATGATTTTTTAAACTCAAAAGGTGATTTTAAGGTGACTCAAACTGGAGGAAGCGGAGCATCTGGCAGATTTGATGTAGATAGTTGGTTCTTAAAAGGTTTGACAAATTTTGAAACAGGTTCTTTATCACATAATTTTGCCGTAGCTATAAATGGATATCGCTGGACTATTTATAGTGCTAGAAATGAAGGCGGTGAAAAAGAACTTGGAACATCAAATTTATATAATCCAGTAATATTTAACGATCAGCACGTAGCAAAAGGAAGTGGCAGATATAAAAATAGAAGTAGTGATATGAAAAATGTATCTGTTGTTGATGATATTAAATTTAATGACTACTTTAGCACTATCTTGTCAGTTTCAAGAAGCTGGTTTACAAGCTATAAGCTAGATCCATCTAAAGAGAAAAACTATGATAAAAGTGGCTTTAACTACGGTGTAAGCCTTGTCTATAAACCAGTTGAAAACGTAAGCCTTTATACTACTTATGCAGATAGTATCTCAAATGAACAATCAACTTATACTTTTAGAAGAGGACCTAGAGCAGGCGAGACTTTAACAGTAGAGCCTATTAGAAGTAAACAATATGAGATCGGTGCAAAAGCAAGACTAGGTGAGCTTGATCTATCAGCTGCGATCTTTGAGATCAAACGTCCAGTAGCATACCTATTTGGAAATGGAGCAAGTGCAGAGTATAAAATTCAAGGCACACAAAGAAACCGCGGCTTTGAGCTAACTACTGGTGGAAAGCTTGTTGATACTTTAAGTATGTATGGTGGTTTTACACTTCTTGATGCTAAGATAAAAAATGCTAAAGATGGCGTATCTGAAGGCAAAACGGTTATTGGTGAGCCAAAATTTCAAGCAAATGTCTTGTTTGACTACGCAGTTCCTAGCACAAACAAACTTGCATTTACAACAAATTTCCACTACACAGGCAAACGCTACATCGACAATGCCAACGCTCATAGCGTAAATGGCTATTTCACAACAGATGTTGGAGCTAGATACACTACAAAAGCTTGGCTAGGCAAAGAGACAACTATAAGATTTGACATAAATAACCTCTTTGATAAAAAATACTGGGCAGGAATGCTTCCATCTGATGTAGATGGAGCGATTGCTGGACGCGGAACTTCGCTTTTCTTAGGACAAAGCAGAACCTTCATGCTTTCAGCTCAAGTTAGATTCTAAAAACCAAAGCCAAATTTATTTTGGCTTTAGGCTCTTTAAATTTGCCTTTTTTATAGGGCAGATTTAAATAACCAAAGGGAAAAAAGATGCAAGGGCTGGTTGATTATCAAGCGATTTTGGAGCGAGTGTTTTCGCCTACTTTACAAAAAGTAAAAGGCAAAGATGGTAGCGTAAACTGGGATGATTACGCAGATATGTATAACGAGATGACTGGCATGGAGGCGGCTTCTACGCTAAATTTGCTCTCAAATTTACCTATCACAAAAGATGATAGCGTGCTTGACGTGGGGTGTGGTCCAGCAAGGCTTAGCGTACCACTTGCAAAGCTGGCAAAGAGCGTAAGTGCGCTAGATCCATTTGCAAAAATGCTTGAATATGCCAAAAAAAATGCAAAAGAGGCTGGAGCGAAAAATATAAATTTCATCCAAAAAGACTGGAGTGATGAGCAGAGTTTAAAGGATCTGCCAAAACACGACATCGTGTTAGCATCACGCTCAGTTGGGCTTTTTGATATAAAAAAGCTTTGCAAATTTGCTAAAAAATATGTCGTGATGACCTCTTTTTTAATGGATTATCCAAGTTTAAAGACATTCTGGCAAGACTTCTTAAAAGGGATAAAAGATGAAAATGAGGCAGGTCTTAGCGATAGGAGATTTGGCTATAACTTTATCTTTAATATCGCTTACGACATGGGAGCAAATCCAAATTTAAAGATAATCGACACCATTTTTGAGAGGGATTTTGCTAGCCTTGAAGAGGCGTTTTCTTATTTTAGATTTGTTGGTGAGATCGCGCCCGAAAAAGAAGAAATCTACAAACGAAACGTAGAAAAGTATCTTACTAAAACAAATGACGGATATAAATTTAAAAGAGAGACAAAGAGTTATCTCATCTGGTGGGACGTACGGGAGATGAAATTTGAGTAGTCAAAAGATCATTTTTGCATTATTTGCACTTCTTTTGCTGGTACTCTTTTTTCATTAGGTATCGGACGCTACGAGATAAGTTACGCTCAAATTTTTGAGTTTATAAGATCAGCCATTTTAAACGAGCAACCAAGCGACGAGCAAGGATATACGGTCTTTACGCTAATTCGTTTGCCAAGGGTGCTTTTTGCCGTCCTTGTTGGTGCAGCGCTTGCTAGCTCTGGAGCTGTCTATCAATGTCTTTTTAAAAACCCTCTAGTCTCGCCTGACATCCTTGGCGTCTCAAGCGGCGCAGCTGTGGGAGCTAGCGTGGCTATCATCTTAAATTTCAACTACATAGGCGTGCAGCTTAGTGCCTTTGGCTGCGGTCTTTTTGCCGTTTTTGCTGTCGTTTTTATAAGCAGCGTTATCGCAAAGGGTAGGCTAAATTTACTCGTGATGGTGCTAACTGGCATCGTCATCTCATCTCTTTTTGGAGCACTTAGCTCGCTCATAAAATTTCTAGCTGATAGCGAAGATAAGCTACCAGAAGTTACTTTTTGGCTGATGGGAAGCCTTGCAAGAAGCGGCGGATATAAAAATTTGGCTCTACTTTTTTGCGTAGTTATGATCTGTCTTGTGCCACTTTTCATGCTTCGCTACAAGCTAAATACGCTTAGTTTTGGCGAAGAAGAGGCTAGGGCGATGGGGCTAAATGTAAAATTTTACAACATCATAATCATCATCGCTTCAACACTTCTAACCGCTACTTGTGTCTCATTTTGCGGTATCGTGGGCTGGGTGGGGCTTGTCATCCCTCACATCATGCGCTTTGTCGTGGGAGCAAATTTCATCACGCTATTTCCAGCTTCACTGCTTGGCGGAGGGCTATTTTTACTGATAGTTGATACCGCTTCACGCAGTCTAATGGCAAGCGAGATCCCACTTGGCGTCATCACTTCGCTAGTTGGCGCGCCTGTTTTTGTCTATCTGCTCTATAAGAGCAAAAAGGGTTTTGCGTGAAATTTGAGATAAAAAATTTAAGCTGTGGCTACGACAAAAAGGTCGTTATAGAAAATTTCAATGCAAATTTACAAGATGGCGACATCTTTTGCCTGCTTGGTAGCAATGGCGTCGGCAAAACGACGACGTTTAAGACGATACTTGGCTTTTTAAAGCCACTTGGGGGAGAAATTTTAATAGACGGCAAAGACGCGCTAAAGATGAGCGAGAAAGAGCGAGCAAGCTTTATAAGCTACGTCCCGCAAGCTCATACACCGCCATTTGCTTTTAGCGTTTTTGACGTGGTGATGATGAGTGCAAATGCAAGGCTTGGTATATTTGAGCGCCCTAGCAAAGAGGATGAGAAGATAGCACTAGATGCGTTAAAGACGCTAAATTTAGAGAGCTTTAAAGGCGGCGAGCGGCAAATGGTGCTGATAGCTAGGGCTTTAGCGCAACGCTCAAAGGTGATGCTACTTGACGAGCCAACAGCAAATTTAGACTTTGGTAATCATTTAAAAGAGATAAAAAAGCTCGCAAAGCAAGGCTACATCATCATCCTCACCTCTCGTCAGCCAGAGCAGGTCTTTTATCTAAACGCAAAAGTTGCGATGCTTGGGCGTGATAAAAACTACATCTACGGCGAGGCTAGCGAGGTGATGAATGGTGAAAATTTAAAGAAAATTTACGGTGTAGATATACGAGTGGTGAAAAATATCATCGATGAACGCGAGCATTTCTCTTGCGTGATGGTGGATTGAAAGGAGAAGATATGTTTAAGAAAATTTTACTTTTGGCTTTTTTGCTTGTTAGTTTGCAAGCAAGAGTGGTACTTGATAGCGACGATAAAAAAGTAGAAGTACCTGATGTGATCGAGCGTGCGACACCTTTGATAGGGGCTTTTGTGCAAGTCTCTGCGATGCTTGGTAACGAGGATCATATAATTAGCGGTGCGCCAAAACTGCCTCCACTTATGTCAAAAATTTTTCCAAATATAAAGAGTAACAACAACAAAAGTGGCATGCTAAGTAGCAGCGTCGAGACTATTATCGCGTCAAAAACGCAAGTTGTTTTTGGGCCAGTTGGCATGATGTTTGATGAAAATAGCAAGGCTCAGCTAGAGAGCGCTGGCATCGCGGTTGTGAAGATAGATAAATTTCAAAGCATCAAAGAGATACAAGATAGCTTTAGCAAGATCGCTGAAATTTGGGGCGAAAAGAGCGTAAAAAGGGCGCGTGAGTTTAATGACTATTTTAACGAGAATATAAAATTTGTAAGCCAAAAACAGCAAATTTAACGCCAAAAAAGAGAGTTTTGGTGCTTAACTATAACTCAGGAAACTTTAACACCATTAGCTCAAAAGATATCGGCGCAGAGTATATTAGCGTGGCTGGTGGTATAAATTTAAGCTCAGAACTAAGCGATGGGGATTTTAAAATTTCAAAATCAATAAATGAAGAGCAAGTCATCATCTTTAACCAAGATATCATCATCACAAATTCACAAAAAAGTGCCGATGCTATCACCAAAAACGCATCATTTGCCAAGCTAAAAGCTGTGCAAAATGGAGAAATTTTTGTAGTGCCAAGTGGCGTTTATCTTTGGAGCGTAAGAAGTGCTGAAGGTGCGTTCTATCCACTTTGGCTGGCTAAGACATTTTACCCAGAGAAATTTAGCGATCTAAATTTAGAGCAAAAAACAAAAGAGTTTTACGAGAGGTTTTATAACTACAAGCTAAGTGATAGCGAGCTAAAAGAAATTTTGCACTCAAAGGGTGAATTTTGATAATAGGACAAAAATAAGGTTATTTATTATATTTAATATATTTATTTAAGTATAAAAGTAAATTTATCTTTATAATATCCTAAAAAAAGTGCTTTTAAAGCTTAAAAACTCAAAAATAAAAATAAACTTCAAATCGGTAGAAATTTTTATATATCTTATAAATTTTTCTACCACTAAATTTATAAAAACTACCTTGAAAAGCCCATTTCATCCTTTTTGATTTTAATATCAGCTCTCATTTCTTAATCTAAAATAAATCTTTATGTTTCTTTTAAGTAAATTTAATGTAATCTTCCATTATTAATTATTTAATTAATATAGTAGTTTTAAAAAATATTAAGAAATAAACTGGCGGTGCGTTTTTAAACGCTAAAAATTTACTAAGATAGGAAGTTATCAATGAGTGAAAAATTTACCAGAAGAGAATTTCTACAAAGTGCCTGTATCAGCGTAGGTGCGCTAGCTACAACGGCTGGTGCGACCAACATTTTTGCTGGCGAGTTGCCAAAAGGCAATGAAAGTGGCTTACCATCTGTTGATGTGCTAATAATCGGCTCTGGTGGTGCTGGACTTCGTGCAGCAACAGCCGTTCGCAAGCAATATCCAAACTCAACCGTCGTTGTCGCTACAAAGATGATGCCATCACGCAACGCAACCTGTATGGCGGAGGGCGGAATAAATGGCGTTACTGACTTTAGTAATGGCGATAGCTTCAAACTTCACGCTTATGACACAGTTAAAGGTGCAGCTTATCTTGCCGATCAAGATGCAGTTGTAAAATTTTGCGAGGCAGCAGGCGCAGTCATCCACGAGCTAGACCACAATGGCATGCTCTTTTCTCGTATAGATAATGGTGACGTGTCCCGTAAAGATAATGGCGATGTTGCTTTTCGCTTTATGGGTGGCGCTAGCAAAAAACGCTGTAACTACGCAGCTGATAAAACTGGTCACATTTTGATGCACGCTTGTCTTGACGACGCTATCACAGCTGGCGTTAAATTTCTAATGGATCATGAGCTGCTTGAGATCGGTCTTGAGGACGGCAAGGTCGAAGGCGTCGTTCTTCGCAACATCCAAGATGGTCAAATTTATCCAGTTCTTTGCAAATCTCTAGTCATCGCAACTGGCGGATACACTAGAATTTTCTATAACCGCACATCAGTTCCATTTATAGCAACTGGTGATGGCATCGCTGCTGCGCTTAAAGCAGGTCTTGGTTTTGAAGACCCTGAGATGCTTCAGTTTCACCCAACTGGCGTTCAAAATGGTGGCACACTAATCACAGAAGCTGCTCGCGGCGAGGGTGGATACTTACTAAACAACAAGGGCGAGCGCTTTATGAAAAACTATCACGAAAAGATGGAGCTAGCTCCTCGTGACGTCGTCGCTCGTGCGATCGAGACAGAAATTCGCGAAGGCAGAGGCTTTGGTGAGGGTATGAGCGCTTACGTGCTTTGTGACGTTCGCCACCTTGGCAAAGATACCATTATGAAAAAGCTTCCAAAAATTCGCCACACAGCTATGCTTTTCCAAAATATCGATCTAATCGAGCAACCAGTGCCTATCCGTCCAACAGCTCACTACTCAATGGGTGGCATAGAGGTAGCTAAATTTGATGATATGAGCACAAAAATTCCTGGAATTTATGTAGGTGGCGAGGCTTCATGCGTATCTATCCACGGTGCAAACCGCCTTGGTGGCAACAGCCTAACTGACGCAGTTGTAACTGGCGATCTAGCTGGCAAAGGTGCTGGTGCTTACGCTCAAAATGCAAAATTTGCAAGCGGCAAAAAGACTTCTGAGCTAGCAAAAATGTGGCAAGATAAATTTAAATCTATCGCAACAGGCGAGGGCGGTGTGAACGACATGTACGCACTTCGTGAAGAGCTTGGTAAAAACAACTGGGATCTAATGGGTATCTTTAGAACTGGTGCAAAACTTGATCAGCTCTCTAAAAATTTAGAAGCTATCCAAGCAAAATATGACACTATCAAAGTGCCAAATCAAAACCCAGTCATGAACACAGCATTTACTGACTATGTCGAGCTTGGCAACCTTATACTTCTTTCTCGTGCAGCATGCCTTGCAGCTCAAAATCGTCTTGAGAGCCGTGGTGCTCACACAAGAGAGGACTATCCAAAAAGAGATGATGTAAATTTCTTAAAACACAGCATAGTCACACTAAAAGACGGCAAGCTTGAACTTAGTTACAAAGACGTTGTGACAGGCATATTTTCACTTGACGGCAAGAAGCCAGAGTAAGGAGCTAGGATGAAAATTATTATCGACCGCTTTGACGGAACTAAAAAATATGAATCAACTTATGAGCTAACAAATGAAGAGATCAAAGGCAAAACTCTTTTAACAGTGCTTCTTGATATCAAACAAAAAAAGGATGCGACGTTAAATTTCACAGCATCTTGCCGTTCAGCGATATGCGGTGCGTGCGCTGTTAGAGTAAATGGCCACTCATATCTAGCCTGTGATACGAAGATGAATGAGCTTTTGGCTGAGTATGACAATCCAGAGAGTATAAGAATTTCTCCACTTGGAAATTTCAGGGTCATCTCTGATCTTATGGTGGACTGGGAGCCAAGTATCGAAAATTTACGCAAGATAAAGCCTAGCATTACTGCTAAGTCAGAATTTAGCGCAGAAAAAGGCTGTAAGCAAAGTCAAAAAGAGTATGAAAAAGTAGCGCTTGAATGGGACTGCATACTTTGCGGTGCGTGCGCTAGTGAGTGTAATAAACTTGAAGCTGATGCGAGCGATTATATGCAGCCATTTGTATTTGTGCATGCTTATAGAGCGGCATTTGACTCACGTAGCAAAGATCCTATGCCGCATCTAAAACCAGCTATCGATAATGGCCTTTGGATGTGTGTAAAATGCCAAGAGTGCGCTGATCGCTGTCCAAAAGGTATAAGTGCATGCAAAGATATAACTGATCTTCGCATTATGGCTATGCAAAAAGGCTTTGATGATGGTATGGGACCAGATCACGCTGAGGCGTTCTTAACCGATCTAGTTGATGGCTCAGGCAGACTAAATGAGATCAAGCTTGCACTTCGCTCTGAGGGAGTATTTAAAAATATGGGCAAAATGGATATTGCTGCAAATTTAATGCTTGCAGGTAAGATGAATCCGCTTCATATCTTTGGTGAAGAGGACATAGAAGGACATGATGATCTAGTAAAAATGATAAATGCGGCTCGCAAAGCTGCTAGTAAGGAGTAATTATGCAAAACGAATTCGCTTTTTTCCCAGGATGCGTACTCTCTCAAGCAGCTAAAGAGGCTAAGATGTCGCTTGAGGCTATCGCTCCGATACTTGGCTGGAAGCTTCACGAGATAAAGGGCTGGAGCTGCTGTGGTGCCCAACAAGCACAAGACGTCGATCCTATCGCTACGCTTGTGGCAAATGCTAGAAATATAGCACTTGCAGAGCAGATGAATATGCCTATGCTTACGACATGCTCAACTTGTATGCTAACTCTAACAAGAGCTAAAACTACGCTTGATAAGGGTGCAAAGGACCGCATAAATACTTTCTTGGCTGAGGGCAATATGAAATATAATGGCTCAACCGAGATCACAAGCCTTCTTTGGGTGCTTTATCAAAACATAGAAACGCTAAGAGCAAAGGTTGTTAAACCACTTAGTGGGCTAAAAGTAGCGCTATTTTACGGCTGTCATAGCCTAAGACCTGAAAAAGATCTTCATAACAGGGAAAGCTCAGTCAATCCAAAGAGCTTTGAAACCGTTGTAAGTGCACTTGGTGCTACTATTGTGCCATTTGAGAAAAGACTTGACTGCTGCGGATTCCACGCTAGTTATCCAGCCGGCACATCTGTAAGAAAAATGTCAAGCCAAATCGTAAATAATGCCGATGAAAACGGCGCTGACGTAGTTGTCACACCATGCCCACTTTGTCAAATGCAGCTTGACATCTACCAAGAGAGATATCAAGATGAGAATTACTCAGATGTTAGAAAACCTATCATCCACCTCTCTCAGCTTGTAGGTCTTGCACTTGGACTATCTGTCGAAGATCTAGGACTTGATCTAAACATCATCGACGCTACTAAGATAGCGTAAATTTATCCCACGTCCTTTGGCGTGGGAAATTCTTAAAATTTATTTTTCTATTACAAACAAAGCAAATTTGGCATTTTATAAAAATTTTAATTTATTTTTTAATATAAAAATGGGTCAAAAATAATAAAATTTATTATGTAAATTCTTTTATTTATATAAAATATTTTTTAGCTATAATCGCGTGAAATTTTAAATGGATTGATTATTAAATTTAAAGGACTAAATATGCAAAACGTTGGTATAGTCGCAAAAATAAGTGGAAAAGTATTTGTAAAACGCAATGAAAAGTTGATCGCACTAAAACAGGGAGATGAGATATTTTTAGGCGACGAGATCATAACACAAAGCAGCGGTGATACAGTCGTTATAAATTTCTATCACGCTTCGCCTATTGCGCTACTTGAGCCCCAAACTATCGTCATCACAAAAGAGCTATCAAAAGCAAATTTTAATACGCAAGGCAGCGAAGCCCAGATAGAAGAAGATAAGAGAAATTTTCTTGTTGAGAATGAAGAAACAAAAAACAAAGGCGAAGACGACAGCTCTCATAATGCAAGTCATAGTTCTCATGGCTCAAACCACGGTAGTAGCTTTGCAAGCATAAATGGTTTAAATTTTGATACACAAGGTCATATCTCAAATATTATTAGTGTTGATGGTGGTGCGGTTGTACTGCCAGTCATATTAAAAGAGTCGGCATTGGCACATAGGTCTATTAGCGGTGCGGTAGCAGCGGTAGAGCAAAAAGAGAGTATTCCGGTTATTGCAGCACCAAGTGTTAGAATTTTAAAAGACATTGATGGCGACGGCTATATAAATATTGCAGAAGCAGGCGGCGATGCAAATCATACTGGCATGGCGGTTACTTTTAATAATGACTTCAAGCCAAACGACAAAGTGACATTGGAAGTCGAAAATAACGGTGTAAAGACCATGCTTGTTTATAAGGTTGATCAAGCTGGCACAAGCGTGATAAATATAAATAATCCAAGTGAAATTTTACCTATTTCGTCAAATGCCACAAACCCAGAGCAAAAAGAATTTATCATTCCAAGTGTCGCTGTCACTCCAAATGCTACATTTAGTGTAAATTCTAGTATCACTCTAGCAAATGGCACTAACTCATCTGTGGCAAAGGCAACTGTAAGCGTTGATACAATCACTCCGACTCTTGGCTTCAAAAAGGTCGTTTTGGGAAAAGATTTAAACCGAGATGGCGTCATAGATGCAAGTGAGAATAGCTTTAATCCAACAATTAGCACGCCAAGTGATGATGCCAAGATCATCTTGTCGCCAAATATGAAAATAGGTGATAAGATAAAGCTAACGGCTACCGATCCTGACGGAACTTTACATGAAAAGGTACTGGTTAAAACATCAGGCAATATGCTTGTAGATAAAGAGAGTGGCGAGAGCTATCCGCTCACAAGTGAGAGTGGTGGAAATGTCGGTTTTAACGTAGCAAATGCGGTTAAAATTTCATCTTCAACTCCAACAAATGTAAATATCCAAATGATAAGTAAGTCGGGCAATCCAGGTGTAATTGAAACCATAACCATAGCAAACAATAACGATCCAATCACTGTTTTTACTCTTGATGATAATAAAGATGGGATTATAAATTTAGCTGAACTCACAAAAAGTGGCGGTACGGCCTTATCGATAGATATTTATATACCAAACAATGCCGTAGTTGGCGATAAGATCCGTATAAAAGTTGATGATCCAGCTAGCACACCAACAAGTGTAACAAAGACATATACTATCGCACCTGACGGACTTAGTGCTACACTTGATGGTGGTACAGAGATCATTCCTATCGAGAATGGCAAGATCACAATCACTGATCCAACAAACTCGAGCGATCCAAGCATAAAAAGGCTAAGTACGACGATCATTGATGGCACGACTGGCACCCCCAAAGCTTCAAGCGTGAGTGAAATTTCAAGTGACATAGTTGCACCTATAAGATCTCCGCATGTGCAGTTTGCAAAAGATGGCGATAAAGACGGCATTCTAACTAGCAAGGAGAGTGGTTTTAGTCCTGATGGCGTAAAGACATCTATAAAGATAAAAATTCCAAACGATGCAAAAGATGGTGATAAATTTGAGATAGATATCGCAGGAAGTGATGGTAAAACAGATAAAATCACTATTAAAATTTCTCAAAACGCATCTGGTGTATATAGTGCCACGAGAGATGATGGTGCGCCTATTAGTGTAAATAATGGTACCATAGAGACCACCACAAGACTTTATGGGCTTACGACAAATTTTACAACTACATTTACTGACAAAGCTGGCAATAAAGCAGCCCCAGTCACAGACAAGATAACTCTAGATAATAGCATAAAGGTGCAGTTTGCAAGGGATAATGATGGTGATGGACTGATAGATAGTATCACAACTCCTTCTGGCTCGTCATCAACTCAAAGCGATCTTGATATCTACCTGCCTAATAATACAAAACCAGGAAGCAGTATAAACGTCACGATATCAACTCCTACCATACCATCTGTTACAACAACTGTCAAATATACCATAAGCGACGATGGATTAACAGCCGTACCAAGTGATGGTTCGGCACCGCTTCCAATAGCCGGTGGTAAATTTAGCATACCAGACGTTCCTATTTCTATGGATCATTCTACGCCGGTTAGAGCGACTATCACAACACCTGGCGAGGCTACGACGACTGATGGTATCCGTGGTAGATTATTTGACTTTGGAATTTTAGAGTATATTGACGATGTAAAGCTTGCCACGCAGATAGATGGAGGAGTTATAAATATCGCAAAATACTTAAGGGCAGGAGATAATGAAAAAGTTATTCAGAAAAATAACTTTGATAATGAGAGCAAAACTATAAAAGAGTACAATATTTCTCTTACTAACGATGAGCAGCCAAATATAGTCTTTGGTGTAGACCGTGCTCCTGGAACCAAGCTTCGTTTAGTTCTTGAAGATGATCATGGTAATGCTAAAATTTTACCAAACGGACAAAATTATATAGATCTAGTTGTAGGTGCGGACAAGCGTGTAAATATGGACTTTGAAGCGCTTGGGATAAAGCTAGATGAAAGATACTCAAATATTAGAGCGACTGTTTTAAAGAGTGATGAAACAAAAGATGATGATCTCTTGGTCCGAGTCGATCTTGATGCTACTCCAGATGCGATAGCTACACCAAATGCCACGTCTAATGTTACTAGTGTAGATATTTCAGGTAGTATTGGAACCGACTCAAATGGCAACAATACTCTTAATAAAAATACCATAAATAAAGTCGATCTTTATGACTTGCTAAATTCTGTTCACAAAAGCTCGTCTCTTGATAATACACATAGCTATTCTGAAAATTTTGCCCTATCAGCCAATAGCACTGGGGCAAATTTTATGATAAAAAATTCTGACGCCGCAGGAAACGTATCTATTAGCACTGTTACATTTATTGGCAACAGCGGTCTTGATGCTGATATGTGGTTTTACAACTACGTAGATCCGTCATGGAGAGCTAGAGTTGGTAACAATTCTGGTGTTTATAGTACGCAAGGCGGCAAGCCTATCTATAAAAACTATATGGAAATTTATTCTCCAAGCGCCTCTACTACCTACGATGTTGTGCAGTTTGCTTCAGGAACACACTATAAGACTTTGTCTAATCAAGGAAATATGCATGCGGAGGATCTAGCTAGAGTTGGTAGGCATGAAGATAGTGCTTTATATGATGCGTCTAATCCATATGCACCAAAGAAATTTAGAAATGGCGTCGATACTGCTGCTGGCACTGGTGACAATATAGGCTTTGCAAATGGTGTTTTAAAAGGTAGACCCGGCAACTATACTCTTGGTGAGTCAAATCCTGTTGGTTCTGATCTTGTTATGAAGATGAATGGCTGGATATATGTAAGTGCACCTGGAATATACTCTGTAAGAGCAGCAGATTTGCATAACTATGCAGAGCTTACTATAAATGGAACGACACAAAAATTTGGAAGTCCAACAACATATATAAACCCGACGACGGAAGCATCGTATGGTAAAAATGGTCAGTGGTGGAGTAGAGATTTTACATTTGATAAAGCTGGTTTTTATAAACTTGATATGGAGTATATGGACGGAACTGGTGAGATGAACTTATCTTTATATATGCTTCCAAAAAGTGTAGCAAACACTTATGGCCCCCAAGATCCGTATCCTTCATCTATGTTGGTTGGAGCACAAGGTAGTGGCACGCATCTCTTTAGCAACAATTACGTTGAAGCACTTATTCAAAATGGACATCTAAAAAAGATAGGGACTACAAATTCTTACGAGCTAAGTGACGCTAGTAAATACGGCGAATCAAATTTTGGCGATCTAGTATATCTAAGACAAGAGGGCGATATAAAAGGTGATAACCTAGACGATGCCTTTGTTTATAGTAAAGGTAGGGCGATAGACGGCAGAGGTGGTGTGGATACTCTGATAGTCGTTGATGATGTGGATTTTTCAAATTTAGATAACGTTAAAAAGATAAATAACTTTGAAAAGATCCAGCTAGGCAGTGCCGATCAAGCGGTATCTATAAAATTTAGCCCAGATGGTGTCTTTGATATTATTGATAGCAGAAACACAAGGGATGCAAGCAATAGTGCAGCTAGTGAGAGTGTAAATACGGTACTAAAAGTCATAGGCGACAGCAAAGACCTAGTACAGCTCACACATGACTTTGTAAAAGCTACAAAAGCTGATGTTGCTACACTAAATAGAAAACATAGTGTTGTAGGTGATATGTACAACAAAGTAGATGTTACAAGTGAGGGTGATGCAGTAAATCAAGTATATAAAGCGACATTTAATCGCCAAGAAACTATCAATGGAAATACAATAAACACAAGACACACTGTTTTTCTTGAGATACAAGATGGCGTACAGGTCGATTTATTATAGGGAATTTTAAATTTATAGAAGTAGGTTAAAGCCCAAAATTTCTTTTGGGCTTTATAAAATTAGATAGCTTTTATCATTACTCTCGTTAGTAGCTCTGAAAATTTGGCAGGATTTTCTAGGCTCATGCCCTCATTTAGCCTTGCCATATCAAGAAGCAAAGGCGCTATGTCATAAACCATCGCCTCATTTTTTTCAAGTTTTGCAAAGATTTCATGATCAGCGTTGATCTCCAAGATCGGTTTAATTTTTGGAGCATTTGCACCTTGTCCCATTTGTTTAAGCATCTCTTGCATAGCGTAATCAGGATCGTTTTTATCGTAAATTAGCACCGCAGCCGAGCTTGATAGTCTTGAGCTTAGTCTTACATCTTTGACTTCATCTTTTAAAATTTCTTTCATTTTAACAAGCGTATTTGCAACCTTGCTCTCATCGACCTTCTCATCGCTTTTTATCTCGTCGTTTATGTCAGCGTGTGAGACTGATTTTAGAGGTGTTTTGTCAAAATAATTTACCATTGGCATTACGATCGTATCGATCTCTTCATCCATAATAAGCACTTCGATGTCGTTTTTCTTAAAGCTCTCAAGAAGCGGCGAATTTCTTAGCATATTTTCATTGTTGCCGCTGATGTAGTAGATTGACTTTTGATCCTCTTTCATCGCCTCTTTGTACTCTTTTAGGCTGATAAGCTCATCTCTTTTTGAGCTTTTAAACAGACAAAGATCTAAAATTTGCTCTTTTTCAGCGTTAAAGCCGTAAAGTCCCTCTTTTAAAACCTTGCCAAATAGTTTGTAAAATTTTATGTATTTTTCACGATCGTTATCTTTTAGCTTTGCAAGCTCGCTTAAAATTTTCTTCACGCTTTGCTCTTTGACGCTTCTCATGATCGCATTTTCTTGTAAAATTTCACGGCTTACATTTAATGGTAGATCCTCAACATCAATGATACCCTTGATGAATCTTAAATATGGCGGCAAGAGTTCTTTTGCATCATCTGTGATAAAGACTCTTTTCACATAGAGTTTCACGCCACTTTGATAATCAACCCTAAATAGATCAAACGGCTCGGTGCTTGGCACATAAAATAGAGTTGAATACTCGATCTTGCCCTCAGCTTTTGTGTGTATGTAAAGGAGCGGATCGCTACTATCGTGTGAAATTTGCTTATAAAAGTCGTTGTAATCTTGCTCTTTTAGGCTAGCTTTATTTAGCCTCCAAAGCGCATTTGCCTTGTTTATCTGCTCATTTTTGGTCTCATAAGAGCCCTCTTTTTCGCCTTCTTTTGGAGCGACATAGTTCTCTTTATCCATAAAAATAGGATAAGGAATGTGATTTGAATACTTCTTGACTATCTCTTCTATACGCCAAGAATTTGCAAACTCATCATCGTTTAAATGCAAGATGATGTCCGTTCCAAAGTTATCTTTTTGGGTGTCTTCGATCTCATAGCTTTTTGCATCAGATGTCCATTTATAGGCTTTGTCGCTAAGTGCTCGTTTGCTTATGACCTCGATCTTGTTTGCCACCATAAATGCTGAGTAAAAGCCAACACCAAACTGACCGATCAGCGAGCTATCTTTTTTGGCATCGCCGCTTAAATTTTTCATAAAACCTTTTGTGCCACTTCTTGCGATGGTACCTAAATTTGCGATGAGCTCGTCCTTATCCATGCCGATACCATTGTCGCTGATGGTTAAAGTCTTAGCTTTCTCATCTACTTTGATGTCGATCCTCGGAGTGTAGCTTAAGTTTTTATATTTTTCATCGGTCAAGCAAAGGTAGTTTAGCTTGTCAAGAGCGTCATTTGAGTTTGAGATGAGCTCTCTTAAAAATATCTCTTTGTTTGAGTAAAGAGAGTGGATCATCAAATTTAAAAGGTCATTGACCTCGGTTTGAAATTCAAATTTATCTGCCATTTTTCTTTCCTTGTTTTAAAATTTTTGGCAGATTATAACACAAAGTGATAAAAATATACTTAACCTTGATAGCATTACTATCAAGGTTTTTAAATTAATTTTTTAAAATGATTTCAAAAAAGTTATAGTTTATGAATAAAATAATAATGATAATTTATTAATTATTATTAATTATGCATTCTTGTATAAAGTTTATTTAAAATAGTACTATAATCAAGGCGAAAATTTTTAGAAAAAGGAGACAAAATGAATTTACGAAGCATTTTGGTAAAAGTTTCAGCAACGATTGCTACGGTTTTGGCAGTATCTATGACTTGTTTTGTTGTATATACATCAAATATTTTAGAGCGCGAGATAAAAGATGGTGTGCTTACAACAGTAGAACAAAACGTCCAGCTTGCTATGAATACGGTTAAATTATTTGAAAAAGATAATGTAAGTAGTGCAGAGCTAATAATGAGTGTTTTTAAAGAGATGATTGGAAAAATTTCAACTAATCACCAGATGAGCAAAACTGACAAATACGAGGCGATAGAACTAATATCTCAAAATGGTATTTTAAACAATAACTACGATATTCTAGATAAATTTAATAACGCTACAAAAGGCGGAATTTCAACCATTTTTGCAAAATCGGGTGATAATTTTTTAAGAGTTAGTACATCGGTGACGAAGGCTGATGGTAGTAGAGCTGTTGGTACGATGATTGACAAAAACGGTCAAGCCTATAAAAATATCATGAATAAAGAGAGGTATATAGGTGTTGTAAATTTATTTGGACGCAACTATATGAGTATTTATGATCCTATTATTGAAAATAACGAGGTAATAGGAATTTTATTTGTTGGTTATGATCCTACCGAGGGATTAAACAATATGAAAAAGACTTTTTCTGAGATGAAACTTGGTAAGCATGGATATTTTTCTCTTTACAATACTAAAACTGGCAAATTTGACTTTCATCCAACCAAGACAAATCAAGAGCTAAGTAGCGAATTAAAAACTACTATGGATAATATTGTTAAAAAAGGAAAAGGTATTGAGCCTATTATAATTGATGGGGTTGACTGCATAGTTGCTTTTGAGTCATTTGATAAACTAGACTGGATGGTTTTAGGTTCAGCTGTTACTGATGATTTTTTAACACCACTAAAAGTAGTTAGTAAAAATTTCATCATAGCAAGTATCATAGTTACCTTGCTTTTGATAGCTGTTTCGATGCTCTTACTTAAAAAGATGGTTGCAAATCCTATTGATAGACTAGGAACAAATTTAAATGCGATAACATCTGACTTTACAATTAAAATTCCTATTTATGGTAAAGACGAGATAGCTAAGATAAGTAAAGATATAAATGATTTTATTGAAAGAATAAGAATATTAATAAGTGATACAAAGCACCTTTCAAGCGAAAATAGCTCCGTTGCAAATGAGCTTAGTTCTACATCTCTTCAGACAGGCAAACGTGTAGAAAAATCAACTGAAATAGTAGAAGAGACAAATCAAAGATGTAAAGTAATGCAAGAAAATATGAAAGAATCTTTAGCGGTAGCTCAAGCTGGCAAAGACGATCTTCAAAAAGCAAGCACACATATAAAAACGGCAACTGAAGCTATAAGATCGCTATCAGCGCAGATTATTGATTCAGCTAATGTAGAAAATCAAATGGCTGATAAGATCGATCAGCTTAGCCGTGATGCCGAGCAGGTAAAATCAGTTCTTGTTGTTATCAATGATATAGCTGATCAGACAAATTTACTTGCACTTAACGCAGCTATTGAGGCTGCAAGAGCAGGTGAGCATGGACGTGGCTTTGCCGTTGTTGCTGATGAAGTTAGACAGCTAGCTGAGAGGACTCAAAAGAGTTTAACTGAGATAAATGCTACTATTAACGTCATTGTCCAAGCGATCAATGATAGTAGCGAGCAAATGGGTATCAACTCTAAGCAGATCCAAGAGCTAACTCACGTGGCAAGCGATGTTGAAAAAACTATAAATGTTATGAGTGAGACAATGAATAACGCTATAGCAATGTCTGATAAGACTATGCAAGACTACATCGCAACTGGCAAAAATATAAATGAAATCATGGAAGGCATCTCAAATATCAACCAAATTTCATCTGAAAATGCTAGAAGTGTCGAAGAGATAGCTTCAGCAGCAGAACATCTAAATAAGATGACAGATGCATTAAATTCAAAACTTAGTGTCTTTAGAACTTAAGAGCTTATCTACAAGCTAATATTTTTAGGTCTAGCCCTTGCTAGACCTTTTTAAATTTATTGATAAAATTTCTAGTATATAAAATCAAATTTTTATAGATAATGATATAGAGTAGGAGCTTTGTAAATTTGCAAAGCCAAATTTATTTTCTATTTTCGTCTAGGACTTTTTGCATATTCTCTCTAGTTGCCTCTAGCCAGTTTTCTTTTGAAGTATCGACTAGATCAAGGCAAAAGAGCTTGATATCTGCTTTTTTAAAGCTAAATTCTTTTACTTTCATAGCATCGCTTCCTACTATAACGATAGGTTGAACTTTTAAATTTAGCTTTTCAACTAACATCTTTGCACCACCTTTAAAAGGCAAAAGCTTATTAGTTTGAGATCTAGTTCCTTCAGGGAATATCGCTAAAACGCGGCCATTTTCAACTCTATCTTTTGCTTCGCTTAAAAGCTTTATTAACGAGTGTTTATTTTCACGTTCAACCGCTATCATTTTTGGCAAGCTTAAAATTTTACCAATTATAGGAATTTTGCCGATCTGCGCCTTTGCGATCCAGCATACATTTTTTGGGTGAAGCTCTTCGATGACGATGATATCAAGCATGCTTTGGTGGTTTATGAGCAAGATATTTGCTTCATCACTAAAATTGCCTATCACTTCAAGTTTATATCCACCAAAAAACCTTTGCGATCTTCCCCAAAATTTTCTTATGGCTCTATTTTTGTCATTAAATAGCCACATAAAAAAGACGACAAGAATAACGCTGATAATAAACTCAATAGCAAAAAATAAAGCTCTAATTTTTGACAAGATTATCCTTTTTTACCCAGCCAATCTTACCATCAGCAAATAAAATTTTTGAGTAGTCACCTTTTGTGTCTAAAATTTCTACATTTTCATTTTTACGGGATGTGTAAAAGATGGTTGAGTTTTTTGTAGGCAAGATCGAAACGCTAATATCTGGTTTTAGAACAGCCTTACCAAAAGGGTTGTAGGTGTAAATTCCAAGTGCTATAAAAACGGCTGCTACGAAAAAGTAGCTAAGCCTTCTGCGCCAAATAGCTAATAATAAAAAAATTACCACACAAGAGTAGATCGTGACATCTTTATAGGTGCTAAACTCACTTTGTTTTGGATTTAGTCCGATTTGTGTGCTGACATCGTCATCTTCGACACTCACTGGTAAAGAAAAGCTTTCAAATTTAGCCTTTTTTAGGTTGTAGTAGTTAAAGTCAAGCGATTTTTTGTTTGGCTTAAATACTGCAAAATAATATGCGCTTTGTGAGTTAAAGTCGCCATTTATCGTATCTACGCCTTGCTTTAAGATTGTCTTATTTTCTATATTAAAAGCACTTAGATCTACGTTGTTACCATAAATTTCTACAACCATGATATTGTTTATATCATCAAATTTTGTTGTCTTAAATTTCTTAACTTCAAGATTATCAGCCACGATATGGTTGTAGTTCTCATCACTTCTAAGCTCTTTTAGCTTTGGTAAAAAGATATTTATACTTGAGCTTTGATAGTTTTCGCCATTTCTTTTTAGATCCAAGCCAACTTTTAAAGTCTTTGCATCAATGCTTGTTGCCTCAAGATAAAAAGTACCTACATATTTGTTGTCTTCGCTTTTTACCCATTGAAAATTTTTCTTATTTAGCCATTTGATATTTGTTTCATCAAGCTGTGTCTCAAACTCAAACTCAAAGTCATTTTGTGTATCAGCCACTATCTCAACACTAAAAATTTCTCCTATAACAACATTTTTTGGTACATTTGTGGCTTTTAAAAGAAGCTCTTTTACTTTGATCTTGTCATATACTTGATTGTCTGGAACACTAATATCTGGCTCGTTTGTTGGCACGATGTTTCGCATCTGCTCTGGAGTGATACGCTCTGGCTGTGGTGACACAAATTTTCTTGAAAAATCTTGTTCTTTTGGCGGTTTTTGAGTTTTTGGATTTGAAGTAGGGCTATTTACAAATTTATCCTCCCTAGCTTCGTCCATCATGTCAAAAACGCTTACTTCATCGGTATTTACAGCAAATAAATTTAGTACGAGTAGGGAAATAAAAAGAAAATGTTTTACCAAACTAGGCCTTTTAGCATCTTCATACCATCATCTGTACCTAAAATTTTCTCACAAGCACGCTCAGGATGAGGCATAAGGCCAAATATTCTTTTGCTTTCATCACAGATTCCAGCTATATTGTCGACTGAGCCGTTTGGATTTATTTCGTTACCTTTAGCATCACAGTATTTTAGTAGCACTTGATCGTTGTCGTAAAGGCCTTTTAGAGTGTTTTCATCAGTGTAATAGTTGCCCTCGCCATGAGCAATAGGGATATTAACCACTTCATTTTTGGCTAAATTTGCTAAGAATTTATTGTTATTTGAGATTACCTTTAGGTGGTGGTATTTTGAGACGAAATTTAAATTTTCATTTCTTCTCATCGCACCCTTTAAGAGTCCAAGCTCAAGCAGCATCTGAAAACCATTGCAAATTCCTAAGATATAGCCGCCTTTTTTTGCATGCTCTTTTACAGCTTGCATAGCTGGACTAAATTTAGCTATCGCAGCTGTTCTTAGATAATCTCCATAGCTAAAACCACCAGGTAAAACGACTAGATCAGCATCTATTTTATCTTCTTTGTGCCAAATGATCTGTGTTTGGCATCCAAGTAATTTAAATGCGTGAGCTGTATCTTCTTCGCAGTTTGTGCCAGGAAAAAGTATTATCGCTACTTTCATAGCACGATCTCATAGTCTTCGATGACGGTATTTGCTAAAAGCTCTTCACACATCACTTTTAGTTGCTCATTCGCTTTAGCTTTATCACTCTCATCGATATCTAAAACGATTTGTTTGCCTATTCTGACATTTGATACACCGCTAAATCCGAGAGAATTTAAAGCATGCTCCACTGCTTTGCCAGCAGGGTCAAGGACCCCACTTCTTAATGCTATATTTACAACAGCTTTCATCTTTGTCCTTACGATAAAATTCTTCTTAAAACTTCTTCATAAGCGACTTTTACGCTACCAAGATCTTGCCTAAATCTATCTTTGTCAAGTTTTTCATTGGTTTTAGCATCCCAGAATCTACAACTATCAGGGCTTATTTCATCAGCTAGAATGATATTGCCATCTTTGTCGATACCAAATTCTATTTTAAAATCAACTAGTTTTAGATCTCTTTCGGCAAAAAATTTAAATAATATAGAGTTGATCTCTCTTGCTGTGTGTCTTAGAGTTTGAAGATCTTTTTCACTCTTTACTAATCCCATAATTATACAGTGCTCATCGGTTACTAATGGATCGTGCAAATCATCATTTTTGTAGTAGAACTCAACAAGAGTAAAAGGTAAAACCGTGCCTTCTTTTATGCCAAGTCTTTTGCTTAGTGAGCCAGTTGCGATATTTCTAACAACAACTTCAAGAGGTATGATCTCACATTTTTTGACTACTTGCTCAGTGTCGCTAATAGTCTCAACTAAGTCAGTCACGATGCCTTTACTCTCCAAAAGCTTAAAAAGCTGTGTTGAAATTTTATTATTTAATGCGCCTTTACCAGCTTCGTTGCCTCTTTTTTGAGCATCAAATGCTGTTAGATCGTCTTTAAATTCAGCCACAAGCAGATTTGCATCATCTGTGGCATACATTTTTTTACCTTTTCCCTCGTAAATAAGCTCTCTTTTTTGCATGGAGATCTCCTTCTAAATTTATTGTTTTATTTTTAAAATTTTGATCGTATCAATTGCTGTTTTTAATTGAATATCTTCATCAACTTTTTTTTGCGTGATTATCTTTTTATCATCTTTTGCTTCAGTTTTATTGCCCTCGCTTGTAGGATTTATCTTG
Organism: Campylobacter concisus; assembly: GCF_002092855.1. Lineage (NCBI taxonomy): Bacteria > Pseudomonadati > Campylobacterota > Epsilonproteobacteria > Campylobacterales > Campylobacteraceae > Campylobacter > Campylobacter concisus. Next base: position 116,189 of record NZ_LVLC01000001.1, read on the forward strand.
TTTAGCTCGCTTTTTAGGTGTGCTTTTAACTCGTTCTCTTTGATACTAAATGCACTATCGTCGCTTTGTGGCACTTTGCCAGGATGCACGACTACATCAGGTGTTACGCCAACTGCTTGGATAGTTCTGCCACTTGGCAAGTAGTATCTTGCAATAGTTAGCCTTAATGCTTCTGTATCGTCTATTGGAAGGATTACTTGAACGCTTCCTTTGCCAAAGGTATTTTCGCCAATTATTACAGCACGTTTATGATCTTGAAGTGAGCCGCTTACGATCTCGCTAGCACTAGCACTTCCGCCATTTACTAGTGTAACAAGCGGTAGTTTTGAAAGAGTTTTACTCGCACTTGCTTTATACTCTACATTTTCAGATGCGTCGCGACCTTTTTGAGAGACGATGACGCCGTTATCTACAAAAAGATCAACTAGATCAACAGCTTGATTTAAAAGTCCGCCAGGATTGTTTCTAAGATCAAGTATGATGCCACTTGCTTTTGGATATTCTTTGATCGCATCTTTTACCTTTGTAACAACATTTTTATCAAAATTTGTAACACGTACGTAAAGAATGTTGTCATTTTCTATCATTTTTGCATAGACAGACTCAACCTTTATAAGATCTCTTATGATCTTTACATCAAATGGTTTTTGCTCACCTTTTCGCAAAATTGTGATAGTTATTGGAGTTTTTGGCTTACCGCGCATTTTATTTACAGCTTCATCTATCGTTGTGCCGATAGTCGAGTTACCATCTATTCTTAAGATGATATCGCCCGATTTTATACCTGCTTTATCAGCTGGGGTATCTTCTATCGGTGAGATAACGGTTAGTGCGCTATCTTTCATGCCAACTGTTATGCCAAGGCCACCAAATTCTCCGCTTGTTTGCACCTGCATATCTTTGTAGGCTTTTTCATTTAAAAAACTTGAGTGAGCGTCTAAATTTTGCATTAAACCAGCGATAGCTTTATCGATGATCTCTTTAAATTTAATGTCATCAACATAGTATTTTTCAACGGTTGAAATTGTTTTTGTAAGCTTTGAAAGTGCTTCAAGCTTCGCACTTGCTTCGTCTTCACCCTTTGCAAAAAGTGCATTCACTGCTACGCTTGAGATAAGCAAGGCACCTGTAATTTTTAGTGCAAAAAATCTACTAAATTTATTCAAAATTTCTCCTATAATTTTTGGCTCAATTCTATTAGCTTTTGGCTAAAAAAAGTATAAATTTAAGCTTATATTTTTGCTTTTGGATAGTTTTTGATACAAATTTATAACAGCAAATTTTAGCAATTAAATAAAAAGAGTGACAAGCATTATAAAAATACTTGACAATATAAGACTAAAGTTATATAATGGCAACCATATAAAATAATCCAAGGAGATTTAATGGCTGATATAACAGAAAATTTAACAGCTCAGATGCAAGAAACTCTTGAAAAAGGTATTAGTTTAGCGATATTTTCTAAAAATCCGCAAGTTGTTCCGCTTCATATTTTTTGGGCTTTGCTTGCAGATAGTAATTCTATTTTAAACCAAGTGTTTAATAAAATGAATGTAAGTAAAGATGCTGTCGAGCTTGAAGTAAAAAGTAAAATTTCTTCACTTCCAAGCAGCTCAAACGTTACAAAAGATAACGTTTCAGTTTCAAGAGAGCTTATAAATTCTCTTGAAAATGCAAAAGCGTTGATGGTAAGCATGGGAGATAGCTACATAGCTGTTGATACATGGATCATCTCATCTCTTGAGCTTAGTGAGATCAAACAAATTTTAAGCAAATTTTGCGACATCTTAGAGATCAAAAAGAATCTTGAGAGCATAAGAGGCGGTAAAAAGATAGATAGCCAAACTGGCGATGATACTCTTGATAGCTTAGAGAAATTTGGTATCGATCTGACGCAAAAAGCGCTAAATAAAGAGCTTGATCCAGTCATCGGCCGTGATGAAGAGATCACTAGAATGATGCAAATCTTAATAAGAAAGAGCAAAAACAACCCTATCTTGCTCGGTGAGCCAGGCGTTGGTAAGACAGCCATCGTTGAGGGCTTGGCTCAAAAGATAGTGGCTCGTGATGTGCCAACAAGCCTTGCAAACAAGCGTGTCATCGCGCTTGATATGAGTGCAGTTGTAGCTGGTGCAAAGTATAGAGGTGAGTTTGAAGATAGGCTAAAAGCTGTCATCGACGAGGTAAAAAAAGCTGGTAACATCATACTTTTTATAGATGAGATTCACACCATAGTAGGAGCTGGTGCGAGCGAGGGCGGAATGGACGCTGCAAATATCCTAAAACCAGCTCTTGCACGTGGCGAGCTTCATGCTGTTGGTGCTACGACATTAAAAGAGTATAGAAAATACTTTGAAAAAGATGCAGCACTTCAAAGGCGTTTTCAACCAATAGACGTTAAAGAGCCAAGCGTAAATGAGGCGCTTCAAATTTTACGTGGTATAAAAGAGCGTCTTGAAGTTCACCATGGTATCACAATAACAGATAGTGCACTAGTTGCCGCTGCAAGGCTAAGTGATCGCTACATCGCAAACCGCTTCTTGCCAGATAAGGCGATAGATCTTATAGATGAGGCAGCAGCTGAGCTTAAGATGCAAATAGAAAGCGAACCATATGAGCTTTCAAAGATAAAACGCGAGATCGTAACGCTTCAAGTAGAAAAAGAAGCTCTAAAGATGGAGGATGCGGATAAAAATAAAGAAAGACTTGGCGAGATCGAAAAAGAGATAGCTGACCTAAACGAGAAAAAGCTAGCGCTTGATACTAAATTTGAAAACGAAAAGGCCGTTTTTGGCGGAATTTCAAAAGCAACAAAAGAGATCGATAGCCTAAAATCACAAGCTGAGATAGCAAAAAGAAATGGCGATCTTCAAAAGGCTGCCGAGATAGAATACGGCAAGATAGCTGACGCTAAAAAGCACAAACACGAGCTTGAAGAAAAATGGGAGAGCATGAAAAAAGAGGGCGTGCTTCTTAAAAATCAAGTCGATGAAGAGCTTGTAGCTGAAATTTTGAGCAAATGGACTGGAATTTCAGTCAAGAAGATGCTAACAAGCGAAAAAGAGAAATATCTGCGCATCGAAGAGCATCTAAGAGAGAGCGTTGTCGGTCAAGATGACGCACTACACGCACTTGCACGTGCTGTTAAGAGAAACAAAGCTGGTCTAAATGATGGTCAAAGGCCGATCGGTTCATTTTTATTTCTTGGGCCAACAGGCGTTGGTAAGACTCAGTCTGCTAAGGCTTTGGCTAAATTTTTATTTGACGATGAAAAGGCGCTTATCCGCTTTGATATGAGCGAATATATGGAAAAACATAGCGTGAGCAGACTTCTTGGTGCGCCTCCAGGATATGTAGGCTACGATGAAGGCGGTCAGCTAACAGAGGCAGTTCGCAGAAGACCTTACTCGGTCATACTTTTTGACGAGGTTGAAAAGGCTCACAAAGATGTATTTAACATACTTTTGGGAATTTTAGATGACGGACGTGCGACTGATAATAAAGGTGTAACGGTTGATTTTAAAAACACTATCATTATTTTAACTTCAAACATTGCTTCAAATTTCATCATGGAGCTAAAGGGCGAAGATCGTGATGTGGCTGTTAAAAACGAGCTTAAAAACTACTTTAAACCTGAGTTTTTAAATAGGCTTGATGATACTATTATTTTTAATCCTCTAAACGAGCAAGGTCTAATCTCTATCGTTGAGATCATGTTTAAAGAGCTTGAAAAAACCCTTCATAACCGCGGTATCAAGGCAATTTTAAGCGAAGAGGCTAAGAAATTTATCGCAAAAGCTGGCTTTGACATAGTTTATGGCGCAAGGCCTCTTAGAAGAGCGCTTTATGAGCTGGTTGAAGACAAGATCGCTGATATGATCTTAAAAGATGATCTTGAAAGTGGCGATGAGATCACCATTGATAGCGATGCTGAGAAGATCATCATTAAGAAAAAATAACTTCAAATTTACTTGGCAGGTTGAATCAACTTGCCAAGCTTTCATATAAAATTTATACAAAAAATATCTAAAAAATAGGGCGGTTTAGCTATTTAAAAATATAACTAAACGCCTAGTAATTTAGCAAGGGCAAAATAAAATATAGCTGATGAGATAGCAGCTGCTGGAAGCGTGATGAGCCAAGCTAGGATAATAGGTCTTACCATTTTCCAGTTTGCATTTTTATTTACGATGCCGATGCCTAAAACTGCGCCTATTAGGATATGCGTCGAGCTTACTGGTATACCAAGCTTTGTAGCTAAAAGGATGACTATACTTGAGGCAAGCTCAGCGCTAAAGCCAGTTGTCGGCAAAATTTCGGCTAGTTTTGAGCCGATAGTGGTGATCACCTCTTTGCCTAAAAACCAAAGTCCAACGACAAGCGAAATTCCAAAGGTTACCATTGCGATGCTTGGGATCGGCGAGCTTTCGTTTATAGAGCCAGTCTTTAGCACATCAAGCACGGCTGCAAAAGGTCCAACTGCGTTAGCGATGTCGTTTGCACCATGTGAAAATGCAAAAGATGAAGCGGTAAAAATTTGAAACCATGAGAAAATTCTATTGATGCTCTTTTCACTATCGTTTTTACTCATGACGTTTATGATAGCAAGGCTTGCAAGATATGCTAGAGCTCCGATGACGAAGATGATCCAGACTGTTTGGATGATGCTAAAGGCTAAATTTATATGCTCAAGCCCTTTAAAAAGCATCATTGATGAGATGACCATTGCGGCAAATCCAGCGATGATCGGGATATGCTTTTTCATTGCCTTAAAAGTATCTATCTCTTTTTCGCTATCTTTCATGATGCGAATTTTTGAGCGATACTCGCTGTATTCAGTGGTTTCGATCTCGTCCTCGTCGATAACTGCGATCTTTGAAAGAGTAGCTATTTGCTCCTCAGCCGGCTTTGTTTTTAGTGCTTTTACAAAGCTTTCTTTATATGCTTTTCTCTCAGCCTTTAGAGCTTTTAGATTCATTTTAAGTTCATGTGTTGGCTCAATAATCTTACTTTTTACGTAACCAAATATAATGTAAGACATCACGCCGCCAAGCAGTGGTGAGATGACCCAACTAACGGCGATCCTGCCGATCTCACCCCAAGAGACCATATTAAATGGTTCTGGATCTTTTATCATAAAACCCATAGCAAGTCCTGCGCCAACGATGCCGCCAACGATCGAGTGAGTGGTCGAGACTGGTAGACCTTTTTTAGACGCATAAAAGAGCCAAAGCCCAGAGCTAAGAAGGGCTGAGATCATGATAATGACAAATTTCATCGGGTTTAGATCGCTTGGAAATTTCACGATCTCGTTTCTAATCGTATTAGTAACTTCTGATCCTGCAAATATAGCACCGCTAAGCTCAAAAATGGCTGCGATGATGAGAGCTTGCTTAAGCGTAAGAGTCTTAGCGCCAACACTTGTGCCAAAGCTGTTTGCAACGTCATTTCCACCGATATTAAACGCCATAAAAAGACCAAACATGCCAGCGATCAAGAATAAAAAGTAGTTATTTGTCGGGATGTATTGATAGCCCCAAACGAAAAATCCAACGCTACAAATTGCAAAAATAACAAATGCCAATAAGTTATCTCGAAGCAATCAAGCCCCCTTATAAGGTTTTTGATAGGGATTATATCTTGAAAAATATTAAAGTTTTTAGAATTTTTCAACTTTAAATGATACTAAATTATCATATGTTAGAATCTGCAAAAATTTTTAAGGATAAATTTTGGTTATAGCGATCGATCTTGGCTCAAACACATTTCGTGTAGCACTTGTCAAAAAAGAGGAAAATGGCTTTAGTAACGAGCAAATTTATGAAAATATAGTAGGAGCTGCTAGAGGGCTAAATGAAAGTGGCAAGATAGCAGATGAGTCCAAAAATAGGCTCTTTGAAGCGATAACAGAGGCTAAAAGTAAATTTGACTTTGATAAATTTAAATGCGCAGCAGTCGCGACTGAGGCTTTTAGGGTAGCGTCAAATAGCGGGAAAATTTTTAGCGAGATAAGAGAGAAATTTGGCATAAATTTTCATATCATTAGCGGTAAAGCAGAAGCAAAGCTTACATTTTTGGGTGTTCAAAATGCTTTTAAAAAGCTTGGAATCAATGAAAATTTTAGCGTCATTGACATCGGTGGAGCAAGCTCAGAGATCGGTGAAGATGGAAATTTTATGAGTTTTAAATTTGGCATTATTACATTTTTTGAGAAATTTAAAACACTTGATTTAATGCAAGAAAATGCAAGAATTTATACAAAAGATGCAAGAGAATTTTTAAATAGCTTAAAAAATAAATTTATCGTGCTGACTTCTGGTGTACCAACCACTATCGCAGCGTTACGACTTGGACTTAACTACGAGAATTATGATCCAAAAAAAGTAAGCGGATTTGAGCTTAGAGATGATGATCTTGTTTGGTTTATGGATGAGCTTTTAAAGATGGACGACAAGAGTGCTGACGCAGCGGTTGGAAGAAGTAGAAAATATCCACTCATCGCTGGAACGCTGCTTTTAAGGGAACTTTTAAGCGAGCAAGAAGCAAAATTTTTAGTTATCGATGATGGGCTTAGAGAGGGTGTTGGAGTGGCTTATTTAAAAGGCATATTTCAAGAAATTATCACAAAATTTTAGTTAATATTTCAAAAATTTAAAGGAGAGGAAATGAGTATAAGAGAGCAAATTTTAGCTGATATAAAAGAGGCTATGAAAGCAAAAGATGAGTTTAAAAGAGATACTTTAAGAACGCTAAATGCAGCACTTAAGCAAGTTGAAGTAGATCAAAGGATCGAAATGACTGATGAAGTGGTACTTCCACTACTTCAAAAAGAGATCAAAAAGAGGGCTGACTCAGTTGAGCTTTATATAAAAGGCGCTAGGGAGGATTTGGCTAAAAAAGAGCAGGGTGAGATTGAGCTTATTAAGGCATATTTGCCAGCACAACTAAGTGATGAAGAGCTTAAAGAGAAAATAAAAAAGATTATTGAAAGAGCTGGCAAAAATTTAGGCGCTGTAATGAAAATGGCAAAAGATGAGATCGGAGCAAGTGCTGAAGCAAAACGCATAAGTATGATCGCAAAAGAGCTTTTGGCTTAAAATCTACAATCTTATAAAACTTCTAATTTTGAAAACTTACTTCTAAATGTTGTAAGTTTTCAAAAAATCAAATACGACTTTCATTTTAAAAAGATAATTTTAAAAGCATAATACTTATATGAATATGTTAAAAGGTAAAATACAAGCTTTTTTATATATTTGTATTGAAAACTATAATTTTCAAATTATTATTTTAATTTTTTATTTTTTCTTTTATATGAATTTAAATATTGATTTATAGGCTTATTTTGGATTTTATCTTTTGTATGATTTTAATTTATCCATTAAATTTGACATAAAAATATTTGTAAGAAAATTAGTTAAATTTTACACTTTTCAAAATTTGATCTACCCTATTTTGAAAATGTGATCAAGAGCTATCTTTGGGGTTTGTGGTTCTTGCTTTTAAACGCAGAGCACCGATCTTGCAAAAGCAGTTGATAAATGTTAAGTATAACGCTCGCTCAAGCTGGCGTTTTTGGATGTAAATTTAATCCAAAGCGATTTTTTTATAAAAAGCTAATAAGGCGATCTTGTGCGTTAAATTTTGAAGCAAAGAGTTAAATTTGATATCAGCGCAACTATAAAACCAAAATTTGCGTTAAATTTTAAAGTTAAGCGATCTTGAGTGATAAATTTAAGAGCTAGTAGTTAAATTTACTATGAAAACATGCCTGAAAACTATTTAAACTATTTTTCAAGCTAAAGTGCGTGAGTTAAATTTTATCCTCAAAAAGCACGCCATCATCAAACGAGAGAAATTCCACTACTCTTTTTGGCTTTCCGACGGTTTTTATGCTTATATCGGCTAGGCGCACTATTTTTATGATCTGCATTTTATCTGCCGTCCATTCGGAAAAAGCTAGAAATTTAGAGTCCTCTGAAAACAAAAAGCAAGCAGTCGCCCTTTCGCTAAGTAAAATTTGAAGCGCATCGTCATCTTTAACTAAATTTTGATCAAAATTTGATAGTCTTTTTTCGTGGTTTGAAGGCTCATTTTTTAATTTTAGACAGTGCTTGCTATTTATAAAAAGTCGTAGCTCGCCAAGGGTTGGAGCGCCCATAGCGACCTCACAGCCTTCAAATTTGGCGCTAAATTTGCAATCACTGCTACACGCATTTGCCTCATAGTCCCAAGCCGAGCTCATAAATTTACCTATTAAATTTGCCTGCCATGGCTTTGTAGATATTTAGCTCGTCTTGTAAAAGCGTGTATTTTGCTTTTAATAGCCCTATTTTAGCCTCTAGCTCGCTGTTTTTAGCCTCCAAAAACTGCTTTAGCTCGACTTTGCCGTAGGAGTATTTTAGCTCGTAAATTTTTGAAATTTCCTCATAGTTTTTTATCTGCTCTTGGTAGTTTGTAAGTAGCGCTTCGTCGGATAAATAGCCTTTGTAAAATGCGTCTATCTCGTTTAATGCGCTATTTAGAGTGCTTATGTAGTTTAGCTTTGCAAGCTCGAAATTTGCCTCGCTAACTTTTAAATTTGACTTTAGCTTGTGGTAGTTTAAAAATGGTAAATTTAGAGCGATGTTGCCATTTAGAAATTTAAGGTTAAAGGCTTCATCTTTTTTGTCGGTGCTACTTTTGAGGCTAGCTCCTAGCGTGATGCTTGGATAAAACTCTTTTTGACTAGCTTTATAGTTTAAGATACCCTCTTCTATGCGGAAAATGGCCGCTCTTAGATCAGGTCGGTTTGCTATAGCGCTTGTTGGCACATTTAGATCAACGCCCGCTCTTTTAACGGGACTTAGCGTGAGACCTTCAAATTTAAGCTCAAATTCTGGCCTCTCATTTAGTAAAATCCTAAGCGTTTTTTTAGCACTCACAAGCTCCTTTTTGGCACTTTCTATCTTATTTTGAGCGCTCAAAAGCTGTGAGTTCATCTGTTTTAGACTTAGCGCCTCCTCTTTGCCAAGCTTAAATTTAAGCCCAACTATCTCATTTAGCTTGTTATAAATTTCTAAAATTTGCTCATAAGTTTTGATACTCTCGTTTAGATATAAAATTTGAAAATAAACGTCTGTCACGGAGTTTATCACGCTTAGTTTGCTAGCCTCCAGATCAAATTTAGTAGCTCTAGCTTCAAACATCGCTGCATCTTTGCTATTTGCTAGCTTTTGCCAAAGGTCAAGCTCGTAGCTAAGCCCTATGCTTGAGCCAAAATTTCTGCTAGAAGCACCACCCTCTTTTATATTTTTGTTGCTTGATACCTCGATGCCAGCATTAAAGCTTGGGATGAGATTTGCTTCTAAAACGCCAGCTTGAGCGAGTGCTTTATTTACATTTATTGCCGCTTTTGCAAGATCGGTGTTGTTTTTAAGCGCAAGCTCTACAAGCTCATCAAGGTAGCTTTGCTCATACTGCTTCCACCAAGAAGTGTCTAAATTTAGCTCACCACTGGCGTTATCTTCAAGTAAAATGTGCTTGTAGTTTTCATCTATATTTTTAACAGCGCAGCCGCTTAAAACGAGCACTAAAGCTAGGCTTAGAAATTTCATATTACTCCCTTGAAAGCGCATCTATTGGATTTAGTTTTGAGGCGTTTTTAGCTGGCATGTAGCCAAAGATGATGCCAATAGCCATCGACGTGACAAGTGCAAGCACGATCGAGCCGTTTGAAAAGATCATGCTAAAGCCGTTTAAGAAGTTGTTAAAGATATAGCCGATCGCGTAGGATAGGACGATGCCGATGGCTCCGCCGATAAGGCAAAGTAGCACCGCCTCTATCAAAAACTGCTGCAAGATGTTGCTCTGTCTAGCTCCGATCGCCATTTTTATGCCTATCTCTTTGGTGCGCTCGGTGACTGAAACTAGCATGATGTTCATGACGCCTATGCCCCCAACTACGAGCGAGACGACTGCTATGCTTGAGATGAGAAGGCGCATGGTTGAGATGGTCTCTTCGATCGTTTGCTTGATGCTGTCTGAGTTTCTTGTAAAAAAATCCTTTTTGCCGTGCTTGATCTCTAAAAGCTCAGTTAGTGTTTTTTCGGCGATTTGCGCATTGACGCCCTCATTTACTTTGGCGGTTATCGAACTTATAAATTTATCTCCAGTGACCTTGTTTAGCACAGTCGTGTATGGGGCGTAAATTTTAAGCGTGCTTGAATCGCCCATCTTAAAATCATCCTTTTGCAAAACGCCGATAATGCGAAGTGGCTTTTTGTTAAAAAGTATGATCTTGCCGATAGGATCATCATTTTTAAAGATGCTATTTTTGGTGTTTTGATCGATTAGTGCGACTGAATCTGAGTTTAAAACCTCGTCATCATCGTAAATTCTGCCCTCTTCTAGCTTTAGCCCATTTACATCAAAGCTCCCTACTCCACCGCCTTTTAAGCTCGCACTTAGCGAGATATTTTCATAAGTTAGCACGCCTGAGGTGCTTGTGTTTGGAGTGACTGAGTCAAGAAACGACTGCTTTGAGAGCATATTTGCATCACTTATAGAGAGCGTTTTTACCCTGCCTGAGAGCATATCGCCAAAGCCTTTTCCTGGCATGATATCGATCGTATTTGTACCGATCTTTCTGATGCCAGCTAAAATTTGCTCCTGTGAGCCTTTGCCAAGAGCTACGACGCTAATGACCGCCGTGATGCCAATTATAATGCCAAGCATCGTTAAAAGCGATCTTAATTTATGAGCTAGCATCGCATTTACCGACATTTTAAAGCTTTCAATTAGCTGATCTTTATAGTAGGTAAATTTGCTCTTTTCTGGCTGAGTTTGCTTTTTGGCCTCAAAAATTTCACTGTTTTTTACATTATCACTTACGATGTTGCCATCTTTTATCTCGATCACACGACTCGCGTACTCTGCGATCTTTGGGTCGTGCGTGACGATGATGATAGTGTGGCCTTTTTTGTAAAGATCCACTAAAATTTCCATCACCCTTAGACCACTTTTGCTATCAAGCGCGCCTGTTGGCTCGTCAGCCAAGATGATCTCACCACCATTCATCAGCGCCCTTGCTATGGAGACTCTTTGCTGTTGTCCGCCTGAGAGTTTATTTGGTAAATTTTTAGCCTTTTCACTAAGTCCAAGAGAGTCTAAAATCTCCATTCCTCTTTTTTCTCGGTCGCTCTTATTTGCACCTGCGTAGATGCTAGGAAGCGCGACATTTTCAAGGGCGTTCATCGTGCTAAGAAGGTTATATCTTTGAAAGATAAAGCCAAATTTATCTCGCCTCAGCTTAGCAAGTGCGTCGCTATCAAATTTTGATATATCTTTGCCGTCTAGCAAGTACTGCCCGCCACTTGGGCTATCTAAGCAGCCAAGGATGTTCATCAGCGTTGATTTGCCAGAGCCAGACTGACCGATAATGGCTATAAATTCGCCCTTTTTTATCTCTAAATTTATACCATGCAAGATCTCTATCTCATTATCGCCAAGCTTAAAGCTTTTTGTGATATTTTTTAGACTTATCACTTAAAACTTCTTATTTTCTTTTTCGATCATCTTGGCTATCTCGCTTGCTGAGCCTTGAGATGTGATGATCTCATCGCCTTCGTTTATGCCGCTAATGATCTGCGTATCGAGGTTGTCTTTTATGCCGGTTTTGACCGCTGTTTTTACCGCTTTGCCATCTTTTAGAACATAGACAAAAGTGCCATTTTCATCTCTTTTAATGCCGATACTTGGTACGATGATAGCGTCCTTTACGTTTGCTATTAAAAGCTCATTTTGTGTTGTCATGCCTATTCTTAAAATTTTATCTTTATTTTCAACTATGCTTTGCGCGTAATAATAAACAGCTGAGTTGCTTGAAGTGCTTGAGCTTGTGGATTTGCTACTACTGCTAGAGCCATAGCTACCATCGCTTAATGTCGTTAAGCCAGGGTCAATTGAGCTAACCGTTGTTTGAAATTTTTTCGTTGGCTCAGATAGGATCGAGTATTCAACTGGCGTGCCGACTTTTATCTTTGTGATGTCGCCCTCTGCTATTTGCATCTTCATCTTGACATAGCTAAGATCTGCGATCTTTACGATAGTTGGCGTAGTTTGATTAGCATTTACAGTCTGTCCCTCTTCGACCTGTACACTTACTATTATGCCATCTCTTGGAGCGGTAATCTTTGTGTAGCCTAAATTTATCTTGGCCGTACTTAGCTCGATATTTGTCTGCTTTATCTGAGCCTCAAGCTCCTTTATCTTGGCACTATTTGCGCTAAAAGTATTTTTTGCACTTTCAAATTCTTGTTTTGAAGTGGCGTTTTTGGCAAAAAGTGCATTTTCTCTATCAAACTGCGTTTTAGCGATATTTAGAGCCACTTTTGCACTTTTAAGTTGAGCTTTGTAGATAGCAAGCTGAGCTTCTTTATTGTCTATGCTATTTTGCTGGGTCGAGCTATCGATGCTTGCGATCATATCGCCTTTTTTGACCTGATCTCCAAGCTTAACGTAGAGTTTTTTTATCTGGCCGCTCACTTGGGCACCCACATCAACTAGCTCGGTAGCGAAAATTTCTCCAGTCGCATCGACCTTTTTGCTAAATGAACCTTTCTTTGCCTTTTTGGTGATAAACTCCACCTTTTCATCTTTTATCTTAAAAAAATTATCATAGATAAAATATCCGCCGACGCTTAAAATAAGCAGGATTATTAAAATTTTAGATTTTTTCATTACTTCTCTTTGTAAAAAATTGGTCAATTTTACTTAATAAGATTAAAATTCTCTTTAAACTTCCTCTTTTGCCATGCCAGCCTCTATCAAAAACCTACTTGGCTGATAATTCACCTTCTTTATCTTGTCGTATTTTGCGTAGCTAAGATAGAGCTCGTCTTTTGCACGAGTTACAGCTACGTAAAAGAGCCGCCTCTCTTCTTCTAGGCTGCCGCCCATGCTCATTAGCTTTAAATTTGGAAAACGGTTTTGCGCAAGATCGACGATAAAAACTTGGTCAAACTCAAGCCCCTTGCTCGCATGCACGCTAAGCAAGCTAACACCCTGCCCTTCGCTCATCTCATTGCTTCCAAGGGCTAAGAAGTTATAAAATTTACTGATATCTTGATATTTTTTAGCTAGCTCGCTTAGCACCACACTCTTTGCCATTATGCGCTCTTTGACCTCTTCTTTTAGAGCAAGATCGATGTTGCCATTTTTTAGAGTTGCCCTTTTTGTACTGAGATTTTCAACGATGAGAGAGTAAATTTTACTAGTTTTTATCTCATTTATCATCGTGGCTGGCTTTGAGATATTTCTCATGCCCTTTAAAAAGTTGTAAATTTCATATAAAAACTGCGCCCCACTCTCGCTTAGCTTTTGTAGTTTTAGCACTGGATGGCCTAGAAATTTATCACTAAAGCCAAGCTTAGAAAACCTTGAAACCTCGGCAAATTCATCAAGGTCGTCAAAAAGGCCTAGCTGGTAGTTTCGCCTTTTATTTGATGAGATATTTATGCTCTCGTCTGGCTCAACTATCCCTTTTATTAAATTTCCATGCCCAAGCTTAAGCAGCGCGTCAAAAATTTCCTTGCTAACTGCGCTACCAACGCCCTTTGCGTATTCGCAAATGTGGATAAACGCCATTATATCTTTTGGATTGACATAAATTCCCATGATGTCAATGAGCGCCTTGATCTCACGGCTCTCAAAGAAGCTCACCCCACCCTTTCGCTTTGAGCCGATGCCTCGCTCTTTTAGCGCGACTTCTATGCCATCGGCTGATGAGTTATTTCTAAAAATTATGGCGATATTTTCTCTATTAAATGGCGAGAGCGAGATGATATCAGCGATGTTTTGATACTGATCAAAAAGCTCGTTATAGACAAGCAGCCTTGGAGGCTTGAAATTTCCCTCACGGCTCACGGTTAGGTGCTTTTTATAAAGCCTTGGATTGTTGTTTATTACCTTATTTGCAAGGGCAAGTATGCTTGAGCTTGAGCGGTAATTTACATTTAAAGCGTAGATATTTGCGTTTGGGAAGCGATCTTTAAATGAACCTATTATCTCGATATTTGCGCCGTTAAATGCGTAGATGCTCTGGTCAAAATCGCCCACGCAAAATAGGCTCTTTGTCGCAAATGCGTCTATTAGGCTGCCTTGAAGCGTGTTTGTGTCTTGATACTCGTCGATCAAAATTTCATCATAAGCTAAATTTGCTCCCTTTTTTAGCTCGTCGCGCATTTTTATAAGAAGGTCGTTAAAGTCAGCATAAGAAAATTTAGCCTTTTCAGCCTCAAACTCCTCTAAAACATCTTCATAAATTTCAGCATAAACGCCCTGCTCTTCGCTCTTATCGCTTATCCATTTGCCAAATGTTGTGCCTTGTTCGCTGTTTTGAAAGAGCGAGTAAAGGTCGTATAAATATGCTCCGCCGTAAGGCTTGACATCGCTTAAATGGTAAAATTTACGCCTCTCAACAAGACTTTTTAAAAGCGTCTTTAGCTCGCTTGGCTGCTTTAGCGTGACGCCTTTATCAAGGCTTTTTAAAAGCGAAAATGAGACCGAGTGAAAGGTGCCTGCGGTGATTTTGGAGGTGATTTGTTTGTCAAAATACCTATTTAAGCGCTCTATCATCTCGCTGGCTGCTTTGTTGGTAAATGTTAGAAGCAAAATTTTCTCTGGCTTTACGCCTAAATTTAAAAGATGTGCGATGCGAGCGACTATGGTGCTAGTCTTGCCAGTGCCAGCTGAAGCGATGATGAGATTGTGTCCAAATGGCGCAGTTGCGGCAGTATATTGTTCTTTGTTTAACCTAGATAAGGGCATTGTTTCCTCTTTTTAAAAAGGCCTAATTATAGCTACTTAAACTTTAACAGCTATAATCACGCGGATGAAAAAGTTTAAATTTCTAAAATTCCTTGCCTTATTTTTGGCTTTAGTGGTTGCTATTTTTTTGATATTAGATCAAATTTATCCACTAAATTTAGAGGCGCTTAAAAAAGATGAAGCCAAAATTTTGCTTGATAAAAATGGCGAGATCATAAATATGAAGCTTAGTAGCGATGGAATTTGGAGATTTCACGAGCAAAGCTTCCCAAACTCGCTAAAACAATGCGTCGTGCTCTTTGAAGATAGGTATTTTTACTACCATTTTGGAGTAAATTTTGCCTCCATTTTTAGAGCATTTTTTCACAACCTAAGAAGCGACAACCGCATAGGTGCTAGCACTATCACGATGCAAGTGGCAAGGATGCTTGAACCAAATGAGAGGAGCTATAAAAATAAGATAAGAGAAATTTTTAGAGCATTTCAGCTCGAGCTTCACTTTAGCAAGGATGAAATTTTAAATTTTTATCTAAATTTAGCTCCATATGGTGGCAATATCGAAGGTGCAAAGGCGGCAAGTTTTTTTTATTTTGGCAAGGAGCTAAATGAGCTAAGCTACGCTCAGGCCGCACTTTTAAGCACAATACCTAAAAATCCAAATAAAAATAGACTTGACCGCGTCTCAAACATAAATGCTCTAAAAAACAGAGTCATAAAGATGCTTTACAAGGCAAATTTAATTGATCTTAGCGCATTTAAAAGGGCCCAAGCTGAGCCATTTAAAAATGTAAGAGCAAAAGCTATCGTAACCGCGGAAGATTATGCAAATGTCGCTTTTAAAAACCAAATTTCAAAGGCGAGTTTGGATCTAAATTTACAAAAAGATATGCTTAAAATTTTAAAAGATGCGATGTTTTCGCTAAAGGCTAAAAATGCAAACAACGCTGCTGCCGTGGTCATTGATAACAAAAAAATGAGCGTTGTTGCCTTCATAGGCTCGCACGATGAGCACGCACGTGATGGCAAAAACTCAGCCCTAAATATGAAACGAAATACCGGCAGCACACTAAAGCCTTTTATCTACTCGCTTGCTCTTGATAGCGGGCTTATAACGCCAAATTCGCAGTTAATAGACACGCAAATTTATATAAAAGAGTATGCTCCAAAGAATTTTAGTAATGATTTTTTAGGTATCGTAAGCGCAAAAGATGCTCTAAATTTCAGCCTAAATATTCCGGTTATAAATTTAAACTTAAAACTAAAAGACAATTCGCTTTATGAGCTACTCGAAAAGGTAAATTTAGTAGATGAAAATAAGGAGTATTATGGAGCTTCTATAACGCTTGGAAGTGCTGAAATGAGCCTGCTTGATCTTGCTCATCTTTATACTATTTATGCAAATGACGGCATTTATAGGCCGCTTGAGTTTGCTGGCAAAAACTACAAAAATGAGGAGAAAAATGTAACTCTCATCTCGCCTCAAAGTGCCTATTTGACTGCTAAAATGCTAAGTGAAGCCTCAAGATCGTATCTAAAAAATGCTTGGCAGTACGCCCAAAATACGCCAAAGATTGCTTTTAAAACTGGCACAAGCGCAAACTCACGTGATCTTTACGCCATAGGCGTTGATGAAAATTACACAATTGCTATTTGGATTGGAAATTTTAATGCCGGTAAAACCGATAAATTAACAGGACTAAATGACGTATCAAAGAGTCTTTTTAATATGTTTAAGATAATCGCTCAAAAAGAGAAGTTAAGATTTATGAGTGAGCCAGATGGCATAGAAAAGCTGTCAACCTGCCTTGATGCCTTTAACTATGAAAAGTGCAAAAAAATGGCGCTTGATGATAGGATAAAGGGTGTAGATTTAAAAGATAAATGCGAAAGTTTAAGAGGCGAAGAGCTTGATTTTTTGGTTAAAAATGAGCTTTTGGATAAAGATGAGATACAAAAAAGTCCTTGTGCTGAAATTTTTAAAGATAAAAAGCCAGCTTTTGCCTATCCGTATGACGGTGAAGAGATAGTGACAGATGAAAATATTACACAAGTTATGGTAAAATGCTACGCGTTTTTAGGCGATGAAATTTACCTAAAAATAGATGATTTGAACTTTTCTAAGATAGAAAATGCAAGCGAAAAAAAGTTTGATCTAACTCTTGGCGAGCACAGCATAAAATGCCTTGATCAAAACTCAAATCAAAGTGAAATAACAATAAAAATAAGGAGATAAAATGTGGCAAAAAGTAGCACTTCTAGCACTTTTGGGAATGACAAATTTATATGCTTTGAGCCTAAATGGCACTGCGCAGATAAAATCGCCCCTAAGCGTAGAGTTTGGGCTAGAAGATAAAGTCGATAAAAATTTTGTTGGTATGCTAAGTGATAAAAAGCTACTTTTGTGCCAACCAGCATTAAATGGTACGGTTAGATTTAATAGTCAAAGCTTGCTGCTTTTTACAAAAGATATGCATGCTGGTTTGGATTATAGCTGCAAGCTTGAAAACGGAAGCACTGCTAGTTTTGCCACGAAAGAATTTGAGCTAACAAAGATAGAAAAAATAAGCGACAGCAAATATATACTTAAATTTAATGATGAAGTAAATATTGAAGCTGTTAAAAATATTGCTGTAAAAGATGCGAAATTTAAAGCAATTGAGCTTTCTAATAATAGCTTTGAGCTTAATCTTGATAAAAATTTAAGCAATCCAGTTTTTGATTTTGGTGAAAAATTTGAGAGCAAATTTGGCGCGACGCTTTCAGGTGAAACGATAGTAAATTTTGCCGATGAAATAAGCGAAGAAAGCGTAAATATAAATGATAATGCAAAGAGTCTTGAGATACCAGAAATTTATCCAGTGAGCCTTGATAATGGCATCTTGGGCTTTAGAATTTATCTAAAAAATTGGCTTGATGACGATATTAACTTAAAAAAATTTATAAATATTAAAGGCGTAAAAAACTTTAGCATTAGTGACGTTAAATATAGTGACAACTATGAAGAAAACTCAGAACTTAGCGAGTATTATTACTACATTGATATTACAAGTGACGATTTTAAGCCACAAAATAGTTATGAAATCACAATTAAACCCGGTTTTGGCGATGATAGAAATGTAGTAAGAGAAGAAAGTAGCTATGAAGTAGTAGCTGGCAATTTTACTCCATTTGCAAATTTTATAAATAATGAGCCATATATCTCA
Source organism: Campylobacter concisus (assembly GCF_002092855.1). NCBI lineage: Bacteria > Pseudomonadati > Campylobacterota > Epsilonproteobacteria > Campylobacterales > Campylobacteraceae > Campylobacter > Campylobacter concisus. The sequence continues at coordinate 134,200 of NZ_LVLC01000001.1, forward strand.
AGTGTTGGCGAAATCGGTATCAGAAGTGCAAATTTGCCTGAGTTAAATGTAAGCATTGAAAAGCTAAGTGATCAAAATTTTAGATATTTCTTAAATTTTAATGACAATAACGAAGAGTTAAGCAACTTCAGCACAAAAGTAGCAAGCAAAAGTTATAAGCTTGATGGCGCATTAAATGAAATTTCACTAAATAAAATCAAACTTGACTTTGCTGGAGCTGGAGACGGCGTTTATAAGATAAATTTAAACTACGGCAAAGATAAGAGCGTCTCAAAAGTAGTCTACCTAAGTGATATCGCCGTAAATGCAAAGCTTGGCAAGGATGAAATTTTCGTATTTGCAAATCGTCTTGGCGAAAATACAATGCTTCCAAATGCAAATGTAAAAATTTATGGTAAGAAAAACGAAGAGATCGCAGTTGGTGCGACAAATGATATAGGTGTTTTTAAATTCAATAAAAAAGATATTTACAAAGATATCTCCTCAGTGGTTGTCTCTCTTGGAAAAGAGCAAAATTTTCTTATTTTAAAAGAAGACGAAGCGCTAAATGAAGCAAAATTTATGAGCCAAAATGCCAGTGAGAGTATCGATGCGTATGTTCATTTTGCTTCAAATATCATAAGACCAAATGAGAGTTTAAAGGGTGCAATCTATCTAAGGGATAGAGATTTTAATCCTTTAAAAAATATGCCTATAAAGATAAAATTTTTCGATCCACAAGGCAAAAGTAGTGCTGAAATTTCAAAAAATACAAATGACGTTGGCATGGTAAATTTTGAAAAAGAGATACTAAGTGATCTAAGCGGTAGATTTAATATGCAAGTAATTTACGCAAGCAAAGTGATCTCAAATGTGCCATTTTTTGTTGAGAGTTTTATACCAAATAGGATAAAAAATGAGATAACGCTTGAGAGGGATAAATTTTTCGCAAATGAGCTTGTTAGAGCCAATCTGGCTAGTAACTATCTCTTTGGTGGCGCTGCTAGCGAGCTTGATGGCAGCATGCAGGTTAGCTTTTTTGATGATGAATATAAAAATAGCGAGTTCAAAGAGTATAAATTTAAAAACAATACGCTAAAACCAAGCGCTTATCCATCTTTTGAAAACGATCTCACTCTTTCAAAAGATGGTAAATCAAGCCAAATGATAGATCTTAGCTTTAGCACTAAAAATGCCTCTTCTATCATAACAGGCGTGATAAATTTCAATGTAAATGATGATGGCAAAAATGTAAGCGACACAAAAAGCTTTACGCTCTATCCTTACAAAGATATGGTCGGTATCGCAGCAAGCACGACATTTGCTGAGCCAAACGAAGATGTAAAAATAAGAACGGTTGTAGTAGATATGTCAAGTCAAAAGGCCGTAAAATCAAATTTAAAATTTGATATAAAACGTGTTACTTGGCAATACCAAAGAGATGCAAATGGCTATATAAAGTGGTTTCAAACTCTAGAAGATGTGGATAATTTTTATAAAGACAATGGCGAGTTTAGCTACAAATTTACACAAAGTGGCTCATATGTGATCATCGCTACAAATCTAGTAAGTGGAGCAAGCACAAGCCTTGATATGGACGTAAGTGGCTACAACTACTCAACTCTAGCGCCTACAAAAGAGCTTAGCAAATCTCAAATCAAACTAAATAAAAATATCTACAAAAAAGGCGATGAACTAAGTGCTGATATAAGCTCAGCCATAAAAGAAGGCATCGCTCTTGTTACACTTGAAGATGGTGGCGTGAAAGCCTACAAGGTCGTTAAGATAAAAAATAATTCAGCAAATGTGAAATTTAAACTTGATTTTGATTTTAGTGGACTTTACGTGAGTGCAAATATCTACCGCATGACAGATGGGGGATTAACTCCGTTTAGGACTTACGGTAAGGTCTATGCTAAAGCTGATAAGTCATCAAGGATACTTAATCTAAGTCTTGATGCACCAAATACGGCAAAAAGCGATGAAAATATAAAAATTTCTCTAAAAACAAAGCCAAAAGCTTATGTTAATTTATTTATCACAGATGTTGGCGTGCTTGATATAACGTCACAAAAGCCAGCTGATCCACTTAAATTTTTTGACAAAATTTTACCAGATGGCGTTTTTGATTATGACATTTATAATATGCTCACAAACTATAAGGTTGAGGGCAAAACTTTAAGCTTTGGTGGCGATATGGCGGCACTTGCCATGGAGGCAAAGATGGCAAAACATGCTAGCCCGGTTGATAGCAAAAATATAAAAACATACGCAAATTTGGTAAGTCTTCAAGCTGACGATAATGGTGAAATTTCATACGAGTTTAAAACGCCAAATGGCTTTAACTCTGCCATTAGAGTAGATGTCGTGGCAAATAATGAAAATAGTATGAATGCAGTAAATAAAGAAATTTTAGTAAAAGATGATGTGATTATTAAGCCAAGCGCGTTAGTTTATCTGCTAAAAGGCGATGAGTTAAATGCGAACTTAAGACTCATAAACACAACAAATGATGATAAAAATTTAACCATAAAAGTGGCTAGCAGTAAAAATTTAAGCATCAAAACAAAAGAAAATATAAATTTAAAGCCGCTTGAAAATAAAGCCTTTACATTTAAAATTTCAGCTCTTGAAGCTGGAGCTGGCGAATACAATATAACAATAAGCGACAAAAATAGCTCAAAAACAGCTCAAAATTTACTTGATGTAGTTAATCCTTATACGATTAGCACCTATGCAAAAAGTAGCGTCTTTGACAAAGAGAGCATGATCTCGCTTCCAAAAGGCTTTCACAATGTTGGTATAGATGCGTCAAGCTCGGTCTCAAGCGTGCTATTAGCAGCTTCTAAAAATTTAGTCGAGTATCCTTACGGATGTGCAGAGCAAAGGAGCTCAAGACTGCTTGCGCTTTTAAATTTAAAGCCAAAAGATGAGCTTGAAAAAAATGATCAAAAGAGATTTATTGCAAGCGGTATGAGTGAGCTAATTAAGATGCAAAAACAAGATGGTAGCTTTGGCTACTGGAGCGATCTAAGTAGTACTAATGCATTTGCTTCGATCTATGCAACTGATGTGCTGCTTGATCTTGAAGAGGCTGGATATGAGCTAAATAAAAATGTAAAGCAAAGAGCATTAAATTCGCTCTTAAAGTATACAAACACAGACATTGAAGCTCTATATGCTATTTATGTAAGCTCCCGCGCAAATGTTGCTGATAAATCGGTGCTAAATAAAATTTATGACCATAAAGCTTACAATACGACCGCACTTAATAAATATCTAATGGCAGCGGCTCTAAAGCTAAACGGCTTAAATGACGAAGCAAAGGTGGCGCTAAAAGATATCAAAAAAGCTCAGGTGACTGATTACAGCAGGGATTATTCTAGCTTTGGCTCAAAGATGAGAGATAATGCATTTATCTTGTATCTGAATGCAAAATATTTTGAGAAAAACGACTACTCAGATGATCTTGCAAATTTCTTGATCACAAATTTAAATGAGCTAAGCTCAACACAAGAGCGTGCATTTACCCTTAGAGCGCTAAATGCTTACTTTGGTAAAGATGTTGGCGAGAAAAATAATAAATTTAAGCTTAGCTACAATGGCGAAAGCAAAGAATTTGATGGCCTTTTAAGCGTATCATTTACAGCAAAAGATGGAAATTTTACCATTACACCGCTTGGTGAAAACAAGCTATATGCCACTATTTTAAGCTACGCTTATGTGCCACTTGAGATCAAGCATAAAATAGAGCCAAAAGAGCTTGATGTTTATAGAACGTTTGTCGATGAAAAAGGCAAAGAGCTAGGTCTTGACAGCCTAAGAGTAAATGATGTTATCTATTCAAAAATAGTGATAAATTCTAAAGCTATGGTTAAAAATGGCGTTATAAACGAGATCGTAAGTAGCTGCTTTGAGCCGATAAACGAAAATTTAAGTAATTTTACAAAGAGCCTAAAAAGTAGCTTACAAGTAGAATATAAAAGCATAAAAGATGACCGCGTACTAAGCTTTTACACACTAAGCAGTGATCAAAAAGACGCCGTGCTTTACACACCTTATAGGGTAAGACTTGGTGGCAAATGCTCTCTTGGTGCAGTCACAACTGAAAATATGTACAACGAAAGACAAAACGACTACGACCTAGCTCAGCGAAGCTTTAACGTCAAATAGGCTATTTAAACTCCGGGGCGGTAAACGCCCCAAGCCCATATTTCCCACTTTTGCAAAGATTTTTTTAAACAAATTTTGGATAGTATTAAGCATTTTTTAAACGAAACTGAGGAGATAAAAGTGGCAGAATTTTACAATGCAAAAGAGATAGAAGACAAATTTTATAAAATTTGGGAAGAACGTGGATACTTCGAGATAGACGCAAACAAAGATATCCAAAAAGATGGACGTAAATTTTGCATTATGATGCCACCTCCAAACGTGACTGGCTCGCTTCACATCGGACACGCCCTAACATTCACACTCCAAGATATCATGACTCGTTACAAGAGAATGGACGGCTATAAGACACTTTGGCAGCCAGGACTTGACCACGCTGGCATCGCCACTCAAAATGTCGTTGAAAAGCAGCTTTTAGCTCAAGGCATCAAAAAAGAAGAGCTTGGACGCGAGAAATTTGTAGAAAAAGTGTGGGAGTGGAAAGAAAAAAGCGGTGGCATGATCGTACATCAGATGCGAAAGCTTGGCATCACTCCGGCTTGGTCACGCCAGAGATTTACTATGGATGAGGGCTTAAGAAAAGCTGTAAAAAAAGCCTTTGTAAATTTATACGACAAAGGACTGATCGTTCAGAAGAACTACATGATAAACTGGTGTACGCACGATGGCGCACTCTCTGACATCGAGGTCGAGCACAAAGAGAATAAAGGCAAGCTTTATCATTTGAGATATTATTTTGTAGATAAGCCAAGCGATTTCGTTGTAGTGGCAACAACTCGCCCGGAGACCTACTTTGGCGACACCGCCGTAATGGTAAATCCAAACGACGAGCGCTATAAAAATTTAATCGGCAAAAAAGTGGTGCTACCTATCATAAATAGAGAGATCGAGATTATCGCGGACGAGCACGTTGATATGGAGTTTGGAACGGGCCTTGTTAAGGTCACACCTGCACACGATCAAAACGACTACGAGGTTGGCAAAAAGCACAACCTTGAGTTTATTACTGTATTTGACGAAAAGGGCATTTTAAACGATAAGTGCGATAAATTTGCAGGTCTTGAGAGGCTTGAGGCTAGAGATATCGTCGTAGCCGAGCTTGAAAAACTTGGCAATGTTGAAAAGATAGAGGACTACGAAAACCAAGTTGGTTACTGCTACCGCTGCAAAAACGTCGTCGAACCATACATCTCAAAGCAGTGGTTTGTAAAAAAAGAGATCGCAGACGAGGCGATACAAAAGGTCTCTGAAGGCCTTGCTAAATTTTACCCGCCACACTGGATAAACAGCTTTAACGCATGGATGAGAGAGCTAAGAGACTGGTGTATCTCACGCCAGCTTTGGTGGGGACATCAAATTCCAGTATTTTACTGCGATAATTGCGGTCATATGTGGGCTGACGAGGACGAGCCATGCGAGTGCAAAAAGTGTAAAAGTAAAAATTTCCACCAAGACCCAGATGTGCTAGATACGTGGTTTAGCTCTGGTCTTTGGCCTTTTAGCACACTTGGCTGGGGTAATGATAATGAGCTAAAAAATGAAAAATGGTTTGAAGGCGATTTGGCTGAATTTTATCCAAACAACCTTCTCATAACTGGCTTTGATATATTATTTTTCTGGGTTGCTAGGATGATGTTTCAGGGTGAAAATGCCCTTGGTAAGTTGCCGTTTGACGACATTTATCTGCACGCGCTTGTAAAGGATGAGTTTGGTAGAAAGATGAGCAAAAGCCTTGGCAATGTCATCGATCCGCTTGATAGCATAAATGAGTATAGCGCCGATATCTTGCGCTTTACGCTAACGCTTCTAGCTGTTCAAGGACGCGACATCAAGCTAAGCGACGCCAAGATGAAGCAGGTAAGAAATTTCACCAACAAGCTTTATAACGCGAGCAAATATCTCATGCTAAATGAGAGCAAATTTGTAAATTTAGAGAATATCAAGCTTCAAACAAAGCTTGGCATTTATATGAATAGTCGCTTTAACGAGTGCGTGAGAGAGGTGCGCGAAAACATCGACGCCTACCGCTTTAATGACGCAGCAAACACACTTTATAAATTCCTTTGGGATGAGTTTTGTGACTGGGGCATCGAGCTTAGCAAGGCTGATAAAGCGAGTGTAAAAGAGCTTGGAAGTATATTTAAAGAGGCGATGAAGCTGCTAAATCCTTTCATGCCATTTCTTTCAGAGTATCTATTCCAAGAGCTTAGCGGCACACAGCTTGAAAATGCAAAATCAATAATGGTTATGAGCTATCCAGAGATAAAAGAGCGAAATTTAGAGGTTGAGAAGAAATTTGAGCTAGTTATCGAAGCAATCGTGGCTATTCGCCGTGCAAAAGCGACTATCGATCTTGGCAACTCAAAGATCACAAAAGCCTTTGTTAAATTTAATGAAAAAATAGATCTTGATGAGGTTAAAGAGTATATCAAGCTGCTTGCAAAATGCGAAGAGATCGGCTTTGTAGATGAGAAAATAGAAAATTCAATAAGAGATGTGAGCGAAAATTTAGAGGCATTTGTCCCACTTGAAGGGCTTGATATGAGCGGTATCATCACAAGGCTAAGGTCTCAAAAGACAAAGCTTGAAAAAGAGATAGCCAAACTCTCAGGCATGCTAAATAACCAAAATTTCGTGGCAAACGCACCAAAAGAGGTCATAGAGACAAACAAAGAGGCGCTAGAGAGCGCTGAGGCTAAATTTAAAAAAGTATGTGAAGAATTAGAAGCTCTTGGAGAAAAATAGTGATAAAAATAGAGAAATTAAGCAAATTTTATGGTGATACGCAAATCCTTTTTGATATAAATTTAGAGGTTAAAAAGGGTGAAATTTTTGCTATCGTGGGTCATAGCGGTGCTGGTAAATCAACGCTTTTAAGATGCATAAACGGACTTGAGAGCTACCAAGGTGGCAGCCTAAAAGTCTTTGATAAAGAGATAAAAAATTTAGATGAGACGCAGCAGAGACATTTAAGGCGAGATGTTGGGATGATATTTCAGCATTTTGCTTTGATGGCTAGAAAAAACGTCTTTGAAAACGTCGCTACTCCGCTTAAATTTTGGGGTTACAAAAGCGATGAAACTGAAAAAAGAGTGAGAGAGCTTTTAAATTTAGTCGGTCTTGAAAATAAGGCAAAAAGCTATCCAAGCGAGCTAAGTGGCGGTCAAAAACAGCGTGTGGCGATCGCCAGAGCGCTTGCTTTAAATCCAAAAATTTTACTAAGCGACGAGGCGACTTCGGCTCTTGATCCAAACACGACAAATCAAATTTTAGAACTGCTTGAAAAGATAAACAAAGAGCTAGACATCAGCGTCGTCATCGTCACGCACGAGATGGAGGTTGTAAAATCGATCGCAAAACGTGCAATACTGCTTGAAGGTGGCAAGATCATAGGCTCTGGAAGCATCGAAGAGCTATTTTTAAAGCCAGATGAGAAGATGAAAGAGTTTTTGGGCGAAGTTGAAATTCTGCCAAGTACTGGCACAAATATCAGGCTATTTTTCCCAAAAGAAGTGGCCCAAAATAGCGTGATCACGCATATGGCTAGAAGCCTAAATATCGACTTTAACATAGTCTGGGGCAAGCTTGAGAAGCTAAACGAAAATGTTCTTGGCTCGCTCGTCATAAACATAGATGAAAAAGATAAAGAAAACGTGCTTAACTACATCAAGCAAAGTGGCGTTTTATGGGAGGTTGCTTGATGTTTGGTATTGATTTTTCTAAATTTCCAGATGTGTTTTCGAGGATACTGTTGCCAGCTATCGGCGAGACACTATATATGAGCATCGTCTCTACCCTGCTCGCCTTTGCCATAGGCCTCATACCTGCGGTTTTGCTCATCCTTTCAGACAAAGATGGACTAAAGCCAAACAAACAACTTTATTTTGTACTTGATATCGTTATAAACGTGCTTAGAAGCTTTCCGTTTATCATTTTAATCATCGTGCTCTTTCCTGTCACAAAAATGATCGTAGGCACAAGTATCGGCACTACGGCTGCGATCGTTCCGCTAACTATTGGCGCGGCTCCGTTTGTAGCAAGGCTCATTGAAAATGCTCTAAAAGAGGTTGATAAAGGCATAATTGAAGCCGCTCAAAGTTTTGGTAGTTCGAAATTTCAGATCATCTTTCGCGTGATGTTTGTAGAGGCACTTCCTGGCATTATCTCGGCATTTACGCTAACGCTTATTGTAAATATCGGCTTTTCAGCGATGGCTGGTGCGGTTGGCGGTGGCGGACTAGGATCTGTTGCTATAAACTACGGATATCAAAGATTTCGCCCAGATATCATGCTTTACACCGTGGTTATTCTTATCATTATGGTTCAAATTTTTCAAGTTTTAGGTAACTACTTATATAAAATTTCTAAAAAATAGGCCTTTGTTTTTATCTGATTTTAAGCTTTTTTCCTTAAAATTGCCCGAATTAATTTTTAGCTGAAAGGATAAAAGATGAAATCAGATATGTGCCACATGTGCCGCCTATTAAAAAACGCGTTGTCGAAAGACTAATCTCTAAGTACAAAATTTCTTTTTAAGTGCTTAGAACTAGCTTAAGCGCTTAAAAAGAAATTTAACCCTCTAGCTTAAATTTATCCTTTTTTGGTGCTTGGCAAATTTTAAAAAAGGATAATAAATGAAAAAACTACTTCTTACCTCTTTAGTTGCTCTTGGTCTTAGTGTAAGTGCAAATGCAGCTGATAAATCAAAAACAATAATCGTTGGTGCTACACCTATCCCACATGCTGAAATTTTAGAGGTTGTAAAGCCTATTTTGGCAAAAGATGGCTATACGCTTGAAATCAAAGAATTTAACGACTACACTACGCCAAACCTTGCAACAGAAGATGGCGATTTAGATGCAAATTTCTTTCAGCACCTTCCATATTTGGACGAATTTAACAAAAACAAGGGCACTCATCTTATAAAAACAGTTGGCGTTCATCTTGAGCCAATGGGAGTTTATTCTAAAAAGATAAAAGATATCAAAGATCTAAAAGATGGTTCGACTGTATCTATCCCAAATGATCCGACAAATGAAAGCCGTGCTTTAGATATCCTTGCAAATGCTGGACTTATTAAGCTAAACGATAATCCACTAAAAACTCCGCTTGATATAGTTGATAACCCTAAAAAGCTTAAATTTGAAGAGATCGAGACTGCTCAAGTGCCAAGAACGCTTGATGACGTTACTATTGCAGTTATCAACACAAATTACGCTCTAAATGCTAATCTTAATCCGGTAAAAGACGCACTTGTGCTTGAAAGCAAAAATAGCCCGTATGTAAACTACGTTGTAGTAAAGTCTGGCAACGAAAATAGCCCTAAAATAAAGGCTCTTGATAAGGCTATAAACTCATCAGAAGTTAAGAAATTTATCGAGATCAAATACAATGGCGCGATTCTTCCAGCGTTTTAATTAAAAATTTAAATAAGCGACGTGAAAGCTTTTACCTTTTTAGCGTCGCTTAAACCAAATAAAAAAGGAAAAACAATGAAATTTATCAAACTTTTAACCGCATCTTTAGTTGCTCTAAGCCTTCACGCAGCCGACAAAGACCACACTATCGTAGTCGGCGTCTCGCCAGTACCACACGCTGAAATTTTAGAATTTGTAAAGCCAAAGCTAAAAGATAAAGGCTACGACCTTGTTATCTCTGAAATTTCAGACTACTCTATCCCAAATGTCGCGACAGAAGATGGCAGTTTGGATGCAAATTTCTTTCAGCATTTACCATATCTTGAGGAGCAAAACAAGGCTAGAGGCTTGCATCTTGTAAGTGTTGCAAATGTCCATGTTGAGCCACTTGGCTTTTATTCTAAAAAGATAAAAAACATAAAAGAGTTAAAAGATGGTGCAAAAGTTGCGATCGCTTATGATCCATCAAATGGCAATAGAGCGCTTAGAATTTTAGAAAAGGCTGGTCTTATTGAGATCGATAAAAACGTAAAAGTCGCAACTATAAATGACATAACTAAAAATCCTAAAAATTTACAATTTGTAGAGCTTGAGGGTGCTCAGATACCAAGAACGCTTGACGATGTCGATATCGCTGCCATTAGTACAAATTTCGTCCTTGATCTTGGTATGAGTGTGGCAAAAGATGCACTTTTGCTTGAAGACGCCAATAGTCCTTACGCTAACATCATCGTCACAAAGGCTGGCAACGAAAATAACCCTAAGATCAAAGCTTTGATTGATGCGGTACTTAGCCCTGATACTAAAAATTTCATCATTACTCGCTATAAAGGTGAAGTTATACCTGCATTTTAAAAATGGGGCGAGCTTTCGCCCTATTTTGTTTCTAATTTTATTTTGTTTTACAAGCTACAAACTCTCTTTATTTTTGTCAAAAAGCTTAAGCTATGCTTTGCTAAAATGGCTCACTTTAAAATTTTTCAGGAATTTAAATGCTGCATGATGTTATTGATTTTATAGTTGCGAGCGTAAGTAGCTGGGGTTATGCTGGCATATTTGTGATGATGTTTTTAGAAAGCTCATTTTTTCCATTTCCAAGCGAGGTAGCGATGATACCAGCTGGTTATTTGGCACATAAAGGTGAAATGAGTTTAATTTTGGCCTTTCTTGCAGGTACGCTCGGTAGCTTACTTGGAGCTATTTTTAACTATTATCTTTGCTACTTTTTTGGACGTGAGATCGTTTTAAAATACGGCAAATTTGTGGGAATTACTCACGAAAAAATGGATAAATTTGAAGCATTTTTCAATAAACACGGCGAAATTTCTACATTTAACTCACGTCTGATTCCTGGCATTCGCCAATACATCAGCCTACCAGCCGGACTTGCTAAGATGAATATATTTAGATTTTGTCTATTTACCACACTTGGAGCTGGGATTTGGTGTGCTGTTTTGCTTGGAGTTGGCTATTTTCTAGGTTCAAATCCTAGCAAACAAACACTTTTAATAATCACGATCGCTCTTTTGGCTGTTGTTGCAGTAATAAGTGTGGTTTATATAATAAGGCAAAGAAAAGCCTAAATACATATAAAAATATGTAAAATTTAGTGTATTTTATAAAATTTTTACTTGTGATATTTAGTTAGATTTAACCTAACAAATCGCCCTCATCTTCTCTAATCTAGCTAAATTCCTTGAAATTTTATCTAGCTCAAATTTACTGAATACTTCATCACCAGAATAGAAGAATCTAACTTTTGGGGCTTTATTTAAAGTAGAAATTTTTATTCCAAGCTCACTTATAAGGCGGTTTATTGTCCCTTCGTTGCCATCAATTATGCTTATATTTGGCGGCAAAATTTCTCTTAGACTATCTTTAAAATAGTTAAAGTGCGTGCAGCCAAGCACCAAAAAGCTAAATTTGCTTAGATCAAATTTAGCTAACTCTTCTTTTAGATATGATTTTACATTCTCGGTGTCAAATTCCCCATTTTCAGCAAAATTTACAAGGCGTGGTAGAGCGAGCAGCTCAGTTTTATCTTTTGCGTGTAAATTTGCGATCAGCTCTTTTAGTTTTGCACCATTTACGGTGACCGGAGTGGCTATGACAAGCGTCTTTAAGGCATCATTATGGCTTAAGTCATGAGCTTTTTTTACAGCTGGCTCCATGCCGATTATGGGTACATTTAAATTTGCTCTAAGCTCTTTTATCGCCACGCTTGTTGCCGTATTACAAGCTACTACAACGGCGTTTGCGCCATTTTCTATGAGAAATTTCACCGCATCAAAGCTAAATTTTAAGATCTCATCCCTGCTCTTTTGTCCGTATGGGACATTTTTAACGTCTGCGTAATATAAAAATTCATGCTCGCTAAGCTTGCTTAAAGCTTCATTTAAGACACTCAGTCCGCCAAGTCCTGAGTCAAATATACCTATCTTCATGCCCATCCTTAAAGCCTGCAATTATAGCAAATAATATCTTTGTAAGCCGTTTTTTATTATACTTTGGCACTTTTTAAACTTGGAGTTAAATTTTGGCAGTTGATAAGATCATTTTCTATCTTTGTTCGACTTTGATCGCTATAAGCATTATTTTTTCACTATCTTTGCCAGTTTTTACAGTTTTATTTTTTAATTACGACGAGTTTCACTTTTTCATCCGCCAGTTTGTTGTTGGTTGTATCGGAATTTTCATTATGTGGTGGCTCTCTAGGCTCAATCCTGAAAAGACGCTTGTTTGGATAGGGTTTGGCCTTCTTATATCTTGCGGTATCGCCATGGGGCTAATGCATGCATTGCCAGCTTCAATGGTAACTGATGCTGGTGGTGCCAGGCGTTGGATAAGGCTACCTGGTTTTTCACTAGCTCCAGTTGAGTTTTTTAAAATCGGTTTTGTCTACTTCTTGGCTTGGAGTTTTACTAGAAAATTTAGTGAAGGCAAAAGGACCCTGCTAGATGAGATTAAGATACTTATGCCTTATATTATTCTTTTTGGTGTTGCTATCTTTCTTATTGCTGTTATGCAAAATGACCTTGGTCAAGTGGTCGTGCTGGCGCTTACATTTGTGACGATGGCACTTTTCGCAGGAGCAAGTGCGAGACTTTTTAGTATTGGTATCTTAGGGGCTGCTTTTGTTATGACAGTAGCGATAGTCAGCTCTGAGCATAGAATTTTACGTATAAAGTCATGGTGGGGCACGATACAAAATATGGTGCTTTCTTTCTTGCCTGACAGCGTTGCAGATGTATTAAGAGTGGCTGATGCACCAGAGCCATATCAAATTTCTCACTCATTAAACGCTATAAAGCATGGCGAATTTTTCGGCGAAGGGCTTGGCGCTGGTATCTTTAAGCTCGGCTTTTTAAGCGAGGTTCATACTGACTTTGTATTAGCTGGTATCGCTGAAGAGGTCGGTGTATTTGGTATTTTGTGTATAGTAGCTATATTTATAACGCTACTTTATAGAATTTTTAGAATTTCAGCTAGAAGCGAAAATAAGGTCTATCATCTATTTACGCTTGGTGTCGGGCTTATCTTATCGTTTTCATTTTTAATGAATAGCTATGGTATCACATCGATCACGCCTATCAAGGGTATTGCTGTGCCATTTCTTAGTTACGGTGGTAGCTCTGTGCTTGCGATTTGTATCGGTATCGGCATGGTTTTGATGGTTAGTAAAAAGGCAAAATTATGATTGTTATTTGCGGTGGAGGCACTGGTGGGCATTTAGCGATCGCAAGAAGCTTTTGCGAGGAGCTAAATAGAAGAGATATTAAGCCCATTTTTATTGGTTCAACTAGCGGTCAAGATAAATTTTGGTTTGAAAATGACGAGAATTTTTTACAAAAATTTTTCTTGCCAAGTAGTGGCGTGGTAAATAAGAGAGGCTTTGCTAAACTAAAATCACTAACAAATATCGTAAATCTTGCTTTAAAATGTAGAAAAATTTTTAAGCAAAATGACGTTAAGGAAGTCATTAGCGTTGGTGGCTATTCAGCAGCTCCAGCAGCCATTGCAGCCATTATCTCAAAAGTGCCGCTTTTTATCCACGAACAAAATGCTGTAATGGGCAAATTAAATAAAATTTTAAAGCCCTACGCAAAAGGCTTTTTTAGCTCTTATGATGAAGCTTCGCCCTACCCTTACCCTGTAGCAAAGAAATTTTTTGATAGTGCAAGAGTGAGAGAGGAGCTAAAGACTATTTTGTTTTTAGGAGGCTCGCAAGGTGCAAAAGCGATAAACGAGCTAGCTATAAATTTAGCTCCATATCTTAAAGAAAAAGGCATAAAAATAATTCATCAATGTGGTAAAAATGGCTTTGATGAACTTAAAAAAAGATATGATGAACTTGGCTTTAATGAAACGAATTTAGAAATTTTTGAATTTAGTAAAGAGATAGAAAATAAGATGAGCAAGGCCGACCTTGCCATATCAAGAGCAGGAGCTAGCTCACTTTGGGAGCTTTGCGCAAATGCTTTGCCATCTATCTTTGTGCCATTTCCTTATGCTGCTGGCAATCATCAGTTTTATAACGCTAAATTTTTAAAAGATAAGGGCATTGCTAAAATTTGCTTGCAAAATGGAGAAATTTTAGACAAAGACGAAGTTATAAGAATGATAGAAAATTTTGATCTAAACAAAAGCAGTAAAGCTCTAAAAGAGATCCTTTTGCCAAATGGAGCAAAAGAGATAATTGATAAAATTTTAAACTAGCTCCTCGCCTATCGCACAAGCTTTTAGTTCTTTTAGCTCAAAGATCAAGTAGTGATAAATAAGCTCATTTGTATTTAAAATTTTTGCACTAAAGACTGGTTTTATCATAGTTATTATCTTATCAGTTATACCCGCAATCTCCACCAGTAAAAGTTCATCTTTGCGTTGTTTCGCTGCCTTAATACAATTATAAAAGAACGTATAAATTATCTTAAAATTTTGCAAAATAACATTTGAAACTATCCTAGAATGAATATGTAAAACATTATGTATACGCTCTTGTAGAGTATTTAGCTCCGCAAGTATTGATTTTATTTGAGTAGTATCTGTTGTCCTAGAAAAGAGATTTTTTGCTTTATTTTTGTTTTGTATTTGATATTCTGCTACTAAAATTTCTATTATATTTAAAATGGTGACATAGCTCTCTTGTAAATTTTCATTTGCCTTAAAGCTCACACCGTTTTTCTCAATTTTATAATTTAAGCTTCTCTTTATCTGTTCCAAATAAGTACTAATGTTTTCATAATAGTCCTCTGTGTTGAAGACACTTTTAAAGAAATCGCTTTCACCTTTTAAATTTGTAAGCTTTTTTTTAAGTTCATCAGCATTTTTATTAAACTCAACAACCCCAACTGCCAAGCCGATCTCGTGCTCACTATTTTGTTCTAATGCTGTCAAACTTTCTTTTAGTACCAAAATTTGTTTTTGAATATTTTGAAAATCCATTTTTTCTCTTTTAATTTTTTTGCTTATTTTACTATAAAAATTATGAAGTTTGTCATTAAGAATTAAAAAGATGGTGCGCCCGAGAGAATTCGAATCTCTGACCTTTTGAACCGCAATCAAATGCTCTATCCAGCTGAGCTACGAGCGCACAAGAAAGTTAAGTCGAGATATTAGCCAAACTTTCCTTAAAGAAAAATTGTATTCATTTTAATTTTATAACTGTTTTAGTAAAATCCAATAAAACAAAAGGAGCAAAAATGAATGATTTTTTCGATAGTTTAAAAGAGATAAAAAAAGAACTTACTAAAGAGCAAGGTGAGATCAAAAAAACTCAAAAAGAAGCCGTTTCTCATACAAAAGAAGAGGCGATCTCGTATAAAGAAAATAAACTAAAAAACGAATTTGCAGAGTACATTAAAGGCCAAGATATAAGAAAAATATAAATTTGGAATGCTTATTGCTAAAACATGTAATATTTTATGTGGAGTAGGCAATGAAAGTTACGCAAACATTAGAATCTCTAAGCATTTTAACCGATAATGACATTTTGTTTCGTGAGCTTAGAGATATGATAAGCAGAAATTTTACAAAAATTTTATCTAATAAAAATAAGGTTATTTCGTTTTATGAAGAGAGCGAGATCCCACAACGCAAGTGCTTTTTAAAATTTATAAAAAAACTTTATGAAAAGCAAAGTGATGATAAGCTCGATATTCGTTTTGCAAACTATAAAACCATAAAACTTGGCTTTGTTCAAAAAAATACCCTAACTCCAGTCATTAGCCTAAATGTAAATTTTGTAAAAAATGAAGTCAAATTTGAACTAAAAGATACACTTTGCAGAGATTTTGCTAGCTACATCAGTGAGAGTCTAGTAAAAAGCAATGTTGCTTTTAGCAAAAATGATGATTTTTTAAACATCACCATCTCAAACGACAACGACATAAACACATTAAACAAACTGCTTTACAAAAGAAGCTATCCAAAATTTAGCGTAAATTTTATCTATGATGAAAAAGACTACAAAGCCTTTAAACAAGGCATAAAAATAAAAAGCTCATCTAAATTTGTAAGCAGATTTTCTGTGCTTGCAAATTTACTTGAGGAAAATTTTGGGATTTTGGGTTGTAAAAAAGATGATGACTTTGAAACTATCAGGCAGAGCTACCTTTCGCTCGTAAATATCTATCACCCAGACAGGCACGCCAACAAAAGTCCTCTCATACAAGAAGAATACGCAAAGAAATTTAAAAATATTCAATCTGCTTATGAGAGCCTAAAACCATACTTTAAAAATCAAGAAAATTTTGTGATGGTTGGCTAGAGCACGGCTTGCCACAAGGGCTATTAAGGGAGCAAAATGAATGGTGAAATGTTTAATATATGCGCCATTATTGTTGCTGCAAAGCAGGCCATAAAGTCAAATTCTCCTATCCTATATAATGGCACTAGCTACGAAAATAGTATAAATTTTCACTTTCTCTCAGGCCATAGGGCAAATGGCGTAAATGAGTGGTTTGAGCACGCATTAAAACTTGGATTAAGCGATGTAAGACTTACTGCAAATTTAACTGACTCATCAGATGAACGTTTATTGCTTAGCTTTTCAAACTCTACCGCAAAATCGATCATCTGCATTTTTAAAGAGCACATGAGCTGCTTCGTACCCTACTGGAAATACAACAAAGATCAAAGAGGCTGGGACATAATATATAAAGAATTTGGTCTTGAAAAAGATGTAAATTTAGAAAATTTTAGTGACAACACAGAGGCTTTTATGGACACACTTACCAAGATAGCGGCCTTTGCAGATGAGATAGAGTGTGAGAATTTTGGTGAGTGTTTTCGCAGGGCTTTAAAATCACTTAGATCTTCAAACAATGATAATCAAAAGATATTTAATGCACCGCTTATGCCAAAGAAAAATTTAGCCCTTTTTGCTGCGGCAAGCTTGGCTGATGTCTTTGGTGGTATGGGCTCTTGGAACGACGACGCAGCAGGTATGGCACAATATAAAAAACGTGGCAAAGAGTACGAAGAGCTTAGTAACGAGCTTTTTACGCAGATGCGTAAGGCCATACTTTTTGCTGTAAATGAGTGGTAGTTAGCCGTTTATCTGATAGATCTTTTTTCGCTGGCTTGAGCTGCCGATGTTTAGGATTTTGCGGTATTTGGTGATGGTTCGGCGAACGATTTGGATGTTAAATTTAGCTTGGATTAGCTCTTGAATTTTTAGGTCAGAAAGTGGCTTTTTGTGGTCTTCGCCTTTAATGAGCTCTAGTAAAAATTCCTTTATTGCAGCGTTTGAAGTCTCCTCGTCAAAGCCAGTTGAAAAGAAATTTTTAAGTGCGACCGTGCCTCTTGAACAGCTTAAATATTTGTTTGCGATCGCTCTTGAGATGGTTGAAGGGTTACGCCCAAGCTCGTCTGCTAGGTCTTTTAGCTTCATAGGTTTTATGTCACCACCCAAAAAGTAGTCATACTGATACTCAACTATCATGAGCCCTATCTTATAAAGCGTCGCTTTTCTCATCTCAAGGGCGTCTATGAGCTCGCTCGCCTCTTTTATACGTGAGCTTACAAAGGCCTCTTTCTCGTCTAATCCATCGGTATCAACCAAAATTTCTGGATAGTACTCATCATTTATCTGTACACTTATGCCACTGCTTGTGCTTAGCACGAAGATATCAGGCACCGCCTCTTTTTCATCTTCGAGATACTCAATGGCCGGTGGATTTTTAAATTTTTTTATGATCTTTAGCGCGTCGTCGTAAAATTTTAGCTTTCTAAGTTTTTCTATATTTTCAAAATTTAAGATGATTTTTCTTGCGCACTCTATGATCTCATCGCTTGCCTCTGCCTCGCTTAGCTGAAACAAAAAGCTCTCTTTGATATCTTTTGCACCCACGCCACAAGGCTCAAGGTAGGCAAATCTCGCTCTAACCCGCTCTACTTCGCCCTCATTAAAGCCTGAAAAAATTTCATTATCATAGGAAAAATAACCTTCGTCATCTAAACACTCGATGATCTTATATGCGATATCTTGTGACTTTTGCGTGGGGAAAAGTGGCGGATTGATTTGACTAATTAGCTTTTCATAGAGGCTTTCTTTGTAAATACTTAAAGCCTCGATACTCTCGCTAACCGAGTTTTTGCTAACTTGCTCGAAAAAATTTCGCTTTTTTTCGCTTTTTTCTAAATTTTTATGTTCGATCGTGGCAAATGGGTTCTCTTTTATAAAAGGTTCAAGCGTCTCTTTTAGCTCATCAAGCCCGCTTTGAAGGATAGGAAGCCAGCTTCTTAGCGTTTGGTTTAGTTTGATCTTTGGCGCTAAAGTTTGCTTTTGCCTTAGCATCATCTACTCAAGTAGCTTAAATTCTTCGCCAAGATAGTGCGTTCTAACGAGCTTGTTATTTGCCACTTCGCTAGCACTGCCGCTTGCTAGTAGCGAGCCGTCTTTGATGACGTAAGCTCTGTCGCAAATGGCCAGCGTCTCACGGACGTTGTGGTCAGTTATCAAAACGCCGATACCTAGCTTTTTAAGGTCTCTAACGATGCTTTGGATGTCGCTAACTGCGATAGGATCGACGCCTGCAAATGGCTCATCAAGCAGTAAAAATTTTGGCTTTATGATGAGGCTTCTAGCGATCTCACAGCGTCTGCGCTCGCCACCACTTAGGCTAACGCCCTTTCTTAGGCGGATAGGCTCGATATTTAGCATATTTAGCATCTCATTTACTCTTTTTGCTATCTCTTCTTCGCTTTGATTTAAAATTTCAGCCCCAAGGAGCAAATTTTCTTCGACACTTAGCTCTTTAAATATGCTTGATTCTTGCGGCAAATAGCCAATACCAAGGTGTGCCCTTTTGTGAAGTGGGACGTTTGTGATCTTTTCGTCATTTAAAAAGACATCTCCGCTAGTTGGCGAGATGAGTCCACAGATCATATAAAAAGTAGTCGTCTTTCCAGCACCATTTGGCCCAAGAAGCCCTACTACTTCGCCACTATTTACCTCTAAAGATATCCCTTTTATGATCTCAGTTTTTTTAATCGTCTTTTTTAGATCTTTTACTTCTAGTTTATGCACTTATAACCTCGTATTTTCTGCCGTTTTTGCTAGGAGAAATTTTTACTAACGTATAGCTCTCGCCATTTTTCTTTAGAGCTTTTTCTAAATTTTCATCGCCCCACTCTACTAGATGAAGCCCATCTTCAAATAAATTTTCAAAAAGGCCGTTTTTTGCCATCCCGTCAAATCCGATCTGGTAAATGTCGTAGTGGTAGATATCTTTACCATAAATTTGCATCAAAGAAAATGTAGGCGACGTCACGCTCTCATCTATGTCATGAGCCTTGATGATCGCCTTTACAAGCGTCGTTTTGCCACTTGCTAGATCGCCACTTAGTAGCACCACGCCACTTTTTGGCAGTACCCGCACAAGCTCATTAAGTTCATTTTCTAAAAGCTCAAAAACCATCAAAGCTCTTTTACATATTCGCTTTGAGCGCTTTTTGGTATGCTTTTTGTAGTTGGGATCGCTAGCACCTCGTATCTCGCCTCGCGCGTTAGAAATTTGATGCTAACCACATCGCCAACCTTAACATCTTTTGCCGCTTTTGCCTGCACGCCGTTGATGCTCACAACGCCGCTTTTGCACATATCTTCGCTAACGGCACGCCTTTTGGTGATATTTACTACGTTTAAAAATTTATCTACTCTCATGCGGCGGATTTTAACAAAAATAGCCTTAAATTTTTAATCCTTTAGATATTTTAAAAGCTCTTTTAAATTTAGAGGTATGACGCTGCCATGGGTTTGCCCTTTGTAAAACTCAAAGTGAGAATTTACGCCACTTTGTTTTAAAATTTTGGCTAAATCGCTCGTCTTTAAAGTGCCAGCTTTGTCAGTCTTGCCCTTTCTTTTTTCAAGCTCGCCAACGCTAAGAAAGACAAATTTAGCCTTTACTTTCTCTTTAAATTTACCCTCGCTCACATTTTGCTTTAAAATTTCAGACTCGCCCCACCAAAGAGATGGCGAAGCGATAAAGAAATTTGAAAATATACCCTCGTTTTTAAGCAAAGCATAGAGCGTAAAAAGCCCGCCAAAAGAGTGACCATAAAGGCTCTTTTGGCTGCCCTGCACTTTAAATTTCTCATCAATTAGCGGCACTAAATTTTTAGTCAAAAAGTAGTAAAACGCATCTGCGCCACCACCTTTACTAAACTCCTCGCCATCTGCCTTTGGCGTGAGATCTCTTGTGCGTTTTTCTACCTCGTAGCTTTTATCTGTGTCATATCCTATGCCTATTATTAGTGGTGCAGCCTTGCCATCAAATTCATTTAAGAGCATGTTAAACTGGGCATTTGCATCAAGCAAGAAAAGCACGTTTTTAAACTCATTTTGCCCCTTTAGCTTGGCTGTGAAAATTTTATAAATTTCATCATTTGCACTCATTTTAAAGGTTGAAATTTCAAATTTACTAGCAGATTTTTGGCTAAGTGGCTCAGGCGTTTGACTAGGTCCTGCGTGCAAAGCCTGCGTCACGCCAAGCGTAAAAAGCAAAAATTTAAACACTCTTACCATTTTGCAGCGACCTTAAACCAAAATCTCCTGCCCTCTTGCGGATACCAGTAGTAATTGCCGTCGTCTGCTAGCGCCTCATCGTATCTTACTTTATCAAAGATATTGTAGGCATTTAGGCTAAGTGTTAGGTGCTTGTTTGCGTCCCAGCTTACGCCTGTATCAAATGTGAGTAAATTTTTATTATTTTCACTCACCTTATTGCCAGGGCCAAATTTCACACTAGTAAGCTTACTCTCATAGTTTGTGGTGAAGAATGTTTTTACACTCTTAATTGGTTTATAAGCAAGTGTTGCATGAAATGCATGCTCTGGGGTTGCTGTTAGGCTTTTTGCATCAAGTCTGCCAAGATTTGTCTCACTAAATTTCATCGGACCATTTGGCGTGTTTATCGTTGGGTTGCCAGTTTTTATTTTTGACTTATTATAGGTGTAGTTTGAGCTTAGATTTAGGTTTGAAAGGATGTCATAGTCGCCGCTTAACTCAACGCCCCAAACAGTCGCACCTTCAATATTAAAGTAAGTTCCCCAACCAGGGCAATTAACACTTGGCGCACCTGAGCAAGTACCAAAAGCTGGAATTCTATTTACATTACTGCCGTCAGTGTCTAAGATCTTATCTTTAAATTCATTTTTAAAAAACATTACCGAGCCTCTAAAATCAGCCTGATTGTCATAATATGCACCAACTTCGTAAGTTATACTTTTTTCTGGCTTTAGATCTTTGTTTCCAAAATCAACTATTTTCCAGCCGCCTTGGATAGTGCCGACCGCAGGAGAAATTTGATTTACATTTGGCGTTTTATAGCCAGTCGCCACGCCACCTTTTAAACTTAGCGTATCTGTGGCGTTATAGACTAGGTAGGCTCTTGGCGAGAGGTGGTTGCCAAAAAATTCGTTGTGCGTAAGCCTTGAGCCAAGCGTTAAAAATAGCTTCTCTTCTAAAATTTGCCACTCATCCTCGATAAATCCTGCATGCTCGCTCATCGAGTAACTTTTTGGGCTTTCAAGGCCATTTTTTGAGGCGTTTGAAACGATGAAGGTAGTGCCGACATTTTGCTTGCTAAAATCATAGCCAAAAGTGAGTGTATGCGCACCAAAAAACGTTGTAAATTTAGAGTTAAAGTTATGATTTTTAGCTTTTGCAGGTATGAATTTATCAAAAAGGCTCGTTCTTTGTGTCTGATCATAGATGTAGCTAAGATCAGCGTTTAGGCTATCAAATTCGCCAAGATAGCCCACACCATAGCTCTTTTTCTCGTAGTCATAGGCATTTAGAAGTCTATTTGTTCTAGTAGTGGCTGACTTTCCAACAGTTCTTGAGTAATCATGCCTTTCGTTTGATCCAAGGATGAAAAATTTATTGTGCTCATCTGGAGTGATCCAAAGTTTTGCACTTAAATTCCTCTTATCGCTCTTTTGATAACCGCCTTTATAGTTGTCCTCATCTCTTAGCTTTTTATATCCCCAAAGCTGAAGTGCAAAAAGGTCTTTATAAAGAGGTAAATTTAGATAAAAGTCGCCTTGCCTGCCATCTCCTATGCCTTTGTGAGTGTTTATAGTGGTTGAAATGCCGACGTTGCCACTAAATTTTGAAAAATCCTTTTTGGTAATGATATTTATCACACCTCCAACTGCGTCGCTACCATAAAGCGAACTCATAGGACCACGGATAACCTCTATACGCTCGATTGCTTCAGCTGGTGGGATGAAATTTGAGTTCATATCCCCTGCTCCGCCCTTTGGATTTGCGCTGCTTGAATTTACTCTTTTACCATCAATCAAAACTAGCGTTTGAGAGCTTTCCATACCGCGTATCGAGATACCGCTGGCTGGACCATCCTCGCCACCGACGACATTTACGCCTGGCACTTTCTGGGCGATTGAGTGAAGTGAAGTAAAGCTATCTTTTGTAAGCTCGTCACCACCTATCACGCTTATGCTCGCAGGTGCTTCTTTTATCTGCTGCGAAAAGCCACTCGCACTTACTACAACACCATCAAGCCTTGTTTCGTTATTGTCTTTATGCTCTGCTCCAAAGAGTGAATTTGCCACACAAACACTAAGGCAGATGGCAATAAATTTTGTTTTTCTCACGACTATCCTTTTAAATTTAATTTGAAAAAGTTTGAAATTTAACAAAGTATCTTTTAAAACAATATTAATTATCATAATTTTAATATAGTATTATTTTTTATAAAATTTTCTAAGAAAAAACTTACATTATTTATTAAATTAGTTTATTAAAAATTAATCAATTTAGGCTAAAATACGACCATTTTAACAAAAGGAAGAGCTATGAAAAAAGACGTAAAAAAAGTGGTTTTAGCATACTCTGGCGGACTTGACACAAGTATCATTTTAAAATGGCTTCAAGATGAATATAACTGCGAAGTAGTCACATTTACAGCTGACATCGGCCAAGGCGAAGAGCTAGAGCCTGCACGTAAAAAAGCCCTAGCACTTGGCGTGAAACCTGAAAATATTTTTATTGAAGATTTAAGAGAAGAATTTGTACGTGATTATGTATTTCCAATGTTTAGAGCCAATGCGGTCTACGAGGGCGAGTATCTACTTGGCACATCAATCGCTCGCCCACTAATAGCAAAACGCCAAAGCGAGATCGCAAGACTTGTTGGTGCTGATGGCGTGAGCCACGGAGCAACAGGCAAAGGCAACGACCAAGTTCGCTTTGAGCTTGGATACTACGCGCTCGGCGACAACCTAACTATTATAGCTCCATGGCGCGAGTGGGATCTAAATAGCCGCGAAAAACTTTTGGCATATGCTGAGAAAAACGGCATAGATATCACTAAAAAACCAGGCAAAAGCCCATACTCAATGGACGCAAATTTACTTCACATAAGCTACGAAGGTCTAGTGCTTGAAGACCCAAGCCACGCACCAGAAGATGATATGTGGAGATGGACAGTAAGCCCCAAAGATGCTCCAGATAAAAGCGAGATCATCGAGATCGGCTATGAAAAAGGTGATCCAGTGAGCATAAACGGTAAAAAAATGAGCCCAGCTGAAATTTTAACCGAGCTAAACCGCCTTGGCGCAAAACACGGTATAGGCAGACTTGACATCGTAGAAAACCGCTCTGTTGGTATGAAGAGTCGCGGATGTTACGAAACTCCTGGCGGCACGATAATGCTAAAAGCTCATAGAGCGATCGAGAGCATCACGCTTGACCGCGGCGCAGCTCACTTAAAAGATGAGATCATGCCAAAATACGCCGAGCTAATTTACAACGGCTACTGGTGGTCACCTGAGCGAAATATGCTCCAAGCTCTCATCGATAAGAGCCAAGAGTACGTAAATGGCTCTGTTAAAGTTGAGCTTTATAAAGGCAACGTGACTATTCTTGGCAGAAACAGCAAAGATGATAATCTATTTAGCGAGGCATACTGCACATTTGAAGAAGACAGCGTTTATGACCAAAAAGATGCAGAGGGATTTATCAAACTAAATGCGCTTCGTTTTATCATCGCACGTAAAAATGGGCGAAAATTTGACTAAAAGATAAAATTTAAAAAGGAAAGAAATGAAAGTATTATTAATAAAAGATGTAAAGGCGCTTGGTAAAGCTGGCGAGATAAAAGAGGTAAAAGACGGCTATGGCAACAACTTTTTAATCGGTAAAGGCTTTGCAAAAGCAGCTACTCCAGACGTTCTTCGCCAATATGAAGCAGCCCAAAAAAGAAAGGCCGAAGAGCTAAAATATGAGATCGCAAATTTAGAAAAACTTAAAGAAGAGCTTGAAAAAGTGACAGTTGTCATCAAAAAAACTCTTGGTGCAAATGGCTCGCTTTTTGGCTCAGTCTCAAAAGAAGAGATCGCAGCAGAGCTTGAAAAAACTCATCATTTAGTTGTCGAAAAAAAAGCGATCGACATGGATACACATCTAAAAGCGGTAGGCCTTTATGACGTTCATGTAAAGCTTGGACACTCGATAAATGCGAGCTTGAAGGTTGATGTGCAAGGAGAGTAGATGTTTCATGCGACAACCATCTTAGCCTACAAAGGCAAAAATAAAGCGGTCATTGGCGGCGACGGACAGGTGAGCTTTGGCAACACCGTCTTAAAAGGAAATGCCGTAAAAATTCGCAAAATTCATAACGGCAAAGTTCTAGCTGGCTTTGCTGGTAGCACTGCTGATGCGTTTAATCTTTTTGATATGTTTGAGAAAAATTTAGAGCATACAAAGGGCGATTTGCTAAAGGCGGTTATAGAATTTAGCAAAGAGTGGCGCAAAGACAAGTATCTAAGAAAGCTTGAGGCGATGATGCTTGTGCTTGATAGAGATAAAATTTTCTTACTTAGTGGCACTGGAGATGTTGTAGAACCAGAAGATGGCAAGATAGCAGCTATCGGAAGTGGTGGCAACTACGCACTTTCAGCAGCCCGTGCCTTAGATAAATTTGCCGATATCGACGAAGAAGAGCTAGTTAAAGAGAGCCTTAAGATCGCCGGAGAAATTTGCATCTATACAAATACAAACATCAAAACTTATGTTTTAGAATAAGAGAGAAAATGAACTTAACACCAAGAGAAATTGTTAAATTTTTAGATGACTATGTGATCGGTCAAAAGGACGCCAAAAAGATCATAGCGATCGCGCTTCGCAACAGATATCGCCGTATGAAGCTTGAAAAGAGCTTGCAAGATGACATCATGCCAAAAAATATCTTGATGATCGGCTCAACTGGCGTTGGTAAAACTGAGATCGCAAGGCGTCTTTCAAAGATGATGGGGCTGCCATTTATCAAGGTCGAGGCTAGCAAATATACCGAGGTTGGCTTTGTTGGCCGTGATGTTGAAAGTATGGTAAGAGATCTTGCTATGGCCTCATATAACCTCGTAAAAAACGAGCAAAGCGAGAAAAATCAAGATAAAATCAACGCCTACATCGAAGAAAAGATCGTCTCAAAGCTACTTCCGCCACTTCCAAAAGGTGCTAGTGAAGAGAAGCAAGCAGAGTATGCAAAGAGCTATGACAAGATGCTAAATAGGCTAAGAAACGGCGAGCTTGACGAGCTAAGCATCGAGATAGAGGTGCAGCAAAATCCGCTTGAAGCTGGCTCAAACGTACCACCTGATATGGCGCAGATGCAAGAGAGCTTTATAAAGATAATTGGCATCGGCGGTAAAAACATCAAAAAAGAGATGAAGGTAAAAGACGCCAAAAAAGCCCTTCAAAGCGAAGCAAATGATAAAATTTTAGACCTTGAAAGCGTAAAAACTGAGGCTTTAAGAAGAGCTGAAAACGAGGGCATCATCTTTATAGACGAGATCGATAAGGTAGCCGTTGGCTCAGGTAGCTCAAACAGGCAAGATCCTAGCAAAGAAGGCGTGCAAAGAGACTTGTTACCGATCGTTGAGGGCTCAAATGTAAATACAAAATTTGGAAATTTAAAGACAGATCATATCTTATTTATTGCAGCTGGCGCCTTTCATATAAGCAAACCAAGCGATCTCATCCCAGAGCTTCAAGGTCGTTTCCCACTAAGAGTCGAGCTTGATAGCCTTGATGAGGACGCGCTTTATCAAATTTTAACTCAGCCAAAAAATTCGCTTTTAAAGCAATACATCGCACTTCTTTCAACTGAAAATGTCGAGCTAGAATTTGACGATGAAGCGATAAAAGAGATAGCAAGGATCGCTCATGCCGCAAATGAAAAGATGGAAGACATCGGTGCTAGACGCCTTCATACGGTAATCGAGCGCGTGATAGAAGATATTAGCTTTGAGGCTAGCGAAAAGAGCGGCGAGAAGATAAATGTAACAAAAGAGCTCGTAAAAGAGCGCCTAAAAGACGTGGTTGAGGATCAAGACCTAGCGAGGTATATACTTTGAAATCAGGCTTTGTTAGCATCATAGGACGCACAAATGCTGGCAAAAGCTCGTTTTTAAATGCTTTGTTAAACGAAAAGATCGCCATTGTTTCGCATAAACAAAACGCAACTCGCAGAAAGATAAATGGCATCGTTATGAATGGTGAAGATCAAATCATCTTCACCGACACGCCAGGACTTCATGAAAGCAACAAGGTGATAAATCAACTGCTAATTAGCCAAGCGATAAAATCGATGGGAGATTGCGATCTCATCGTATTTTTAGCGCCCATCCATGATGATACAGAAGACTATGAGAAATTTCTGGCACTAAATCCTGAAAAACCACACATCTTAGTACTAACAAAAGTCGATGAGAGCTCAAATGCAAAGGTACTTGAAAAGATCACTAAGTATCAAAAATTTCAAGATAAATTTGCAGCCTTACTTACTTTTAGCACCAAGCAGCCTACCTATAAAAAGCCGCTTCTTGATGAAATTTGCAAGCTTTTGCCAGAGCATGAGTACTTTTACGATCCAGAATTTCTTACTCCGACAAATGAGAAGGAAATTTTTAGAGAATTTATACTTGAAGCGATCTATGAAAATTTAAGCGATGAGATCCCATATCTTAGCGATGCGATCATAAAAAGCGTAAAAGAAAAACCTGGCATTACTGAAATTTTTGCAAGTATCATCACTGAGCGTGAAATCCATAAAAGTATGATCATCGGAAAAAATGGTGAAACGATAAAACGAATAGGAATTTTTGCAAGAAAGTTAATACAAAATTTAACCGGATCAAAGGTCTTTTTGAAACTCGATGTAATCGTTAAAAAAGGCTGGAGTAAAGAAGAAAAGAGCCTTAATAAAATAATTGGATATTGATTTTTTATTGTAAAAATATTAAAATACAGCCCAATTAGAGCATTATGAGGTAAATTTTTATGTTAAAGCTTAGAAAAATTAACGATAATCCAATCGTTACGCTAGATCCTTATGAATATGAAGGTTTTAGATTTTCTAATAGCAATGTCGATTCGCTAAGTCTCTCAAAGAATATTTTAAAGCGAGACTTCTTTATATCTTACATCGAGTACAAAGATATAATAACAGCTACCATAAACATCTCAAGAACAATAGATGATGAGGATATTGAAAATAATATCTCGATCAAAATTTACGAAGAGCTCTCTCTTGATCCTGCGATTGACTATAAAATAGTTTATTTTGAAAGCAATGTTGAAAAAGAAGATAGAATTTTTAATGTTTTTATTGCTACAAATGAAACGATAAATAAAATTTTTAAAAATATTTCTAAAAGAGTACCTTTTATAGATTATGTCGTTGTAGAGCCGCTTTTATATAGTGCTATATATAAAAAAGGCTTACTTCCTAGCACTCAGAGTGATTGTTTTTTGACATTTAGGGCCGATGAAGCATTTATAAGCATTTATGTAAATGGGGAATACCTTACATCAAGAGGTTTAAGATACACACTAAATTATCTAAAAGATAAATTTATAGAGCAAAGTGGCGAAAGAGTAAGCCTAGAAAGCTTTTTAGATATCCTAAAGACAAGAGGACTTTTAGATAGCAATGAAGAAGGCTTTAGCTACGATCTAAATACTGTTTTTGAGGACTACATATTTTACGTAAATGACACGATAAATGTTGTCAATAGAATCTATAGCATAAATATAAAAAATATCTATATTGACTGTGACTATAAAATAGAGCGTTTTGAAAAATTTATCAATACAAAGCTCGGCACAAATGCTACGAAATTAAATACAAGCACTGTAATAAATTCTAAAAATTTAGCCATTAGCGAACGATATAACATGATGGCTTTATATGCAAATTTTTACAAAAAAGAGGCCTTTAATGCCGATTTTAACTTCTCAAATTTACTTAGGCCTGATCCGTTCACAAAGAGAAAAAGCGGTAAATTTATACTGACATGTGCCGCTGCTTTTTGCCTAAGCATGTCCTATCCATTTTATAATTATATAGCTGGCAGTATTTTAGAGGCAGATTCGCAAAGACTAAGCGATGAGCTTGATGTTCTTAATGCACAAGCAGCACAAATAAGAAATACTCTTGAAATACTAAAAAAAGAGCAAAACGATATAAAAGGATTAACTGATAAAGAGGAAGAGAAGTTAAATTTTAGAAAAGGATTGCTTCAAGAAATTGAAAACAAAAAAGATCACTACGTAATGAAAGGTTTAAATCTTTTTGAAATTACAGATATGATAAACAATAATAGCGTTTTTATAACAAATATTAAAAATAACGATAAAAATTTAACAGTAACCGTTGTTAGCGATAATGAAAAAAGGATTACGCAGCTAATAAAAGATATTAGCAAGATGCCTAAATATTCAGTAAATACAAAAAAAATTAAAGAAGATAAACAAAATAACGAGTATGAAAGTAATATAAGTATAGAGATTAGACAATGAGACAAGACGTTTTAAGTAAAATAGATAAGTATTTTGACGCAAAAAAACAAAGTGAAACAAATATAATTTTTTTGGGTTCAGCTTTAATTATTATTTATATTGTTTATATGCTTTGCTTTGATCCGTCGCAAGATTTTTATGATGAAAGACTTAATGCGCATACTAAAATTAGCAATGATCTTTCAAGAACAAGAGATTATTTAAGATCGACTAGCTCACCTAGTGGGGATAAAAATTTTAAAATAAATGAAGAGACCAAAATACTTGAAACGCTTAAAGGCAAATATTCTAGCGTTTTAAAATTTAATGCCCATTTTGACTCAAAGCTAAAAGAACTATCATTTTTATTATTTAACGATCAAAATTGGGCAAATTTTTTAGACAACATCGTATCTTTAGCGAAGCAAAATAATATAAAAATTTTAGAGTTAAAAAGTGATATAAAAGAGCCAAATTTCCAAAAGATTGAGCAAATTTTAAATATTGACTTGACATTTTTGGGAGGTTTTAAAGATATGCTTTCATATATAAATGGCCTTGAAGAATCAAAGCTAGTAGTGGATCTTCATAAAATGGATGTAAATTCTACCCAAAAAGAGCTTGGCGCTAAGATCTCAATATCTGTTTGGGGGATGAAATACTAATGAAAATAAAAATTTTATTGGCTTTTTTATTTTTAAATATTGCTTTTGCTAATCAGCTTCAAGAGGAAATGGACTCTTATGATAAAATTTTTGAAAAAATAAAGGAAAAAAGAAGCGGTCTTAGCGATATTGAGCTTTCGAGCATAAAAAATCCTTTTAAGCAAGAACCTATCAAGACGATAACAGATCAAAATTTATCAATTATCACTCAAGCTTCAAAAGGGCTTAGTTTAAAAGCAATTTTATTAAGCAAAGCAAATATTGATTCCAAGTGGTATGCTGTCGGTGATATTGTTGATGGTTACAAAATAACCAACATTACTAAAAATGGTGTTTTTTTAGTAAAAGGCGATGAAAAACAAGAGCTAATTTTAAAAAATGGAAGTAAAAATGTTGAGATTAAAATTAAATAAAATATTAATAATAGGTGCACTATTTTGCTTAAATATGAACTATGCTAGTGCTAATGAGAGTAGTTGTTTAAGCAAGAATTTTAATATGAAAATTTCAGATGATGTTGCACTAGTAGATGTGTTAAATCAGCTTTCAGAGATGTGTAACTTTAGTATTGTTGCAAAGGACACTTATAGCAAAACGGAGCTAAAAGATAAAGTTTTTGGCGTTAATATCAGAAATATGAGTCTTAGCGAAGTTTTTGACCTACTTTTAAGTGAGAAAAATTTAAGCTACGAGTTTTCAAATAATGTATTAAAAATTTCATCTTTAAAAACTCAAATTTTTAAACTAGATTATATAACTTCTATTAGAGAAGGAACTGCTGTCACCCAAGCTTCAGTGGATGCTACTCCATCTGAAATTTCTAGTGGTTCAAGTAGTAGCGATAATTCCCAAGATGATAGTTCTCAAGGCTCAAGCAACCTTATAAAAACTACTGAAAGGTTTGACTTTTGGGAAAAACTAGATGCTGAGCTTAAAGCTATTTTAAATAATAGTAGCGAACATATCACAGCGCCTGATCCTATCATAAATCAAAACGCAGGCCTTATCACTGTTACGGCCACTCCTTCTCAACTTAAGCGAGTCGAAAAATATATAGATGAAATGCAAAAAAGACTAAAAAAACAA
The DNA here is from genome assembly GCF_002092855.1 of Campylobacter concisus. NCBI lineage: Bacteria > Pseudomonadati > Campylobacterota > Epsilonproteobacteria > Campylobacterales > Campylobacteraceae > Campylobacter > Campylobacter concisus. The sequence goes on from NZ_LVLC01000001.1 coordinate 164,826, forward strand.
GTAATTATTGATGTTTCTATTATTTCAGTTGAGTTAAACAATGAATACAAGCAAGGTGTTGATTGGAGTAAATTTGAACTTGGGTTTAATACATACATTGGTAATTCAAGAAACAATCCGAGCTCAAGTGCTACTTGGACAAATAAGGGAAATAGCCTAAGTGATGGATTTGGACGTACATTAAATATTGCAGCTAATTTAAATTTTAGCCTTGATGGAATGATAAATTTTCTTGAAACAAATGGAAAGACAAAGGTTATATCAAGTCCAAAAGTGACAACACTTAATAATCAACAAGCTCTAATCTCAGTTGGTGATAACATAAACTACCGTGTTCAACAAAAGACTGACAATGGAAACAGCAATAGTGATAGGCTAACAACTACCTACAAACAATACTCTGTTTTTATTGGCATATTATTAAATTTATTACCAGAAGTCTCTGATAACAACAAAATCATGCTTCGAATCAATCCATCGCTTAGTAACTTTAAATATGCTGAAGACGACACAAGACAAAATGCGTTAAGAGAGATCGCTCCAGATACGGTACAAAAGAAGCTTTCAACTGTTGTTCAAGTTGATAGCGGTGATACTATTATCCTTGGTGGATTAATAGGTCAGACAAAGGGTAAAAATAATACTTCTGTACCTCTTCTTTCTGATATCCCACTTATAGGTGGTGTCTTTAAAAGTACAAGAGACAATATAAAAACAACAGAGCTTATCTTTGTCATCACTCCTCATGTGGTTGATTTTGACAAAAAAAAGCCACTTAATCAATCATTAAAAGACTTAGGTTTTTCTAAAACGATCTATGAATAACAAGAATATTTATACAGATATAAAAGATATCTTTATCAACGAAGACGAAGTAGCTGATTTTGTTAATCTAGATAACTCGATCACTTGTTACAATAAGATTGTCTCGGCTCTAAAAAAGCCATTAAAGCTTATACTTTTTTATGGTAAGCCTGGTAGTGGAAAGACCTTTTTGTTAAACAAGATAGCCTCTGACCTTCAAAAGGATAAAAAATTAATTTTTTTCCCACATCCTTTTTTTAGCGAAGCTACATTTATAGAAGCTCTTTGTGAAGATATATACGGAAATAAGCTTGATAATATAAATAATTTTGAAAGTTTTGTTGCACACTACTCAAAAGAATTTAAAAATAAAGATGAAATTTTACAAAACCAAATAGTTGTCATCCTGGATGAAGCACAACTTTATCCTACTGAATTGATCGAAAAAATAAGGCTAATGGCCGATACAAGATTATTTAAATTTCTATTTACTATTCATAAAACTGAAAATGAAGATGTGTTAGCAAAAGACTATTTTCAAACTAGAATTTGGGAGAGTATAGAGCTTGGAAGTGCAAACACGAATGAAATCATAGTTTATTTGCAAAGAAAAATAGGACAAAAAGGCTACGATAAATACCTAAATTTTCAGAAAAAAGACTATGACAAAGCCTATGAGCTTTGTTGCGGAAATCTACGCACACTAAATAAAATCATGTATAAATTTTATGAAATTTGTGAATATTACGAACAAAATCAGCCGTCAAAATTAAGTAGCGAGGATGCAAATATTAAAATTTTGACAATGTCTGCACTTGATACAGGAATAATTCATGCTTGAATTACAAGAAATTCAAAGACTAGAAAAGCTCTATGAAGAGTACAAAAAAAAGAATAAAAATAGCCTTTTAAAATTATTATCACATAAAAAGCTAGGCCTTTTAATAATTACGATCTTGCTAATTGCTTTTATCTTTGGTGCTTTTTTATTTTTCTCAAATGCTAAAAACAAAAAAGAGACAACCAATACTCCAACTTTAGTTGAGAAAAATTTAACAATACAAACAGATATAAAAGAAAAGAACATAACCTTTGCTGAAACTAATGTCAGCAAAAATATTTTAGAAGATGGCAAACAAAAAAGCGAGCAAGCAAAAGAGAGATTTGAATCAGATAAAAAACAAGATGAACTCGCCGAGAAAATAGCTAAAAAGCTAGAACAATCCATAAAGCTGAATGAAGATAGTAAAGAACAAGCATCAGATAAAAAACAAAGAAGTGGTGGCGGTTGGCTAAAGCTAAATTTACCAACTGAAAATGAAAATATGCAAAATGAACAGCCTCTACCAAATGAAGAGATAATAGAATTGGAACCAAAGGCAAAGCCTAAAATTGATATTCAAATTTCAAGTGAAAACAATGAAATTTCTATGCTAAAAGAAAATTTTAATAAAAGTAAAAATCCAGAAATCGCCCTTAAAATAGCGAGAAAATGCTATCAAGATAAAAGATATAGCGACACTATAAAATGGGCACTATCGGCAAATAATTTAGATAGTAGCATTGAGGAGTCTTGGGTCATGTTTGCTAAGGCAAAATATATGCTAAAGCAAAAAGATGACGCATTGCGTGCATTAGAAGAATATAATAAAAATAAAAATAAGCCCGAGATAAATGAGCTAATAAATAAGATAAAAAGTGATACGTTGTGAAATTTTTACTTGTTATATTTTTATCGTTAAATGCCTTTGCTATTGGGACGGCTGACATTAAAAGTTATTTTGAAAAAGCTGAATATCCTAAAATTTGTAATCAAAAAATACAAGATCTTTTAAAAGATTCACAAAATGAAGAATTTCTTAATATCTTTGGTATATCTTGCTTAAAAACAAATGATATAGATAGGCTCGCTCTTCCAGCAAGCAAGCTATCAAAAACACAAAGCTCAAGAGAAAATGCAGCATATTTTGCTGATATATTGCTTAAAAAAAAGCTATTGCTTCATGCTATCTTGGATGGGGCTGATATAAGCTATATTAGGCTTCCAAAGAGCGATTATATTCTTTCATTTATATTTGATAAATTTGTCAAAAAAGAATACGTTGAGGAGCTTGGCGTATTTATTTTTGAAGAGCCAAATTCAGATACAAGATATGAGCTTAGTGCAATCGTTGGCTCAAATTTTGCAAAAATGATTTTAAAAATTTTTAAAAATGACGATCTTACTTCGCAGATTGAGTATAGATAAAGAGAAGAGATGAATAATTTAGAAAATTTAACGCTAAAAACATTAGAACAACTTAATAAACTAAATGATGAGCAAATTTTAAAGATTATAGAGATAAAAAAAATAAACGAAAAAAGTCTTTTGGCTATTTTGCTTGAAGAAAATATGCTAGAAGAAGAGATCTTTTTTGAAATTCTATCTGATATTTATAGAAGAGGACACACTGACATTGATGAAATTTCGACTAGTCTTCAGATAGATCAAAAGCGCTTTATTCAATATGTGTGCGATAAATTTAAAATCACATTTTTTGACCTTGATGATATAGATATCGACTACCGTATCAGTGAAAAGCTGAGCACCTCTCAGCTAAAATCATATAACGCTATCCCAGTAAAAGAAGACGAGATAAGTGTTTATGTAGCTTTTAAAAATCCTTTTGATGTGATCATTCAAGATAAAGTTCAAAATTTATTTAACAGAAAGCTATTAAAAGTAGCTTGCGCCGATCCAGCCCAGATAGAAAAATATATAAACAAAATAGCTCTTAATGAAAGCATAAAGGACGTTATTACAGAGATCAGAAAAGAGCTTTCAAGCTCTAGCAGTCAAGGGCAAAGTACGGAAAGCTCTGGAATTTTAAAACTAATTGAGATAATTTTAAAAACATCTATTCAAAGCAGAGCAAGCGATATTCATATCGAGCCAACTGAGACAAACTGTATCGTAAGAAGCAGGATAGATGGTATGCTAAGTGAGACATTTATATTTGATAAAGATATCTATCCGCCGATGGTAAGCCGAATGAAGCTACTTTCAAATATGGATATCGCGGAGCGCCGCCGCCCACAAGATGGTAGGTTTTCAGCTCAAATTTTAGACAAAGAGTACGATTTTCGTATCTCTACGCTACCTATCTTAAATGGTGAGAGCATAGTTTTAAGAATTTTGGACAAATCAAAAGTTATCATAAACATTGAAGATCTTGGTATGCATCCAGACAACTTTGCTAAATTTAAAAAGAGCATGAAAGCTCCTTATGGCATCATCCTAGTTACTGGTCCGACAGGATCAGGAAAAACGACTACACTTTATGGTGCATTAAATGATATAAAAAGTGTAAAAACTAAGATTATTACCGTTGAAGATCCGGTCGAGTATCAGCTAAATATGATCCAACAAGTACATGTCAATGAGAAGGCTGGGCTTACTTTTATCTCGGCTCTTCGCTCTATTTTGAGGCAAGATCCAGATATTATTATGATAGGCGAGATCAGAGATCAAGAGACGCTTAGGATCGCAATTCAAGCGGCACTAACTGGCCACTTGGTTTTTTCTACACTTCATACAAATGATGCTATTAGCGCTTTACCTCGTATGGTTGATATGGGTATTGAGCCATATCTAGTAAGTGGCGCACTAGTTTGCATCGAGGCTCAAAGGCTTGTAAGAAAGCTTTGTCCGTATTGCAAACAAAAAGTCACGCTATCTCAAAAAGCTCTTGATGAGATTAAGAAATTTCTTCCTGAAGATTATCAATTTTATAAAAGCGTAGGTTGCCAGCACTGCTCGCAAACTGGATATCTAGGGCGTGAAATGATAAGTGAAATATTATCTATCAGCGATCATATAGCAAGCATCGTAGCAAATAACGCTTCAAAAGAAGAGCTTAAAAAGGCTGCCTATGACGAAGGCTTTATAGATATGTTCCACGATGGCGTTATACGCGCAGCAAATGGTGTAACAACAATCGAAGAAGTATATAGAGTTGCCAAGATATGAAATTTTACGAAATAGAATATATAAAAGATGGCAAACGCCAAAAGATGAGCCTAAAGGCCAATAGCAAAAATGATGTAAAAAATCGTGCAAATATTCAAGGCATGATAGTAAAGATCAAAGAAACTCAGGTTTCAAGCATTAACAATGATTTTTTGGACTTACAAGAAAAATTTAACAAATTTTTCTCTTCTTCAAAAGTAAAAATTCCAGCTCTAGTTGCTACCATAAGGCAACTTAGCGTTATGACTAATGCTGGTATATCAATACATGATGGCATAAAAGAGACAGCAAATGCTACTGAGGATAAAAGGCTAAAAACAATATTTCAAACGCTAGATGAAGACCTAAATCAAGGTGCAAGTTTAACTCAAAGTATAGAAAATTTTCAAGAAGAGCTAGGCGATGTCACTGTCGCTATGGTAAGGCTTGGAGAGAGCACTGGTAATATGGCTGATGCATTATCAAAGCTAGCTTCTATCTTGCAAGAAGTCTGGGATAACCAACAAAAATTTAAAAAAGCTATAAGGTATCCAATAACCGTAATATGCTCTATAATTTTGGCTTTTATTGTGCTCATGACATCAGTTGTTCCACAATTTCGAGAAATTTTTAGCCAGCTTAATGCCGACCTCCCTCTTCCTACTAAAATTTTACTAAACATTGAATACATAATGAGCAATTACGGCATATATATAATAGTTGTTCTTATTGCATTTGCTTTTTTGCTAAAAAAGCAATATTCAAATGATGAAAATTTTAGGGATAAGGTCGATAAATACCTACTAAAAGTCTATCTTGTGGGCAAGATAATATTTTTTGCAAATATGAGTAGATTTAATCTAATCTTTACAGAGCTTGTTCGCGCGGGACTTCCTATCGCTGATGCGCTAGATACTGCCGTTGTAACTGTTTCAAATCAAGACATAAGAAATAAGCTAACTGCTGTAAAAGTACTGGTTGGTCGTGGCATAAGCTTAACCGAGGCCTTTAGGCAAACTGGACTTTATGAGGGTATGCTTATACAGATGATAGGTGCTGGCGAACAAAGTGGTAGCTTAGATGACATGACACAAAAAGTTACTGATTATTATAGAGTGAAATTTAATGATATTATTGATAATATTTCAAACTATATTGAGCCGATACTACTAATATTTATCGCAGCTATGGTGCTTTTGCTCGCCCTTGGTATATTTATGCCAATGTGGGATATGGCAAAAGCTGTTAAAAATTAAATCAACATTTAAAGGAGTAAAATGCCTATAGAAAGAGAATATGGCGTTGATGAGAACGCATTTTTAGTTTCAAAAACGGATACAAAAGGAAGGATTACTTATTGCAACGAGCCTTTTTTAAATATCGTAGGAGTAAAACAAGGTGATCTCTTGGGAAAACCGCACAATATAATAAGGCACACTGATATGCCAAGAGTTATTTTCAAGCTACTTTGGGAACGCATACAAAATAAAGAGGAAATTTTTGCCTTTATTAAAAATAAAACTCTCAATGGTGGATTTTACTGGGTATTTGGCAATATCACAGCCTCGCTTGATCAGCAAGATAATATCGTTGGCTACTATTCTGTTAGACGTAAGCCAAACGCAAAAGCGATAGAGACCATAAAACCACTTTATGCAAAATTACTTGAGCTAGAACGAGATGGCGGTATTGAAGCGTCTAAAAAATATTTATTAAAATTCTTAGAAGAAAAATCAACAAGCTATGATGAATTTATAAACAACTTACAAAGGTTCTAGATATGTTTAAGAAAAAATCAAATGCAATAAATGAGATTTTAAGTGTTGTCAAATCGGCAAGCAATGGCATACTAGAGCCTCGCATTGTAAATGTTGGAGAAAAGGACGAGATGTATGAAGTCGCCCTTGGCATAAATGATCTATTAGATCAGGTTGAGGCGCTTCAACGTGAAATTTCAACCTCAGTCCAAGCTGCACAAAACTCAAAAACATATAGAAATATATTTGTAGAAGGGTTTAGGGGTTTATTTAAACGAAATGCCATATCTATGAGCAAGGGTGTCACAGGTATAAAAGACGGCCAAAAAAGCAAGGTTAGAGGTCTTCTATCAAGCGAGCTTGACAAACTTGGAAACGGTATAAATGGTATAAATTATGTAAGAGATGATCTAAATGAAAGTATCAAAAATTTAAGCCAAACAGCAACAGATGCTAAACAAACTGCACAAACAGCAAAAGAAAATATGTCTAATATCGCCGAGCTTAGTCAAAATATGGGAGAGCTTGATGGTCTAGTACAAAGCTGCTCGAATGCTACTGGCATGCTAAGCACTAGGGCTTCTGAAATAAGCTCTGTTTTAAATTTAATAAAAGATATTGCCGATCAGACAAATCTACTTGCTCTTAACGCCGCCATTGAAGCTGCTCGTGCAGGAGAGCACGGACGTGGTTTTGCGGTAGTCGCTGATGAGGTAAGAAAGCTAGCCGAAAACACACAAAAAGCCGCAAGCGACATAGAAGTCAATATAAAAACACTCCAGCAAGAGGTAAATGATATCGATGAAAATTCTAAAAAAATCGATGAAATTTCTAAGCTAACGACACAAAATGTAGAAAATTTCAAAAAGGTATTGAGCGAGTTTAATGCAAACGCACAAAATACTGCTCAAACATCAAAATATGTCGAAAATAAAACCTTTGCTATAATCGCAAAAATTTCGCAAATCGCTTACAAAACTAAAGTGTACTCTGACCTTATAAACGAGCAAGGATATAGTGAGGAAATACGTGATTTAGCGCAAAGTCTGCTAGATTGGTATGAGAACGAGAGTATAAGCGAACACAAGCAAAATAAAAATTTTGATAAGTCAAAAGAGCTTGCAACGTCGCTAAATAATGAAATCAAACTCTTGCTCGAGAAGTCAGCCTCTGGTTACAACGAACAAAATTTAAATTATTTTGTTGATAAGTCTAAAAAAATAGAAGATCTAAGCGAGCAAATTTTTACTTCGTATAACGAAATTTTTAAAGATAAAAACTAAAGTGTTAAATTATCTTTGATGTTTTTTTTGGGTGGTCAAAAAATAACGCTTTTGCACCACCCTCTTTTAACTCACTAAATTTACATCCAAACTCAACGCAAAATATTCCAGAAGTTGGGATATTGTCTATTGATGAATCGCTTAAATACTCGCAAATTTCGGTAATGCTCGGGTTATGTGTGATGATAAAAATTTCATCCAAACTCTCATCTATATTTTTGACAAATTTTAAAAGATCTTCAAAGCTTATATCATAAAGCTCATCTATAAGACTGGTCTCTTCTTTAAATTTTAAAGTTTTAGCGATAATCTTTGCTGTTTGCTCGCACCTTTTGGCACTACTAGAAAAGATAGCCCCTGGCATCACATCATACATTTTTAGTCTATTTGCCATAAATTTAGCGTCCTCTTTGCCTTTTTGACTAAGCTCCCTTAAAGCATCTTTAGCTCCGTCCTTATTCTCATCAACCGCTTTTGAATGTCTTATGAAATAAATTTTACTCACTATCTCTCCTTTGAGAAATTCTTTATCAAGCAAAGCTCTTCTTTGCTAAATCCAGCTTTTAAGCGATCTTGCTCATTGATCTCTCTAACATTTTTAAATGAATTTGGATATAAACTTAAGATAATGTCAAAGTAGCTATTTTCGTCAATGTCCTCTTTTTTGCAAGCAAATTTAAACCACTTATCGCCTTTATAAACATGAGAGACTTCCTCCTTTAAGATGACTTTCAGGCACTCAATGAGCTCTTCATTTCCACCCTCGCCTTCAAGCCTTTTTATAATATGAGCGTTTGCATCAAGCCCATTTGCCTCCATATATCTTGGCAGTAGCGCCATACGGCTAGTTAGACTACTTGAAGTCTTTTGAAGTGCGATAAAAAGTCCATCATGTACACTTAGCTCGCCGTATCTACCGCCTTGTTTTAAGAGCAAATTTTCTATCATACAAAAGTGTCTGATCTCATCTTCAGCCACTTCTAGCCAGTCTTCATAAAATTCTCTTGGCAAATTTCTAAATCTATAACAAGCATCAAGCGCGATGTCAATAGCACTAAATTCAATATGAGCTACCGAATGGATAAAATTTAAATTTTTATCCTTTGGCTTTACTTTTTTGTTTAGCTCTTTCATGCTAACTACTTCACAAAATTTTGCATAGCTAGGTGTTATTAACTCATTTGGTTTAGAGCTTTCACAAAAATTTATATTAAAATCTCGTTTAAATTTCTCATAAAATAGCTCAAATTTTAAAAATTTAAGCCCAATCTCGCCTTCATTTAAAATTTCCCAAATTTCATCATAAAAATTCATATTTTCTCTTTATTTAAATCTGTATTTACGAATGTAAATTTATATAAATAATGCTTAAAATTTGAGCCTAGTATTTGTTTTAAAAGGTTTTTAATAAAAATTTCTGATTTATTTTGCTTTGCCATATCCAGCAAATCTATTTGCTGCTAAGCAACTTGAGTTTGAACATCTTACAAGGTAGCTATTTATCTCTTGATTTCCTTTTAGATGCACATTTTTTTGTTTTAGATTCATATAGCTATGAATTATCTTTCCGCCAGAATTATGTATAAATTTTACTGTCTCATCGCCAAGGACAGCCGTAACTATGCCAACATGAGTGATATTTTTCTTATCTTTATTTTTCTGAACACCCTTGCCAAGAGTATTTGAGAAAAATACAAGATCACCTATTTTTAGATTTTTATGAGTAATTAAATTTTTACTTTCATAAAAATTATAGATCGCTTTTGACTTTCTACCGCCATTATCGTAGTAGCGATTTATTGTCTTTTCATCAAAATACATATTTTGATACTTTGCATTTACGATAGAAACAAATCCTGAGCAATCACCGCCAGCTCTTGTATTTAGGTATTTTTTAAAAAAAGAACCAAATTTTTTATCTTCTCTATCATTATCTTCATCTATGATTTCACCAATCATTTGCTCACTAAAATCAACACTTGAAGTTACGGTTTGATTTGTTTCATTTTGCGGAGTTGTCGGTTGATTAGAAGTAAAAGAACAACCTGTAAAAAATATAATGCTAAGAATAAAAAAGATTTTTTTATTTATTGAATTTGACATATTTATATCCAAAATTTTAGTGTTTGCAATTTTAACTTTTAAACGTAAATGAACCGGAAATAGTGCTTTGCTTTCTTTATTCTAAGTTAAAAAGCAATATAATATCGGCAAAAAATATATTTTCTTAAGGCAAAAAATAATGATGCACTATTTAAAGATAAAAGGAAATGCCAAATTAAGTGGCGAAGTAAAAATAAGCGGTGCCAAAAATGCTGCTCTACCGATCATCGCCCTAACCTTACTTGCAAAAAAAAGTGTAAATTTAACAAATATCCCAAATGTCGCTGATATAAAAACGCTTTGCCAACTGCTAACTAATCTAGGAGCAAAGTGTGAATTTAAAGATAAAAATTCACTAAGCATAGACACAAGTGGTGTAAGCTCAACTACTGCAAATTACGATATCGTTAGAAAGATGAGAGCATCGATCTTAACGCTTGGACCGCTTCTTGCACGCTTTGGTCACTGCGAAGTGAGCCTACCTGGAGGATGTGCGATCGGACAAAGACCTATCGATCTGCATCTAAATGCACTCGAAAAAATGGGCGCAAATATAGAAATAAAGCAAGGCTACGTCGTCGCAACAGCACCAAATGGCCTAAAAGGCGCAAAGATTGTTTTTGATAAGATCACCGTAACTGGCAGTGAAAATATCATCATGGCTGCAGCTCTAGCGCACGGTACGACAGAGCTTTTTAACGTAGCGCTTGAGCCTGAAGTGGTGCAAATTTGTGAAATTTTGGCTAAGAGTGGCGTTAAAATAGAAGGCATCGGCACAAGTGAACTAAAGATAACCGGGAGCGGCCAAAAATTACTTGAAATTTGCGATATCGAGGTCATCCCTGATAGGATCGAGGCTGGCACATACCTTTGTGCTGGAGCTATAACAAATAGCAAAATTTCGGTAACAAAGGCAAATGCAGCTCATATGACGGCTATTTTAAATAAATTTGAAGAGATGGGCTTTGGTATCGAAGTAGACGGCGATAAGATCACGATATTGCCAGCAAAAGAGATAAAACCAGTGGAGATAAGAACCACCGAGTATCCGGGCTTTCCAACAGATATGCAAGCTCAATTTATGGCGCTTTGCCTTGCAGCAAATGGCGTTAGCACGATAGATGAGAGGCTTTTTGAAAACCGCTTTATGCACGTTAGTGAGCTTGCTAGAATGGGAGCGGATATTAAATTAAATGGACATATTGCAAGTGTTTATGCACCAGCTAAGCTAAATGCAGCCGATGTGATGGCGACAGATCTTAGAGCTAGCTCAGCGCTGATACTAGCTGCTCTTATAGCAAATGGCGAAAGCTTGGTACATAGAATTTATCACCTTGATAGAGGATATGAAAATTTAGAAGAGAAATTTCAAGGCCTTGGTGCAAATATTACTAGGCTTGAGGAGTAAAAATGCTACTAAATGATGCATTAGATGCGCTTAAATTTAAGTTTAAACTAAAAACAGATAGTGAAATTTTGCCTATCAGCATGGCTCTTGGTAGAACATTGGCAAATGATGTAGTGGCAGTAAAAAATCTGCCATGTTTTGATAACTCAGCGCTTGATGGCTTTGCGGTTAAATTTGACGAGAAAGATAAACCTTATAAGATCATCGCAAGTGCCTTTGCAGGCGATAAAGAGCAGCTAGCTATCGGCAAAAACGAGTGCGTGAAGATAATGACAGGTGCAAAGATGCCAAAGGGTGCTGACACAATAATAAAGATTGAGGATTGTGTAGTTGATGGAAATTTTATAAAAGCACCAAATAATCTTAAAAAAGGTGATGGATATCGCTTTAAAGGCGAAGAGGTAAAGATTGGTGAAATTTTGCTAAAAAGTGGCGAGGTCTTAAACACTAGAGGCATAATGATGCTAGCAACACAGGGCATAAGTTTTATAAATGTTAAAAAACAGCCTAGTGTTGGAATTTATTCAAGTGGAAATGAGATCATCGAGCCTTGGCAAAGAGCAAGCGAGGATGAAATTTACAATGCAAATGCCTTTGGTATCGCTGCACTTTTAAGGTACATTGAGCAAGATAGCTCATATCTTGGCATCATAAAAGATGAGCTAAGTGCTGTCAAACAGGCATTTCTAAATGCCACAAACTACGACATAGTTATCTGTTCTGGCGGAGCAAGCGCTGGTGAGGCTGACTATATGAAAATAGCTCTAAGTGAGCTTGGATACAATGAAATTTTTTCACATATTGATATAAGACCTGGCAAACCTTGCAAGGCTTATGAAAAAGATGGCAAACTTATTTTTGTCCTTCCTGGAAATCCAATGGCAGCTTATGTTTGCATGATGATGCTTGTTTTACCTCTTTTAAAAGAGGATTGCTTTGTGATGCAAAATGCTACAAATGCGCAAAATTTAAAGGTAAAATCAGGTAGGATCAATACAATTTTTGGAAATATTGAAAATGATAAATTTATAGCAACAAATGGTGGAAAATACGGCTCTGGCATGATAGATCATATTTTAAAAAGCACTTTTATGTTTTTAACTAGCCCAGATCAAAGCGAAATTTTGCAAAATAGTGAAATTTCTCTTATAAAACTTCCATAAAATCTTGACAAATGAAAAACAATCTGATAGAATGCGGACTTCATTTTAACTGCGGGAATAGCTCAGGGGTAGAGCACAACCTTGCCAAGGTTGGGGTCGCGAGTTCGAATCTCGTTTCCCGCTCCATCTTTTTTATACTCATTTTTTTATTTTCCACAAAACTTTTTGCAAATGAAGTCAGCATCTATCCGATGTATTGCGTTCTAAATGATCAAATTTCACTTAGTACTTTTGGCTTTGAAGGCGAAGACAATGAAATTTTAAACTTAGATGGCAAAAGAGCTGCCAAGATAGATAGCAAAAAGCTCTATGAAATTCTAACAGCAAATTTTAAAACATATAATGACAAAAGCGGTGGTAGCGTGGCTTTTGTGAAAAACTGCTCTATCATGGATGAAATTCAGATGCAATTTCTAAGAGAGATCAGCAACGAGTACCCAGGCATTAGTGTGAGCGATCTTAGCATCAGCCCACAAAACAAACTCCCTGCAAATTTCAAAGACTTAGTTTTTAAAAATATATTTTTAAACGATCAAAATAGCCAAAAAGGCGTCTTTAGAGCCTCATTTGAGGACGTTGATCTAAGCTTAAAGAGCCTTTATTTTAAATTTAGTTTTAATGCTAAAATGCCAGTTTTTATCGCTATAAATTCAATGAATACAAACCACATTTTAAGCCTGCTTGACTACCAACCAACGATGATAGAGTTTAGCAAATGGCCAAAAGATGCGCTTTCTAGCTCAAATAACTTGGCTCTTATAACAAAAGTGCAGATAAAAAGCGGTGAAATTTTAACCAAGCGTCAGTTTAACGCCATAAGCTTAGTCAAAAAAGGTCAAATGCTAAATGCGGTTTTAAGCGAGGATGGCGTTAAGATAATAGCTGAAGTAAAGGCACTTGAGGATGGAAATTTAGGTGATATGATAAAGATAAGAACAAAAGATAATAAAATTTTACAGGCCACAGTTTCAGGCAAAGATGAGGCAGTGATAAGATGAAAAAGATAGTATTTGCAGCCACTGGAGCAAGCGGGGCTGGACTCTTTTTAAAGCTTGTCAAGGCTGCCAAAGATAGTTGCGAGGCGCATGTCATAGTTAGTAAAAATGCCTTAAAAGTCTTGAAGGCTGAAGAAAATTTGAAGCTAAATTTAGATGATCTTGGCGTAAAAATTTATGATGATTTGGATCTTGGCGCAGGCCCAGCGTCAGGCTCATTTGGGACGGATGCTATGATCATAGCGCCCTGCTCTACCAACACGCTAGCAAAAGTTGCAAACGGCATAAGTGACACGCTCATCACAAGAGCTGCAAGTGTCGCACTAAAGGAGAGACAAAGGCTAGTTTTGGGTGTTAGAGAGATGCCATTTTCTGCGATCGCACTTTCACAGATGCAGTTTCTCTCATCTCTTGGAACTATCATCGCTCCGCCAGTTTTGGGCTACTACGCAGGTATAAAGAGCCTTCTTGATATGGAAAATTTCGTCATCGGCAAGTGGCTTGATGCTTTAAAAATCGAAAATAATCTTTATAAAAGGTGGCAAATTTGAAAAAATCTTGCATCTATCCAGGGACCTTTGATCCGATCACAAACGGCCATTTGGACGTTATCATAAGAGCTACAAAAATTTTTGACAAGGTAATCGTCGCAGTCGCAAAAAGTGACAGCAAACAGCCGATGTTCGCACATGAAAAGCGCATAGAGATGGCAAAAGAGGCAGTTTGCGAGCTAAAAAACGTAAGCGTTCTTGGCTTTGATAACTTACTCGTTGATTTTGCTAAATCACACGGCATAAACACCGTCATCAGAGGTCTTCGCGCGGTTAGTGACTTCGAGTATGAGCTACAAATAGGCTACGCAAACGCTGCACTTTGGGACGAATTTGAGACGGTTTATCTTATGCCAAGCTTAAATAACGCCTTTATTTCAAGCTCGATCGTCCGCTCAGTCTTGCGCCACGACGGCGATGTAAGCAATCTAGTGCCAGTAAAAATTCTAAAAAATTTAAAGGCGTAAAATGTATGTTTTATTTGAAGGCATTGACGGCGTTGGCAAGAGCACGCAGATAGAAATTTTAACTTCTAAATTTAGTGATGCCATCGTCACAAAAGAGCCAGGCGGCACGCAGCTTGGTGAAAATTTACGAGAAATTTTACTAAGCTCGAGCATAAAAATCGGCAAAAGGACTGAAATTTTACTCTTTTTGGCTGACAGAGCTGAGCATTTTGAAAAGTTAGTCGCTCCAAATTTAGGTAAGCTCATTTTAAGCGATAGAGGCTTTATCTCAGGCATCGCCTACGCTTTAGCAAATGATGAAAACTTAGATGAAAGCGTGCTTTTAGAGCTTAATAAATTTGCACTAAATGATAAATTTGCAGACAAGATCATCTTTTTTGAAGCAAGTGCTGAACTAATAAATGCACGGCTAAAAAATAGAGGCACAAGCGATAAGATCGAGGCTCGCGGTCTAGAGTATCTTTTAAAAGTGCAAAGCCTGATGAAACAAATTCTTATCAAAAATGGCTTTGAAACGCTTTTTATAGACGCATCTAAAAGCATAGAGCTAATTTCAAAAGAGATAGAAAATTTTATAAATTTTAAGTAAAATCACAAAAAATAAAAAAAGGATAATGCGATGATAACGGCACTTCGTGGCATGAAAGATATGCTTCCAGCTCGCGCAAAACTTTATGCACAGATAATAAAAACCTGCGAGGAAGTCGCAGAAAACTACGGATATGAGCAAATTTTGACCCCGCACCTCGAGGAGACGGCGCTTTTTAAAAGAAGTGTTGGCGAGAGCAGTGACATCGTGGGCAAAGAGATGTATCAGTTTGAAGACAAGGGCGGCAACGACGTTTGTTTGCGTCCTGAAGGCACGGCTGGAGTGGTTAGAGCCTTTATCGAGGCGAAACTCGACAGGGCAAATGTGACAAAACGCTGCTTTTATCACGGCTCGATGTTTCGTTATGAGCGCCCACAAAAAGGCCGCTTGAGAGAGTTTCACCAGTTTGGCTGTGAGTGCTTTGGCGAGGGCAGCGTCTATGAGGATGCGAGCATTATCTTGATGGTGAGCGAAATTTTTAACAGACTAAACATAAAAACAACCCTAAAAATAAACTCCCTTGGCGACGAGAGCTCGATGAAGTCTTACAAAGAAAAGCTCGTTAAATTTTTAGATGAAAATGACGACAGAATTTGCGAGGACTGTAAAAGACGCAAGCTTTTAAATCCTATCCGCGTGCTTGACTGCAAGGTTGAGAGCTGCCAAGAAATTTATAAAAATGCCCCAGTTATCACTGATAGCTTAAGCGATGGGGCGCAGGCTGACTTTGAAAAACTGCAAGAAATTTTAACGGCAAATGGCGTTAAATTTGAGATAGACACTAAGCTTGTTCGTGGGCTAGACTACTACTGCAAGACGGCGTTTGAGTTTATTAGCAATGAGATCGGCTCACAAAGTGCAGTCGCAGGTGGCGGCAGATACGACAGGCTCGTAGAGTACCTTGGCGGTAGAGCAAGTTACGGCGTTGGCTTTGCGATGGGTGTTGAGAGGATAATGGAAATTTTAGGTGAAGCCCAGGATGAGCGAGACGGAGTTTATCTTTGTGCGCTTGATACGGCAAATGTTGATTTTATCTATAATCTTGGCTCAAAGCTTCGCAAAAAATATCAGGTTGAAATTTCTTATGAAGCCAAAAAACTTCAAAAACATCTACAAAATGCCGACAATAAAAATGCAAAAATTTTCCTTTGCGTGGGCGAAAATGAGATGAAAGAGAATAAAATTTGGTATAAAAATTTAGAAACCAAAGATGAAAAAACGATAAATTTAGATGAGCTTGAAAAGGAGCTGGGATGAATGATTTTGGACTTAGTATTTGGGGCAATTCAAATTTTGTTATAGAAGATGGCAAAGTCTGTATAAATGCAGCCAGCAAACCAGCGATCATTGACATCGTAAAAGAGATAAGAGACGATGGATATAGAGGGCCACTACTGCTTCGTTTTCCGCACCTTATCCAAAAGCAGATCGAGCAGATCCACGCAAGCTTTGCAAAAGCAAAGAAAGAATTTGCCTACAAAGGCAGCTTTAATGCCGTTTTTCCACTTAAGGTCAATCAATATCCTGGCTTTGTAAAAAATTTAGTCCGCCTTGGCAAACCCTACAACTACGGCCTTGAAGCTGGCAGTAAGGCTGAGTTACTTTTAACTATGGCTTACAATAACGAAAAAGCTCCCATAACCGTAAATGGTTTTAAAGATAAAGAGATGATAAATATAGGCTTTATCGCCGCTGAAATGGGGCACAACATCACACTAACGATTGAAGGCTTAAACGAGCTTGAAGCGATAATCGCCATCGCAAAAGAGCGCTTCAAACCAAAACCAAAGATCGGACTTAGAGTAAGACTACACTCGACAGGATCGGGGCTTTGGGCTAAAAGTGGTGGCATACACTCTAAATTTGGCCTAACATCAACCGAGCTAATAGAAGCTGTAAAGATGCTAAAAAAGGCAAATTTACTTGAAAACTTCACAATGATACACTTTCACATCGGCTCTCAAATAAGCGAGATCCACCCGCTCAAAAAAGCACTCATCGAAGCTGGTAATATCTACGCTGAGCTTAGAAAAATGGGCGCTTCAAATTTAAAAGCGATAAATTTAGGCGGTGGCCTTGCGATCGAGTACTCGCAGTTTAAAGAAGAGAGCAGCAGAAACTATACATTAAACGAATATGCAAACGACGTTGTTTATATGCTTAAAACCATAAGTGAGCAAAAAAAGGAGATCGAGCCAGATATATTTATAGAGTCAGGTCGCTACATCGCCGCTTCTCATGCACTTTTAGTCGCCCCTGTGCTTGAGCTATTTTCTCAAGAATATACCGAAGAGAAGCTAAATTTAAAGAAAAATAATCCAAATTTGATAACCGAGCTAGTCGATCTTTATAAATCAATCAAGCCTTCAAACGCCCTAGAATACCTACACGACGCCATCCATCACACAGAAAGCGTTTTAACACTCTTTGATCTAGGCTATGTTGATCTTCAAGATAGATCAAACGCCGAGGTGCTTTTAAGGCTAATTAGCAAAAAAGCTGTCGTGATGCTTGGTAACAAGAGCAACTCAAGCGATCTGGCCAAAATTCAAAAAGAGGTCCAAGAGAGATACTTACTAAATTTCTCGATCTTTCAAAGCTTGCCAGACTTTTGGGGGCTAAAGCAAAATTTTCCTATCATGCCGCTTGACAGGCTCGATGAGCGCCCTACCCTGCCGGCTTCGATCTGGGATATCACCTGCGATAGCGACGGCGAGATCAGCTATGATGACGAGAAAAACCCGCTGCTTTTGCACGACGTGGACGTGGAGAAGGAGGATTATTTCTTGGGATTTTTCCTAGTTGGCGCATATCAAGAGGTGATCGGCATGAAACACAACCTCTTTACCCATCCGACAGAGGCCACGATAGAGCTTTCAAATGATGGCTACAAGATCACAAATTTACTAGAGAGCCAGTCGATCCTTGATATCATGGAGGATATGGACTATGATATCTACGAGATCCAAGATACTCTAAACGAGCGCTTAGTGAAATCAACTCTGATAAACGAAACACAAAAGAAGCAAATTTTGGGCGAACTTTATCTATTTTTAAATGACAATAGCTACTTAAAGACAATCAACTAAAAAGGAAAACAATGCAACTAGCAAACAGAATGCAAACATTAAGCGAATCAATCACAATCGCGATCAGCACAAAGGCCAAAGAGATGAAGGCTGCTGGCATCGACGTGATCTCGCTTTCAGCTGGTGAGCCTGACTTTATGACTCCAAAAAAGATAAGAGAAACTGTAAAAAACGCACTTGATAACGATAGCAAAAGTGGCAAATACACGCCAGTACCAGGTTTGCCTGAAGTCATTGATGCCATTAGAGCAAAGCTAAAAAGAGATAACGGACTTGACTATAAAGCAAATCAAATCGTCACAAACATCGGCGCAAAGCACTCGCTTTTTAATGTATTTCAAGCACTTATCAACCCAGGCGACGAGGTCATCATCCCCTCTCCATATTGGGTAAGCTACCCTGAAATAGTTAAATTTTGTGGCGGTGTGCCTGTATTTATCGAGGCGGACGAGAGCACAAATTTTAAAATCACAGCCGAGCAGCTAAAAAAAGCGATCACACCAAAAACAAAAGTTTTTTCGCTAAATCACCCGACAAACCCAACTGGAGCTGTATATACAAAAGAGGAGATCGCGACATTTGGCGAGGTTTTAAAGGGCACCGACATCATCATCACAAGTGATGAAATTTATGAAAAAGTGATCTACGGCAAGAAATTTCACGCAGTTGCCTCCGTAAGCGAGGATCTTTTTAAAAGAACAGTCACGATAAATGGGCTAAGCAAGTGTGGCGCGATGCCTGGCTGGAGATTTGGCTACATAGCAAGCTCGATGGACTGGCTAATTGCTGGCATCAAAAAGCTTCAAAGCCAAAGCACAAGCAACATCAGTTCGATCGTACAAATAGGCGCTATCCCGTCACTTCTAGGCGAAACTGATGAAGACATCGAAAACATGAGAAAAGAGTACGAAAGAAGACGCGACGTGGCAGTTGAAATGATAAATGCTATCCCTGGGCTAAGCGTAGTTAAGCCTGATGGTGCGTTTTATCTATTTGTAAAATGTAAAGAAGTAGACGGCAACTCGCTTAGATTTTGCCAAAAAATGCTTGAAGAGGCGAACGTAGCGACGGTGCCAGGTGTAGGCTTTGGTATGGAGGGATATTTTAGAATTTCTTTTGCAACCGACATCGAGAGCATAAAAAAAGCGATCGAGAGGATCGCAAATTTTGTAAAAAGCTACAAAATTTAATGATCAAATTTAGAGTAAATGGCAAAATTTTCGAGCTTGAAAACGATATAAATGTTTATGATTTTTTAGCTCAAAATGGCTATAAGATTAAATTTATAGCCCTTGAGCGAGACGGAGAAATTTTGCCAAAAAAGCTTTGGCGTAAGAGCTTTATGAGCGAGGGCAAAGCTTATGAGATCGTCACTTTAGTTGGCGGTGGATGAGGAGAAAATGATAGAGATAGTTTTAAATGGCGCAAAATTTAAGGTGCCAGTAAAAAGCCTTGGCGAGCTAAAAGAGCTTGCGCTTGGCAATAAAGAGAGTGAAATTTATAAATTTTTAGAGAAATTTAACGCGACAAAGCCAGACATTTTTATCGTTGATGGCTTTGCTATAAAAGAAGATAGCGAGCTAAAAGATGGCTCAAACGTCGTATTTATAAGGCGTGGCATGATGCCTGAGCGTGAAGTTTTACGCGCGATGATCGCCTCACGAAACAGCCCTGAGCTAAATTTAGCCTTAAGCAAGGCAGTGATCGGCGTAGCTGGACTTGGCGGTCTTGGCTCAAATATCGCACTAAGCCTAGCTAGAGTTGGCGTAAAAAAGCTAGTGCTTGCCGACTTTGACGTCGTGGAGCCAAGCAACCTAAACCGCCAGCAGTATTTCGTCCGCCACATCGGCTTGAAAAAGACGCAGGCGCTTAAAGAGCTGATAAATGACGTCAATCCCTTTGTCGAGGTCGAAACTCACGATATATTTTTAGATGAAAAAAACGTGGCTAGCGTCTTTGGCGAGTGCGAAATTTTATGCGAAGCCTTTGACAATGTCGCTGGCAAGGCGATGATACTAAACGAAGCTGGGGCAAGTTTAAAAGATAAAAAGATCATCGGCGCCTCTGGCATGGCAGGATACTTTAGCTCAAATCTCATAAAAACCATAAAATTTGCCAAAAATGTCTATCTTTGCGGCGACCTCACAAACGAGGCAAAGATCGGTCAAGGGCTAATGGCGCCGCGCGTCGCAGTCTGCGCAAATCACGAGGCAAATTTAGCTATTAGACTGCTTATGGGCTTGGAGGCGTAAGTGCAAAATGATAGTTTGATCCTTGGCGGCAAGGAGTTTCAAAGCCGCTTTATCCTTGGCTCTGGCAAGTATTCACACGAGCTCATCGACTCAGCCATAAACGAGGCTGGCGCGCAAATTTTAACCCTTGCTCTTAGGCGCATAAACGAAAGCAAAGAGCGAAATATACTTGACTTTATCCCAAAAGGCGTGACGCTTTTGCCAAACACAAGTGGCGCTAGAAATGCCAAAGAGGCCGTTCGTATCGCCCAGCTCGCACGTGAGCTTGGTTGTGGGGAGCTTGTTAAGATAGAGATCATAACTGACTCTAAATTTCTCTTTCCTGACAACGCTGAAACCATAAAAGCGTGCGAAGCCTTGGCAAATGACGGCTTTGTGCCAATGCCTTATATGTTTCCAGATCTAAATGCTGCAAGAGCGATGCTAAGCGCAGGAGCTAGCTGCATAATGCCTCTAGCTGCGCCCATTGGCTCAAACCAAGGGCTAGTTTTTAAAGATATTATTGAGATTTTGATAAATGAGCTTGATACGCAGATCATAGTTGATGCAGGCATCGGCAGGCCTTCACAAGCGTGCGAAGCAATGGAGATGGGAGCAGCTGCTATCATGGCAAACACAGCCATCGCCTCATCTAAAAATATCCCACTCATGGCAAAAGCCTTCAAAGAGGCTATCATCGCTGGTCGCAATGCCTACCTAGCAGGCCTTGGCGCAAAGAGCAAAAGCGCAAACGCCTCATCTCCGCTCACTGGATTTTTAGACTGATGAAATTTACAAGAACCGACCACATGCAGCTGCTACCACACATGCAGGATGTTGGCAGCGACATTATGGATGAGATTTTAAAAGAGCGCACTAGCTACAAGCCTGAAATTTACACCGAAGCAGATGTAAAGGCAGCTCTTAATGCAAAGCACTGCTCGCTTGAAAATTTAAAAGCCCTACTCTCGCCTGCTGCAGCGCCATTTTTAGAGCAAATAGCCCAGCTCGCCCAGGCAAAAACAAGGGCAAATTTTGGCTCAAACATCACGCTTTTTACCCCGCTTTACATAGCAAACTACTGCGACAATCTCTGCGTTTATTGCGGTTTTAACGCTAAAAATAATATAAAAAGGGCAAAGCTAAGCAATGAGGAGATCACAAGAGAGCTAAGAGAAATTTCAAAGAGTGGCTTAGAAGAAATTTTGATCCTAACTGGCGAGAGCGAGACAAACTCAAGTGTCGCTTACATCGCAAATGCCTGCGCTTTGGCAAAGAAATTTTTTAAAGTCGTTGGGGTTGAAATTTACCCATTAAACTCAGATGGCTACGCCCTGCTTCATAAAAGTGGTGTAGACTACGTGACCGTCTTTCAAGAGACTTATAATCCCACAAAATACGAAAAAATCCACCTTGGCGGCAACAAAAGAATTTTCCCATACCGCTTAAATGCGCAAGAGCGAGCACTTCTTGGAGGCATGAGAGGGGTTGGCTTTGCCGCACTTCTTGGCATAGATGACTTTAGGCTTGATGCCTTTGCTACGGCACTTCACGCAAGCTTAGTTCAGAAAAAGTATCCGCACGCTGAGATCGCATTTTCATGCCCAAGACTTCGCCCTATCATAAATAATAACCGCATAAATCCACGCGACGTGGGGGAGCGCGAGCTTTTGCAAGTGATCTGCGCATATAGAATTTTCATGCCAACAGCTAGTATAACGATCTCAACCAGAGAAAAAGCGAAATTTCGTGATAACGCCGTAAAGATCGCAACAAACAAGATAAGCGCTGGCGTAAAAGTGAGTATCGGCGCTCACGGAGAAGAGAAAAAGGGCGACGAGCAGTTTGAAATAAGCGACGATAGAAGCGTAGATGAGATCAAGGCTATGATAAAAGCAAACGGCCTAGATCCCTTGATGAGCGAGTATGTATATGTTTAAAATTCTCTGCGTGGCCGACTTTGAAAACTATGAGGGCGATGACTTTTTAAAGAGGATACAGCTACTTTGCAAGGCTGGCGTGGATGAAATTTTACTTCGTGCAAAGGGGCTAAACGAGGCTCAATTTTATGATCTTGCTAGAGTTGTGGCTCAAATTTGTGAAAACTACCGCAAAAGATTTATCATAAATCAATTTTTTGACGTAGCCTGCAAGCTAAAGAGCGACTTTTGGCTCACTTCGGCACAGCTTGATTTTTTTAAAAATCACAGCATTTTTTTGGATGAATTTAGAAAAACAGCTAAAATTTACGCCCCAGCTCACGACCTAGAGCAGGCTAAAATTTCAGCCACAATTGCCGACGTATTCGTAGCTTCTCATATATTTGCTACCTCTTGCAAGACGGGCTTAGAGCCAAAAGGGCTAAATTTCATAAGCGAACTAAAAAGCTTTGGCAAAGAAATTTACGCACTTGGCGGACTAGACAGTGGGAACTACAAAGAGGCCATAAAAGCTGGCGCAAACGGCATTTGCTTCATGAGTTTAGCGATGAACAGCGATATGGAGCTTATAAAAAAGATAGTAAAGAGCAAAAACGGCTAAATTTAGTATAAATTACATAAAATAATACGTAAAATTTTACTCATTTTTGCTAGCGATATATGTTTTTATATCAAATATAAGTAGCGTCACAAGCGATGGCAGCATATAGGAGTTTAGCACTAAAAGCAGCGACTTTGTCAAATTTGACTTTATTAAAGTCTCTATGCCAAGGCTGCTGTTGTAGTTAAAAAAATATAGCAAGGCAAACTCGCCAACAAGAACTATACGAGTGATCTTTAGCAAGATGTCATTTCCCGGTCTTGCAAATTTATCATCGACCACAAGCGACAAAGTGATCCAGCCAAGCAGCCAAATTGAGCAGGCTAAAGCATAAACAGTAATGCTTTCATCAAATTTTTCAAGTAGTAAAAATACCAAAGGTTGCAAAAATACAAGGCTAGCGATAAACCAAAGAAGTGAGCTAAAGGCTAGCAGGCAAACACAGCCAAAGATAGAAATGGCAGAGATAAAGCCAAAAACCTCTAACCCAAGATAGTAGGCCAGCGCATAGGATAAAAAAGAAAAAACAAGCCAAATTTTAATAACAAATCGCCACCTATTTGCAAAGGCAGTGGCTTTTAAATTTAGGCTATCTGTCAAACCCATTTACGAGATTTTCTTTTGTTTTGGGCGGAAAACTTTCATCACATTTTCATCAGTTTCTATAAATGCACCCTCTATAAGATCGATGCAGTATGGCACCGCTGGAAATACAGGCTCTAAGCACTCTTTTATCGCCTTTGGCTGTCCTGGTAAATTTATGATGAGCGCATGGCCTCTTATGCCTGCTGTTTGGCGTGATAGGATCGCTGTTGGGACATATTTTAAGCTCGCAGCTCTCATTAGCTCGCCAAAGCCTGGCATCATCTTCTCGCAAACTGCCTCAGTAGCCTCTGGGGTGACATCTCTCACTGCTGGTCCTGTGCCTCCAGTAGTTAGCACAAGGTCGCATCCTAGCACGTCTATCATGTGCACGAGCCTCTCTTTTATGAGATCAAGCTCATCAGGGATCACCTCGTAAAAATACTCTCTTTCGCTTACTATCCAGCCATCAAGCACCTCTTTGATCGCTGGGCCTGATTTGTCCTCGTATGTGCCCTCACTTGCGCGATCGGACATAGTTAGAATTCCTATTTTTGCTTTCATTTTTTCTCCTTTATTAGTAGTTTTCATTTAAAATTTTAGCAAGCGTCTCTTTATCTACGCTCTCATAAGCAAGCAGATATGAGCTTATCCTTGCGATCTGCTCGTTCGTGCCCTTTAAAAAGGACATTATCTCATCTTTTGCTTGTTTTAAAATTTCTTCCACATCGTTTGGATTTGGCACGAAAGAATTTCCCATGCCATACTCATAAACCATCTTTGAGGCGATCTCTTTTGCTAAATTTAGATCGTTACTTGAGTTTGAAAAGATGTCGTTCTCATCGATTTCAAGCTTGCACATGCCAGAGATTAAAACCTTTATGCGTGAGAGCATCTGTGACTTTGACTCGATCTCTTGCTCAGTCGCCATAAAGCGGTCTTCAATGAGCGAAATTTTTTCAAATTTCACATCAAACCAGTAAGCACTTAGCGCCTTTGCGCCTTGATAGATGGCTTGAATTTTCTTCTCGCTCTCGCTGTAGCTTAGCACCTTTTTCTTGCCGAGCAAGACCTTGTTTAAAACAGCCTCAAAATCCCTCATCCTAAGCACGCTTTCGCCGTTTCTTAGAGCGTTTATCGCTGCTTCATTTACAAGCGTGCTAAGTGCCGCACCAGAAAAGCCAACACTCATCCTGGCGATATCTTCAGCTGGCACTTCGCAGTTTTTATCTCTTAGATATGTGTTTAGGATAGCCACCCTGTCGTTAAAATCAGGCATTGACAAAAATATACGCCTATCAAAGCGCCCTGATCTAAGTAGCGCCTCGTCGATCATCTCGATCCTGTTTGTTGCAGCTATGACGATGACCCCTGAGTTATCTTCAAAGCCGTCCATCTCGGTTAGCAGCTGATTTAGCGTGGCTTCTCGCTCGTCGTTTCTAGTGCCACCCCTGCTCTTGCCAACGGCGTCTATCTCGTCGATAAAGATGATTGAAGGTGCGTAGGATTTGGCTCTACTAAAGAGCTCTCTAACTCTTTTTGCGCCCATGCCGACGTAAATTTGCACAAAGCTTGCGCCATTTTGGTAAAAAAACGGCACATTTGCCTCGCCTGCAACTGCCTTTGCCACAAGCGTTTTACCAACGCCTGGAGGGCCGATCATTAGCACGCCTTTTGGCATTTTGATACCAAAATTTCTATATTTTTGTGGATTTTTAAGAAAATCAACTATCTCACTAAGCTCGCTTTTAACCTCGCTAATACCAGCCACATCGCTAAATCTCACATTTGAGATGACTGGCATAGTATTTTGATTTAGTACGCTTTCTATCTCAAATGCGCCCTCTTTTTTGCTAAGCAAGCTCTCCTCTTTTTTCCTGATACTTCTAAAGATATAAGCATACCAAAGCACGAAGCAGACAAAGATGATAAATCCCCAGATCATGCCAGGAGTGATGTATTGCTTAGTCTTTTCAACAGGCACTTTTTTAATAAGCTCTTTTAGATCGATGCCATCTTTTATAATATAAAAACGATTGTTTTGTGCATAAAGCACGACTTCATCGTCATCGATTACAGCGCGGTCTATAAAATTTCCATCCATTAGCTGCATATATTGCGAATATGTGATGTTTCGTGGCTCTTTACTAACAGCAAATAGCAGTACGCTGATTAATGCGACAGCTGCAATTATTAGGATATTTTTTTTATTAAATTTAAATTTTTGCATAATTGGCATCTGGCTTAACTTCATATTCGCTTACCTCCACCCACTCTTTTGTTATATCTTTTTGGCTTAAAATTTTAGCTTTGTTGTAAAACTGATCAAAGCCCTCGTAAAACTCACCATTTTTTTGCTCGACTAAAATTTTCAAAGCTCCGTTATGCTTTTTCCTAAAATTTTCATTATTTTGCAAAGTAATGCCTTGTAAAATTTTTAGCCTACTTTTTGCCACATCGCCGCTAACATCGCTTTTTAGCGTAGCTGAGTGCGTATCACGCCTTGGCGAATAGACAAAAGCATGCAGATGTGTGATAGGAAATTTTTTAAAATTTTCCACAGCCTCTGCCCAAATTTCCTCACTCTCACCAGGATGACCCACGATGTAGTCCGTGCCAAGCGCAAAGCCAAGTGAGCTAAGCTCATTAAAAAGTTCCAAATCACTAAATGCGTTATTTCGTCTTCGCATAATCTTTAGCATAGCCTGACTCGTGTGCTGAAGTGCGATGTGCAAATGACGCTCCAGCCACTCTTCTTTTAAAATTTCTCTAAAGCTCTCATCTATCTGGCTTGGCTCAATGCTTCCAAGCCGAATGCGTCTTATGCCAGAAATTTTACCCAAGTTTGCCAAAAGCTTACCAAGAGAGCTATTTGTATCTTTGCCGTAGCTACCTATATTTGTGCCAGTTAGGACAAGCTCATTATAGCCATTTTGGGCTAAAATTCTTGCCTCTTTTAATATCATAGCCTCATCCATGCTTCTAGCCTTACCACGAACTGAAGGGATGATGCAGTAGCTGCAGCTAAAGTTGCAGCCTTCTTGAATCTTTATAAAAGCCTTTGTGTGATTTTCATAATTTGTGACAATGTTTTTATCAACTGAGTTTAAATTTCCAAGCTCAAAAAATGGCTTTTCTTGCTTTAAAAGCTCATTTAGATCGCTCTTTTTACTAGCTCCAAGTACGCCAAATATACCGCTATTAAATAGCTCTTTACCCTTACTAACCGCACCACATCCGGTCAGCACCACCTTCGCCCCACGCCTTTTTACGCCGTTTATGTAGTTTCTAACACCACTATCAGCAGAATTTGTAACAGTGCACGAGTTTATGACCACGATATCAGCGCTCTCTTCATCATTTGTGATCTCGTAGTCCTTGATGTAGCTTTTTAAAAGCTCAGTATCATAGATATTTGTGCGACACCCAAATGTTTTAAAAAATATCTTTTGCATTAAGAATTTTCACTCTCTTGCTCGCTGTGAGCGGTGTGATCGCTTGGATTTTCTTTTTTGCCTATAAACATAGTTTGTGTTGGATAAGCGATCTTTATATCATCTTGAGCTAAAAAAGCCTCGATGATCTCAGCACTTATCGTGCTTCTAAGTGCCAACGTGGCATAGGAATTTGACATAAACCAGCATGAGATATTTATGCCATAAGGCTCAAAAAACGTATAAATTCTTGGCTCGACGTTTGGATTTTTGATGCTGTATTGACTTCTTAATTTATTCATCTGGCGTTTTGCGATATCAGTGTAGCCTTTTGAGTATTTCTTAACGACATTTCTTGCTAGATAGACAGCCTTTTTATGGTTACTATCAAAGCTTATCATGATATCTATACCGTCCCAAACGGTCTTCATGCCATAGTGAGCATAGTTTGCGATTAGGTCTGTAAAAATATAGTTATTTGGTACAAAGATGATCCTACCTGCACGGCGGTTTGTTTTATAGGTTGAGTAGCTAACATCCTCAAAAACAGTTAAGCGAAGTAGCGAAATATCAATGACGTCGCCTACAAATTCGCTCCCATCATGAAATACCCTAATCCTATCACCAACATGTATAGAGCCACCAAACATGATCACCATCCAGCCAAGCATACTCATAAACATATCTTTCATCGCAATGGCGATACCAGCTGAAGCAAAACCTAGCACAGTTACGAGATAAGTGACATTTTCTATATACGAAAAAAGCAAGATTATGATGATTACGGTTATATTTAGAACGTTTAAAAATTTATTGACCGTGTAAAATCTCTCATTATCAGTAATCGTTCTTTTAACTATAAATTTAGCGATAAATGTTAGTCCAATCGTCAAAAGGATAATGATAGCCGTATAGCCCATACTTAAAAACTGAGCTTTTATATCAGAGGTGGTTAAATTTATAGCCTCATCAGCTCTTTTTTCATAGACATTATAAGTTGTATCAGCGATCTGTTTTGCCGCTTTAAAGTCGCCTATTTCTTGTTTTACCAAGTTTAAGCTTTCCCTATTTTGCTCATTTTCTTCGATCAAATTTAGTCTATTTAGTAAATTTTCTTTTGTTTCAAGCTTTTCCAAAAGCGTATCAAGCTCTTTTATATGCCTTTGATACTCGATCTTATCACTCTTTATCTTTTTGATATACGAAAAGCCAGATATAAGTGCAACGGGACTTGTTATCCTTGGTGGAGTATCCATTTCAGGAGCTGCTAGCATATTTGAAAATGGCGTTTTTTCATACTCTTTTAGTAAATTTATCTGCTCTTTTAGAGTTTGGATTCTTTTTATGATATCGCTGCCTCTTCTTGAGCTTTTATCCAGTTTCTTTAGTTCATTTTCATTTTTTTCAAGCTCATCAATAAGTCTTTGATAAGTGTTATAGTTAGCATACCTTGTGATCCAGATATTGTTTTTTAAGGAGTTATCTAGATTCGAAATATCTTTAATAAGCTCGTTATTTTGTAAATTTTGTGAGCCATTTTGCTCAAGCGTAACGTTCTCCTCAGCATAAAGGGCAAAGCAAAAAAGTAGTAAAGCTATGATCTTTTTCATTTAAATTCTCTTAAAATTTTTAAAACGTCTTCTTTTTTGACGTCATTTTTAATGATCGCACTGCCGATTTTATCTGCAATGATGAAATTTATCTTATCATCTTTTGTCTTTTTATCCATAAAAAATGCCTCGTAAAATGCATATTCATTTTCTATTTTGTAGCTTACTGGAAGGCCAAATTTTACCAAAACCTGTTTGATATGCTCTGCTTCTACCTCGCTCATGAGCCCTAGTTTTACACTTAAGCGATTTGCCATATTCATACCTATCGCCACTGCTTCGCCGTGTAAAAATTCTTTATAATTTGTCTCATTTTCTATAACGTGAGCAAAGGTATGGCCGTAGTTTAGGATGGCTCTTAGCCCTTTTTCTTTCACATCTTGTTCAACCACTTTTGCTTTTAAAATTACCGACTTCTCAACTAGCTTGGCTAAATTTTCATCATCTAAATTTACGCTCTTTAGCCAATCAAACATCTCTTTATCAAATGTTATCGCCATTTTTAAAGCCTCAGCAACACCAGCTGCAAATTCTCTCTTTGGTAATGTCTTTAAGAAATTTATCTCACAAAAAACTGCCTTTGGCTGATAAAAAGAGCCTATTAAATTTTTGCCAAATGTGTTATTTACACCCGTTTTTCCGCCAACACTCGCATCGACTTGCGCTAGAAGCGTAGTTGGGATATTTATAAAATTTATCCCTCTTTCATAGATGCTCGCCGCAAAGCCAGTCATATCGCTTATGACGCCACCACCAAAGGCGATTAGCGTAGATGAGCGATCAAATTTACTCACAAAAAGCTGCTCCAAAATTTGCTCTAACGTCTTTAAATTTTTATACTCTTCGCCGTCAGGCACACTTATGATAAATTTCTCATCACACTTCAAAATACTAAGTAGCTTTTCAAGATGAAGCCCCGCTACTTTAGCGTTTGTAACTATGCCAACCTTGCCTTTTAGTTCTAGTCTTTCAAGCTCGTTTATATAAATTTTATAACCTGATGCTTTTTCTTTAAGATTTAAATTTATCTGCATTTTTACTCACTTACTGGCACAAAAAGCTGTGCATTTTGGCTTAGTTTTTTATAAAGCCTATTTAAATTTGTCGATAAAAAGGCAAATGCCCCACCATTTGCCACGCTTTTGCTAAACATCACAAAATGAAGCAAATCTTTTGTATTTTTTAGTTTTACAAGCGGATTTTTAAGATTGTGATTTTCTATCTTTATACGCTTAGAAAATAGCGCACTAATGCTCTCAAAATGCTCTCTTAACGCTTCATCATCGCTATGCTTATTATCAAAATAGTAAAATTTCATCTCCAAATCAAGCTGTGCACAGCAGTCTGTTATCACGGCTGATTGATTCTCCACTTCTTGACTTTGATCGCCTAGTATCACGCCCTCTTTTATATTTGAAAGCAAAATTTTGCCTGTTTTTAGCACTGGAAGTTTTAGCTCATAAAATAGCTTCTTAAATTTAAAAAAGTATTTATCATCGCTTAAGATTAGACCGATATCGTGCTTTAAAACGTCATATTTTATAGATTTGTTATCACTATTAAAATAATCCATCAAGACGATGATATTTTTCTCTTTTATCGCTTTTAAAGTATCTAAATTTTCACCTAAAGTTGGATTTATCACTCTAAAAAAAAGTCGTTTATTATTTAGCTTTGAATGCAAATACAAGCTATCCTTTATGAGCTTGCTAACACGTTCTTTATCCATTGAGATCATATCAATCAGCACATAGATATTGCTACCAAACGGACTTGGAAACTGCCCACTTTCACGCTTAATTGAGCGGTAAACATTTTGAAGCACATTTGGATCACCAACAATCAGTAATATATCGCTTGGCTGTATCATTACATTTGGCTTTGGCAAGATGATCTCGCTGCCTCGATATATGAGGGCTATTCGCCATTTTTTTTGAGCTACTGAGCTGATGTGACGATACATATAAGAGCTACCTATTGGCACCTTAACTTCCATGATCTCACCCTCACTAAGCCCGATATTATCAGCTAAAACTGGTAGATCTGGTAAATAGTCCATAAGCCTTGATGCTGCAATATCTCTGATATCAACCACGCTTAAGTGTTTATCGCTTGCAAATATTTCTTTGCATTTTTCATCAAGCTCCCATGAGCTCATAAAAACAGTCTCGGTCTTTGTGCTGATCTGTCTTAAATTTTCATAAACAGCAATCGCCTCATTTTTATCATCGCAAACTATACAAAACTGACTAAAATAGCCATCGCTCACGCTTTTTAGCTTTGAAAGACTAGTTGGGTCAAACTGGTAAAACGTAAAATTTTCATAATTTGATTTTTGACTGTAATCCTCACTTGAAACAACGATATAGTGATGCAAATTTGATTTTGTTTCAAGCAGTCTGTTTAAAAAATTTCTTGCGAAAGTTCCATCTGCGATTATTAAAATTTTCTTCATTAATTCTCCGTATTTTAAAGCTCACATTATAACAAAAGGTCTTTAAAATAAGCTATTTTGGCTATAAATTTAGAAATTTACAGCCAAGAAAATTTAAGAGATTATTTCAGAGATTAGTGTATCGATTGCTAAATTTGTAGCCTTATTTATCGTATCAAAAATAGTACTTGAGCTTGGATCTGGACAGAAAATTTCTTTTGTGATCATGCCTGATTTTAGCGAAGTGTTTGCATTAAATAGCTCATAAGCTAGTGAAACTTCGGCCTTGTCGCCTCTTATCTGAAGTGAGATGATGCTAACTTTTAGCCTAAGATCTTTTGCATTTGGCGAAAATATCGGCTTTGCAGCGCAGTTTGAATAAAGCCCTTTTACAAGCGATTTATAGACCATTTCGCTTGGCTCAGATACAAATTTAGCGTCGCTTAGATATCTGATTTTATTATTTTCAGCTACGATCAAAATTTTTCTAGTATCGACCATATCAAGAGCACTTACATTTTCGATGAAGACATTTTTTAGCTCTTTTTGCTTGTTTTCAGCTGAGCAAGCCTTATTTGAATAGTGAATTTCATACATCGTTGCAACTGGCACATCCGTCTTTAGCGAGCAGCCAAGAAATAAAAGCGTAGCCGTTAGAAAGATTAAATTTCTCATTTTTTATCTCCTTTGTCGTTTGGCACTGGATTTGTAAAGAAAAACTCGTAAGGATTATCTTCAAGCCTTTGAAGCGCGCCTCTAAACTCACGAAGTGTCTTGTCAAATCCATTTAAAAAATCACTCGCTTCTCTTAATAATGGACTAACTGTATTTCTAAGGTCGTATTCGCCATCTTTAGCCTTTTTTGTGATGAGCTCTTGCAGAGAATTATATCCGGTAATAGCCGAATTTGCTGATACAAAAACTTGGTTTGCATTTGAAATTAGTCTATTTAAATTTTTAACCAGTTCTTTTGTATCGGTTTTGTTTAAAGTATCTGTAAAATTTTTTACATTTTTAACGATACTATCAACCTCACTTAGCCCCTCTTCGTCTGTTAAAACTTGTGTAAATTTATCAATATTTTTAAGGACTGACTCTACGTGAGCAATATTTTCAGGCGAGAAAAAGTTATCGACTTTATCAAGTGTTTGATTTATCTTTAAAGTAATGTTTTCAGCGTTGTTTCCAAGCTTTGAAAAGAGGCTCTCTTCAAGCTGCAAGATAGGCTTTTGACCTGATGTAAAGTCTTTTGTACCACGGCTTATATTTATACTAGCCACACCGCTGATGGCCTGAACTTCTATACTTGCCACGCTATCA
Organism: Campylobacter concisus; assembly: GCF_002092855.1. Lineage (NCBI taxonomy): Bacteria > Pseudomonadati > Campylobacterota > Epsilonproteobacteria > Campylobacterales > Campylobacteraceae > Campylobacter > Campylobacter concisus. The sequence continues at coordinate 197,175 of NZ_LVLC01000001.1, forward strand.
GCCTTTATCGGCAGATCTTCTCTTATCTTCATCGTAATGTTTATAAGAGCGTTTTTATCATCGACAAAATTTATATCACTAACACTTCCGGCTGGCACACCGATAAATTTAACTGTTGAATCAACCTTTAGACCGCTTGGTAGCTCAGTCGTGTGGATGTAGTACTCTTTAAAATCAACCTTTGTATTATTTTTACTAGTCATCCACCAGATAAATATCGCAAATGCTGTAAGGCAAGCCATAAAAAACATGCCAACAATAGTATAAGAATTTCTATTTTCCATCTACTTTTTCCTCATCTTAAATAGCTCTTCAAGTGGGTTGTTTTTAAGATATTCAAGCTCTTTTATATTCCCCTCAAAGGCTATTTTTTTGTTATCTATTATCAAAAATCTATCCAAAATATCAAAAATACTATCCGCATCATGCGTCACCATGACGACAGTTACGCCGATGCTATCACGAAGCTCTTTTATGAGCGCGTCCATCTGGCGTGAGCTAACAGGATCAAGGCCACTATTTGGCTCATCTAAAAATAGCACCCTTGGACTTAGCACCAAGGCTCTTGCAAGTGCAGCTCTTTTTTTCATACCGCCACTTAGCTCGCTTGGATAAAGCATTGAAACCTCTTTTTTAAGCCCCACTTTTTGTATCCAAAACATCGCTATCTCATCGATCTGACGCTTGTTAAATTTAGAGTACTCATGAAGCAAAACGCCCACGTTATCAAGTATCGTCATCGAGCTATAAAGCGCTCCAAACTGAAACATCGTCCCACTTTTTAGCTTGATCTCTTGCTGCTCCTCAGAGCTGCTTTTCCACATATTGACGCCATCAAAAAAAATATCGCCCTCGCTTGGCTTTTTTAGATATATCATCGTCTTCATAAGCGTCGTTTTACCAGCGCCGCTACCGCCTAAGAAGCCGTAAATTTCAGCCTCTTTGACGCTCCAGCTCACATTATCGTGCATTATCTTATCGCCATAACACGTAGTTATGTTTTTTCCAACTATTATCTCGTTCATATCTTTAGCCACATAAAAATTATCGCGAAAAATGCATCAAGCGCAATGACCCAAAATATCGCATTTACAACACTAACTGTTGTCATTGCTCCAAGGCTTTGAGCGTTTTGACTAACGCCAAATCCCCTCATGCAGCCAATGATCGCTATTACCGCGCCAAAAAATGGAGCTTTTATCATACCAACAGCAAAATGCCTAAGCTCGACCATCTCGCGAAATCTATTTAGATAGTCGCTAAAGCTGATATCAAGTATCGTTTGACAAATGATCATCTGCCCCAAAATACTTATCGCATCAGCTATAAAGATAATGACAGGCACACAAAGCACCATGGCGATGATGCGTGGCAGCACCAAAAAGTTAAAGGGCTCAAAGCCCATCGTCTTCATCGCGTCTATCTCTTCAGTTAGCTTCATAGCGCCAATTTGTGCGGTAAAACTAGAGGCTGACCTGCCTGCCACAACGATAGCAGCGATGAGCGGAGCCACCTCTCTAAGCGTTAGCATGCCCATGATCTCTACTATAAATATACTTGCTCCAAAGCTTGCAAGCATCGCACTGCCAAGATATGCAAGCACGACACCTATCAAAAAAGCGGTGAGTGATACGATAAAAACAGCATTCACGCCACCATCTTTTATGTAGTTACTAAATTCTCTAAATCTAAGACTAGCTGGATTAAATAAAATTTTTACGCTTTTTATTAAAAATTCACCCAAAAACGAGCCAAACTCAAGCAAATTTACAAATCCCTCGCAAATTTTTTCACCGAGTCGTGAGAAGAAATTTAGACTATTGTGCGGCGGCATGTAGTTAAAATCGATCTTTTCATCATTTAAAAGATCGCCCATTGCCTTTATCTTTTCATCATTTGTAATGATCTCAAATTTCTTACCATTTAGCGCATTTCTTAAAAGTATCAAAACAGCGTAATCAATGCTTTTTAGCTCACTAAAGTCAAATTTAACATTGCCGCTAAGTTTTTGGATTTTTTTAAAAATGCTTTGTAAATTTTTTGCGTCTTTATAGCTAAACTCACCTATAAATTTTATAGTCTGAGCGCCATTTGCCACTACAAAAATGACATCATTTTTATTTTGCAAAAAGTTCCTTTGCCTTAAAATTTCTGGATTATATTATAAATTTTGTTAAAATAAAAAATCAAAAATTTTAAGGATTTAGATGAAATTTGAAGTTATAAAAAAAGATGGAAATGCAAGGCGTGGTATCCTAACAACTGCCCATAGCGTTATACAAACGCCAGTTTTCATGCCAGTTGGCACGGTTGGCGCGGTTAAAAGCTTAGACGCCTTTGATATGAGTGAAATTTTAGACGCAAAGATAATCTTAGCAAACACCTACCACATGTATCTGCGCCCCGGAAGCAAGGTCGTGCGCGAGTTTGGCGGACTTCATGGATTTTCTAAGTTTGAGCGCTCTTTTTTAACAGATAGCGGTGGATTTCAGGCATTCTCGCTTAGATCAAACACCAAAAACGACGATGGTGGGATAAAATTTAAAAGCCATATCGACGGCAGCACGCACTATTTTACGCCAAGATCCGTTCTTGATACGCAGTACGATCTAGGTAGCGACATTATGATGATACTTGATGATCTGGTCGCCTTGCCTGCTGAGCCAAAAAGAATCGATCTAAGCATAAAACGAACGATAAAATGGGCAAAAGAGGCGATTGATTATCACAAATTTATGCAAAGCAAGGGCGTTGGCTTGCAGCAAAATATCTTTGGCATCGTCCAAGGCGGCACCGACTATGAGGCACGTAAATTTTGCGCGCAGGCGCTAAACGAGATGCCATTTGACGGCCTTGCGATAGGTGGGCTAAGCGTTGGCGAGAGCAATGAGGCGATGTATGACACGGTTGAGGCAGTTATGCCATTTATGGATGAGCTTAGACCTCGCTATCTAATGGGCGTTGGCACACCAGAAGATCTTGTAGAAAACGTGGAGAGAGGCGTTGATATGTTTGACTGCGTCATGCCAACTAGAAACGCAAGAAACGGCACGCTATTTACTAGCTTTGGCAAGATAAATATAAAATCAGCCAAATTTATAAACGACCACGCGCCGATAGACCCAGCTTGCCAGTGCTACACCTGCAAGCGCTACTCCAGAGGCTATCTAAACCACCTTTTTAAGGCAAGAGAGCTCACGTTTTTTAGACTAGCAAGCCTTCACAACCTGCACTACTATCTAAATTTGATGAAAGAGATGAGAGAGGCGATAGAAAGAGACGAATTTGCCAAATTTAAGAAAAATTTTTATGCTAAAAGGGTAAAAAATGAGCTATAAAAGTTCAGTTTGTGGATATTTTTATGGCGATGAATACGACTATATTTTGCTTGTTTCTTTCACACAAAAGCAAAGCTATAAATTTTTATTTAAAAATGGCAAAATTTACAAAGAAGACTTTGATCACGAATGCGATAAAAACGAGTTTGAAGCGGCTCTTAAAAAACTATGTAATGAATATGCAAACAAAATTTTAGAACATCAAGAAGAACTAAACGAGTATGAAAAAATTTACGCTAGTCGAAAAAACTTTAATAAATTTATCAAAAGACACCACTTTTTAAAATATGAGATTAGAAAATTTCAAAATAAGATATCTCACTTTTATGAAACCCTTTCGATTTGTCAAAGCGAGCAACAAAATTTAAAAAAAGAGCTTAAAAATAGTACTCATGAGGCAAATGTTTTTAGAACAATGGCCAATGAATATGCCTGCAGAATCGATGATATTTATACATTTATACAAAGTATAAAAAACGACAAAATCAATCAAAATATTTACATTTTGACAATGATATCAGCTGTAATGCTGCCACTAAATCTGATAACTGGGTTTTTTGGTATGAATACACAAGGTTTGCCATTTAATGAAACTAAAAATGCCACTATGATAGTTGTATCAATAATGCTTGGAGTAATTCTTTGTTGTGTTGTTTTTTTATTTTGGTATACAAATAAGAAGAAGTAGAAAAACGAATATATCTGATATATAAGGTATTTGAAATTCTATATAGAAATTTTTCTACATATTTTAAATTTTTATAGCCTAGCGGTAAAAACAATAAAAATAATTAGATTTTTATTAATATTAAAACGATAAAAATATTTAATAAAAAATAGAAATTAGATTTAAAGAAAAATTGAAAAGTCCTGAATAGGCTTCAGGACAGATAGTAAGATTATTTTCTAAGTTCGCGGATTTTAGCAGCTTTACCACGAAGATCACGTAGATAGAATAATTTAGCTCTTCTAACACGACCTTTTCTAAGAACTTTTATTTCTTCGATTGAGTCACTAAAAATTGGGAAAATTCTCTCAACGCCAACACTATTAGCGCCAATTTTTCTAATGATAAATGTTTCGCCAGTACCGCTACCACGTCTAGCTATACAAATACCTTCAAAATTTTGAATTCTAGTTTTATCGCCTTCGTGAATACGAGTAGCAACACGCAACGTATCTCCTGCACGAAAGTCAGGAATATTTTTACTAGCAATTTGAGCATTTTCAAATGCTTCAATGTATTTATTTCTCATGTTTTTCCTTATTTATGTGGCTTAAGCTTTTGATATAAATCAGGGCGAAAGAACCTTGTTTTGCAGTGAGCCATCTTATTTTTTAAAGTGTGGATTTTAGCATGGTTACCCTTTAAAAACTCTGAAACCACAAAAATTGATCTAAAATTATCAGGCTTTGTAAAAGATGGGGCTTCAAGCAAATTATCCTCAAAACTCTCAACTTCAAGGCTCATATTGTTTCCTAAAACTCCAGGTATATTTCTTGATATTGCATCGCTCATACAAAGCGCAGGAAGCTCTCCACCAGTTAAAACAAAATCACCTATACAAAAAACTTCATCTGCCCAAAGCTCAACAACTCGTTCATCAAGGCCTTCATATCTACTGCAAACAAAACAAATGTGATCTTTTTTAGAAAGCCTCTTTGCATCATTTTGATTAAATTTTTTACCAGCTGGTGTCAAAAATATCACGTGAGTATTTTTATCTTTTTCTTTTAGAAATTTGATCGAATCATCCAAAGGCTGTGGAAACATCAAAAGCCCTGCTCCACCTCCGATCATATAATCATCAACTTTATTATGCTTATCTTTAGTAAAATTTCTTGGATTTATAAAATCAATTTCAATAAATTTATTACCAATTGCACGTTTTAAAATAGAATCACAAAAATAAGGTTTAACTAAATTTTCAAAAAGTGTAATAAACGTAAATGTCATGAATTTTCTAAAATGGCTCTAGCACCTTTTACCAAAATCTCTTCATTATCTAAATTTACACTTATGATAAAATGCTCTAAATATGGAATGTAAAAATTCTTCGGATTGCCGCTTATAATAAGCTTTTCATCTGTTTTTATATGTAAAAGTGAATTTGCAAAATTATCTTGAATATCTTCTACGATCCCCAAAAATTCGCCGTTTTCTACAACTTTTAAGCCAATAATATCAAACTGAAAAAATTCATTTTTTCTTAATTTGCAGTTTTTTCTAGTGAGCTCTTTTGTAGTATATATAGTTCTATTTACAAGTGTTTTAGCAAGGTCTAAGTCATCAAAATTTTCAAACAAAACCAGCTCTTTTTGTCTATCGTAGTCTTTTATGGTCAGCTGATCATTGTTTTTATCAAAAAAGGTTGCACCTTTTTTATACTGTTCTGGAAAGTCGCTCTTGTTGTGAAGTTTTAAATAACCCCTTAAACCAACACATCTTCCGATAGTAGCGACTTCAACAATATCACTATTCAATAGCTTTTACCGTTACCCTATAGCTTGTATTATCTTTGGCTTTACAACCAATAATAACGGTCTTTATAGCATTTATCATTTTGCCGTCTTTACCGATAAGTTTTCCAGTATCAATCTTGTCAGCATTTATGATAATGTCAACAAAATTTTCACCAAGCTCTTGACGCTCTATAGTTACCTTTTCAGGAAAGTCAGCTATTAACTTGGCGTATTCGTATAAAAAATTTTCAACCATTATTTTGTAATTTGTGCAACTCTGTCGCTAAGTTTAGCACCAACGCTTTTCCAGTAATCTAATCTCTCTTTGTTGAAATTTATAACATTTGGCTCAACCATAGGATTGTAATAGCCAATACTTTCTATCCAGCCACTATCACGCCTTTTTCTGCTATCTGTAACAACTATACGATAAAAAGGTCTTTTCTTACGTCCCATTCTTGTTAGTCTTACTACTGTTGCCATATTATATTTCTCCTCTTGTTTTTAAATAAAGCTTAAATTTAGATAACAAATATCCAAATTTAAACCCTTTTATCAAACAGGTCTTTTTAAATTTGCTTGAGAAAGCATATTTGCAAGTCCTTTTGCTCCACCTTTTCCTGAAAATTTCTTAGCAAGTTTTGAGGCATTTTCAAACTGCTTTAAAAAACGATTTACTTCTACCTGAGAAAGTCCAGAACCAGTCGCTAAACGTCTTTTTCTACTATTATTTAAAAGGTCTGGGTTTTCACGCTCTTTTTGTGTCATAGAGTTTATCATAGCCTTAATATGCAAAATTTCTTTTGAATTATCAAGATCTATATCTTTTATCTGATTTGCAATATTTGAAAGACCAGGTATCATCCCCATTAAAGACTTCATACTACCAAGCTTTTTAACGCTTTCCATTTGATCTAAAAAGTCATTAAAGTTAAACTGACCTTTTTTTATCTTTTGATTTAGACGTTTTGCCTCTTTTTCATCAATAATTGTCGATGTTTTCTCAACCAAAGTGGCCAAGTCACCCTCACCCATTATACGACTTACAATACGATCTGGTATAAAACTCTCAATATCAGCTACTTTCTCGCCAGTACCGACAAATCTAAGTGGAATATTTAGCTGTTTTGCAATACTAATAGCTACGCCACCCTTCGAGTCAGAATCAAATTTAGAAAGGATAACTCCAGAAATTCCTAAAATTTCATTAAAACTTGTAGCTGTTTTTACAGCATCTTGACCACTCATAGCATCAGCTACGTAGAAAATTTCATGTGGATTTATCGCATTTTTTATATCTTTTATCTCTTGCATCAACTTCTCATCAATTGCAAGACGACCAGCAGTATCCACTAAAAGCACATCATAAAGACCACTTTTTGCTTTTTCTAGTGCTTCTTTTGCTACTTTTATAGGGTTGTTTTCATTTTCTATATAAAAAAGATCGATCTCGTTTGCAACGCAGAGCTGTCTTAGCTGCTCAACTGCCGCTAATCTTTGCAAGTCACAAGCCGCAACTAAAACTTTTTTCTTTCTTAGTTTTAGATAGTTTGCAAGCTTGATAGTTGTTGTTGTTTTACCGCTACCTTGCAAACCAGCCATCAAAACAATTGTCGGTGCAACTGGCGCATAGACAAAGCCTTGATTGCCAGGAGCTGTTAAGATAGTCGTTAAATTTGACTTGATCGCATCTAGGAAATTCTTTTGGCCAACGCCAGTTTGCTTTAGTTCGCTTTCAATAGACGCGAGTAGATCTTTAGTGACTTTGTGGTGAACATCAGCTTTTAAAAGAGCTTTTTTTAACACGTCAAGTGCGTTTTTTATAGCTTTTTCGTCATCTACAAAACGTATCTTGCTAACGGCTAATCTAAAAGACTCGCTAATTTGTTCGAACACTAATCACCTTTCTAAGTTGTTATTAAAGGGCGTATATTACTAAATAATTTCTTTATTGCTCTTTAAATTTCAAATTTATTAGATAGCTCAAATCCAAGAGAGTTAAATTCTTTTGGGATCGGCGCTTTAAATTTATAGTCTAAAAGAGCGATAGAATAGGCATGCAAGAACATTCTATTTGCCCTATTTTTGCCGTATTTCTCATCGCCAACGATAGGTAAATTTAAACTAGCCAAATGCACTCTTATCTGGTGCGTTCTGCCTGTTTTTATTGCAACTTTTACAAGCGTTTTTTTACCTGCAACCATGAGTGGTGAAATTTCACTGATCGCCTCTTTGCCGTCTTTTGATATCTTTGAAAAAGCACCATTTTTATTTTTTATCGTCAAGATCGGCTCATTTACAACCACTTCTTCGCTCATGATACCCCTAACTGCGGCCACATAAATTTTCTCAACCTTCATCTTTTTAAACTCATTTATCGCAAGTGCTGCGAATTCGTCATTTTTTACAAGAAGTAGCACGCCACTCGTGTCTTTATCGAGTCTATGAAGGAGTGGAAATTTATAAATTTGGCTGATTTTTTCGCTAGTCACGGCAGCTGGTTTACTAATGGCTATTAAATTTTCATCTTCAAAGATAATGCTTGGCTTTGGCATCTCCTCGACGCTAAATTTAGTATTTTCACTCATCAAAGCACGAGCTATCATCACCTTTTGCCCTTTGGCATAAACTAGGCCGCTGTCAATTAGCTCCTTTGCCTCGTTGTTTGAGATATTTTTTTGTTTGGCTAAAATTTTATACGCTTTTTCTTCACTCATAAAGTGCTCCTTATATCTTCTATGATCGCATCAGAGCTTGCTTGCACAGTGATCTTGCTCTTTTTGGCATCACTATCTATTATACCGCCAATCTCGCTGGCTTTTGCGATGTAGATGTTTTCAACTAGGCTAAATAACGCCTTTTGGTTAAATATAAACTCACCGCTTATTATTACTGGGTTAAATTGTGCGCACTCGATTGGATTATGCCCACCGATATTTGGTACAAAACTGCCTCCAAGCACTACTATATCGCTAATAGCATAGACATTTACAAGCTCGCCTAAAGTGTCAAGCAAATTTACTTTAGCTTCAAATTTATACGTTTGACTAAATTTCGCAAAGCTAAAATCATGCTTTTTAGCGTAGTCGCCTGCTATCTTCTCAACCTCTGTAAACCTCTCAGGATGGCGTGGAGCGATGATCAAGAGATCGTTTTCTTTTAAATTTAAATTTTGCAAAATCATCTCTTCTTCGCCTGTATGCGTGCTTGCTAGCACGATCACTCTAGCTTTTGGCTTTTCATAAATTTTACTCACGCTTGGCAAAAATGCAGCTTTTATGTTACCAACGACCTCTGTTTCACCTGCACCAAGTGACTTTAGCCGCTCTTTATCAAGCTCACTTTGAGCGTAAATTTTGTCTATAAATTTAAAAAGATATCTATAAAAAAAGCCAAATTTCAGGTAGCTTTTGTAGCTTCTGTCTGAAATTCTCGCATTTATTAATATCACTCGGCTACCCTTTAGCTTTGCCATTAAAACTAGCATAAGCCAAAGCTCAGCCTCAAAAATAACTAAAATTTTGCTCTTTTTTAGCCAAAATGGCAAGAAAATTTCAAATGGCAAAAATCTCGTGTTAGAGCAAATTTTACTTGCCGCTTCAAAGCCCGTATTTGTCACCACACTTATAGCTTTACTATCAAATTTTTGCATCAAAGGTTTGAGTGCTTGCACCTCGCCAAATGAACAAGCGTGAAAATGCACATCTGCATCTTGAAATTTAGGATTATTAAAGAGGAAAAAACGTGCCGGAATTGATTTATGATACTTTTTTTTAAAACTTAAAATAATTAGAAATATAGCCCCAAAGAGATAGAGTATTGAGGCTAGAAAGTAATATATTATTATCACGAAATGTGTTATTGCTCTTGTTTATACAAAATTCTGCCACAATGTGGACATGTAACGATATCTTCGCCCTTGATAACAGCAGAGAAAGTTTTGTCGTTTATCTGCATAAAGCAACCATAACAAGCTTGTTTTTTTACAGGAACAACAGCCGTATTATGAGCCCATTTTCTAATTTTTTCATAAAATGCGAGAATTTTTTGATTCATAGTGGCGATAAGCTTGTCTTTTTTAGCATAAACTTCTTTACGTTCTTTTTCGATATTTTCAAGTTCAGATGAAGTTTTGCTTTTTATATTTTTTAAATTCTCTTCAAGTTCAGCTTTTTTTGCACCAAGCTCATCTTTTTGACTATTTTTACCATCTATTAGCTTCTCAAGTCTAGCAATCTCTTCATTTGCAGCCTCAAGTTGCTCTTTTGCAATATCCTCTTCAAGACTTAGAGCTTTTATCTCCTTTTCGCTTTTTGCACTTGAGCTTTTTTTAGCTACATCTTTTATCTTTGCACTAAACTCGGCAATATGAGCATTTGTACCTGATTTTTGAGACTTTAAGTCACTTACCTCTTCATCTAGTCTTTCTATATTAACCGTTATAGTTTCGCACTCTTCTTCTATATTTTTATAAGCCTTTTCTATATCCTGAATGCGTGGTATAAAGCCATCTATTTGTTTATCAAGGTCAGATAATTCAACTAATTGTTGTAAGTATTTATTCATAATGTTTCCTTTTTTTGTTAGCAATATGTAAATGGATTTTTAGAATTGCGTATTATAACTTCAATTTTCAGATTTTGCAAATATTTTGCTAAAAAATCACCAAAACAACGTTCACTTTCATAGTGATTTATATCGATTAAATTTAGCCCATTTTCCTTCGCATAAAGGGCTTGGTGATATTTTAGATCACCCGTTAAAAAGACATCTGCTTTTACATCTTGGATGAGATCTGCGCCACTTCCGGTGCAGATACAAATTTTAGAAATTTCATCTTTTGCATGAACCACTCTTAAATTTTCTAGCCCAAGTTTTTCTTTTACAAATTTGCAAAGCTCGCTAAATTTCATCTTCACATCAGCATAGATCAAAAAGCCCTCTTTGTTCGAAATTTCAAGCTCCAAAACCTGCATCACAAATTTTTCATTTAAAAAAGCAAGGTCGGCATTTGTATGAAGCGAGATGAGCGAGATATTTTTTATCATCATCTCTCTTATGAGTGAGCTTGGATAAAGGCTGTAGTCTAGGCTTTTTAACCCCTTAAAAATGAGCGGATGGTGAGTGATGATGAGCGAATTTGGCAAGACATTTTGCAAAAGTTCGCTATCCAAATCAAGACTTAGATAAATTCGCTCAAATTCGCTATCAAATGAGCCAACTTGTAGGCCACTATTGTCCCAGGACTCTTGGCTCGCAAATGGGCAAATTTCATCTAAAATTTTATAAATTTCAGCTATTTTCATAAAATTTTACTTTTGCCCTAGGCTCTCTTTATAAGTTAGCGCACACTCTTTGGCCAGCTCGCGGATTTTTAGGATGTAGTCTTGCCTTTGTGTAACACTTATCGCCCCACGCGCATCAAGGACGTTAAATGTGTGAGCCGCAAGCATGCAATAATCATACGCTGGCAGTGAAATTTTAGCCTCTAAGCAGCGTTTGCACTCGTTAAATGCGTTTTCGAACTGGTTAAAAAGCATATCGACGTTTGCTACTTCAAAGTTATATTTACTCCACTCATACTCACCTTGTTTATGCACGTCGGCGTAGGTTACGATGTTGCCATTAGAGTCGTCCCAAACGATGTCATAGACGCTATTTACGTCTTGGAGATACATGGCTAAGCGCTCAAGTCCGTATGTTATCTCACCAGAAATCAACTCGCATGCGATGCCACCCACTTGTTGAAAATAGGTAAACTGCGTCACTTCCATGCCATCTAGCCAGACCTCCCAGCCTAGCCCCCAAGCGCCCAGAGTCGGGCTCTCCCAGTTATCCTCGACGAATCGGATGTCGTGATCTTTTAAATTTAACCCAAGCTTTTCAAGGCTTTTTAGATAAAGCTCCTGGATATTTTCCGGGCTCGGTTTAATGAGCACCTGAAACTGATAATAAGCGCCTAGGCGGTTTGGATTTTCGCCGTATCTGCCATCAGTCGGACGGCGGCTTGGAGCTACATATGCAGTCGCCCACGGCTTTGGTCCGAGGCTCCTTAAAAATGTCGCTTGGTGATATGTGCCCGCACCAGCTGGCATGTCGTATGGTTGAAGTATCACGCAGCCTTGCTCTTGCCAATAGTTTTGAAGGGTTAATATTATTTGTGAAAATGTCATTGCTTTCCTTTTAAAATTTTACTTTACATAGTGTATAACTGCGCCAGGTCCTAGTGGTAGATCAAAAATGTACCAAAATGACATTAGCACTGTCCAAGAAATTAAAAATGCAACCGTATAAGGAAGCATAATGGAAACTACTGATCCAATTTTTAACTCTTTATTGTATTTTTGCATAAAAGCTACTATCAAAACAAAAAACGGCATCAAGGGCGTTATGATATTTGTAGTAGAGTCGCCTATTCTAAAAGCAGCCTGCGTAAGCTCTGGTGAAAGTCCAAGATTCATAAACATTGGTACAAAAATCGGAGCCATCATCGCCCACTTTGCAGAATCAACAGCTATAAATAAATTTATAAAAGCGATCAAGAAAATAAAAACTATAATAAGGCTAAGTCCAGTCAACCCGATCTCTTTTAGAAAAATAGAACCTTTAATAGAAAGTACTAGCCCAATATTTGAGGTATTAAAAAGATATGTAAACTGAGCTGCAAAAAATATCAAAACCAAAAATCCTGATAGCTCAGAAATAGATTGTTCCATAAATTTTATGGCATCATTACTGCTTTTTATACTCCTGGCGCCTACACCGTAAGCTACGCCTACCACTATAAAAAGTAACATCATAAAAACGACAATAGAATGCATAAAAGTAGATTTCATAAAGCTTTCATTGCCTTTTGCTCCAAATAAAGAGCCAGAAGGCAAAATAGCCACAAGCAGTAAAATCACAAAAACGATCAATGCTATTAGTGAAAATTTTAAGCCACGTTTTTGCTCTGCACTTATCTCACTATGCTCTTTTAGGCTAAAATCACCTAAAAAATCAAATTTACCAAGCCTAGGCTCTACGATTTTATCCGTTACAAACCAGCCAACAAATACGATCAAAAATGTCGAAGCGATCATAAAGTACCAATTTGCAGTTGCTAGTACCACATAATCTGGATTTAACACGCTAGCTGCTTGCATAGAAAATGCCGCAAACATAGGGTCATTTGTACCGATTAATAAATTTGCCGACCAGCCACCGCTAACACCAGCAAAAGCAGCAGCTAGTCCAGCAATTGGATGACGACCAAATCCAGCAAATAAAATAGCTCCAAGCGGGATTAGCACAACATAGCCAACCGAGGAAGCAACATTTGACATTACACCAAGAAAAATAACGATTGGAGTTACCCATATTTTGGAAGATTTTAAGGCAATCTTTGTCATAAGTGCTGATAAAAGTCCGGACTTGTCTGCGATACCAATACCTAGAATAATCGCAAAGACTACTCCCAAAGGATAAAAACTAGTAAAATTTTTAAGTACAGATGAAACAAAAGATCTAAGACTATCAGCAGAAAGCAAATTTATAACATTTGCATTAAGCTGTGATATTTGTCCATCTTTGATAGCCTGATAGCTTACGCCAACGCCCATCTTTTCTAACACAAACGATATTATTATCGTAATAATCGAAAGATAGATAAAAAGCATAGTTGGATTTGGCAATTTGTTACCAAAATTTTCGATAAAACTTAAGATTGAACTATTATTTTTTTTATTCATTTTTCCTAACCCAAAATAGATATAAAAATTTTTATCTCGTCGCTGCCGTAAAGCTCAAAATCCGTTTTATAAGCTCTTTTTGACTCACTACTTTCAAAATACTTCCAAATTTCACCCCAAAATTTTGCAACATTTTGTGGCTCTCTTGCAAAACTAAAAACGGCGTATTTGCCACTTTTTATCTCTAGAATTTCATCACTTTTGTGACTTAATCTTGTGCCGATGAAGTTATCGTAATGTCCGTTAAGATCGCTTTCATAGTTGCAGTAAACGCTATAAATTTCACTATTGCCATCATAGTACTCTCTCATAAATTTAGACCATAAAGCTGGAATTTTACCCTTGCCGCCTATCTCATCTTCATTTTTAGTGCGAGTTTTTACTCCGTAAATTTCAAAGCTATCCTCTAAATTTATAATCTTCATAAACTACTTTTGCCCGTTAAAATTTTCAACCGCTTGGTTCCACATGAGCTTGTATTTTCGTTTTAGAAATTCAACTTCATCTTGTGAAATTTTAAGCTGTTTTGTGAGCGTCTCGACTGTTTTTCTATCCTCGTCATAGAGCTCTTGCATCGAAATGAGCGCCTCTTTTAAAAATTTATTCTCATTTCTTAGGGTTTCAAGCGTCTCATCCTTTGCGTCAAGCACTTTTTCGTGTAAATTTAATATCGTTCCAATCGTCTTTTCAACAAAGCTGATACCATCTTGGCTTTGCGGCTGCAAGGATAAATTTTGCGAAACACTAGGCACCACACTCATTGTTCCTTCGCTCGCTTCTATCAAAATTTCTCCATTTTCCTCTTTGGTTTTCAAAACGCCACGATTTATCATATCTTCGATAACTTCACGCTCCAAGTGCACAAGTTTGCAAAATTCATCAACTCCAAGATAGGTCTGCACCGCTTCTCCTTTTTACAGTATCACTTCAACCTTTGAAGAATCTTCCTCTAAAGCCTTTATTTTCGCCTCTCTGTCAGCTTTTAGAGCACTTGCCAGACCATCATCTTCAAGAGCTAAAATTTGCACCGCCAAATAGGCCGCATTTATAGCACCAGCCTTGCCGATAGCTAGAGTTGCCACTGGCATGCCACTTGGCATTTGCACAGTTGAGTAAAGTGCATCAACGCCACTTAGAGCCGAGCCTGCCATTGGTATGCCTATTACTGGTTTTGTTGTATTTGCAGCGATCGCACCAGCTAGGTGAGCCGCCATACCAGCAGCTGCAATAAAGACTTTTGCACCCTTTTTCTCAGCATTTGCGACGTACTCACTAGTTCTTTTTGGACTTCTGTGAGCTGAGCTGATTATCAGTTCATATTTTACGCCAAATTTTTCAAGAGTTTTTGCCGCCTCGCTAACGATCTCATAGTCGCTTTTACTTCCCATTATAATAGAAACAAATTTCATATTTTCTCCCTTAAAAAGCTAAATTTTGGTAGCTTAATACCAAGACTTATCTCGTTTTCATTGCCGCTATGAATTTCACTCATAACCTTGCCTTTTTTGGTAATGAGCTGTTTAAATTTGATAAATTTCTTACCATCTTGTGAATAAATCTTTGAGATTTCATTTTCACTATCTTCTATAACCGATCCAATAGGAGCCACGATCTCATAGCTGTTGCCTGGAAAAATTTTATATTTACACTTAAAAAATTCGCCATCTTCGCTTATTGCATTTACCTGATGTGTGCCTTCTTCTAGGCTGATAACGTGATTTTGTGTATCTATTCTCTCATAAGGCCTATGCACCAAATATCCATCCGTAAAGCCGCGGTTTTTTAGTGTATTTATCTCATTTTCATAAATTTGTGCGTCAAATTTATCATCCATGGCATCATCTATCGCCATTTTATAGGCTCTTGCTGTGCAGGCTGCATAATACTCGCTCTTTGTGCGACCTTCTATTTTTAGGCTATCTATTACGCCGCTATCAACGATCTCTTTGATGTGTGAGATGAGGCAAAGATCCTTTGAGTTCATGATGTGAGTGCCGTTTTCATCCTCTTCTAAGCGGAAAAGCACGCCACTCTCTTCGTTTTTAGCGTAAAGTTCATACTTAAACCTACAATCATTTGCACAGCTGCCGCGATTTGACATACGTCCACTTTGCACTGAGCTTACCAAACACCTGCCAGAGTAGGCAAAGCACATCGAGCCATGGACAAAAATTTCAATGTCAAGAGTTGGAATTTCTTCTTTTATCCTTATGACATCTTTTAAATTCATCTCGCGAGCGACAACTATTCGTTTTGCGCCCATATCATGATAAATTTTTGCATCAAGCACGTTCATAACGTTTGCCTGAGTTGAGAGATGTATCTCGATATCAGGAGCGATGGCTTTTGCTAGACTCATGACTCCTGGAGTTGCGATAATAAAGGCATCTGGCTTCATCGCTGAGATGGTTTGCAAGTGCCTTTTTAGTGGCTCGATCTGAGAGTTAAAAGGAAAAGCATTTATGGTCGCATAAAATTTCTTTCCCTTTGCATGTGTGTAGTCTATTGCCTCTTTGAATGTTTCAAGGTTAAACTCCCTTGCCGATCTAGTCCTTAGCGAAAAGCTAGCCACCGAGCCATAAACAGCGTCAGCTCCATACTCAAGGGCGATTTTAAGTTTTGTTAAATTTCCAGCTGGAGATAAAAGCTCAGGCCTTTTTAGCACTATTTTTTACCCAAACTTTCTATCAAGGCTTCGATATCGTCGTTGCTCACAAGATTTTCAGTCGTTGTATCACCAGCGATGTGAACAGCGGAGCTAACACGCTTATCATCGTCAATTTTACCTTCAAACAAGGTATTCATATATTTGCTAAGTGCCCTCATAACGTTAATAACACGCTCGATCTTTTGTCTATGGATGTCTTGATACTGCATCATATCCATAGCCATCATGATCTCATCTTGTCCCATTTGTAAATTTCCGATGATATTATCGATCGTGCCAAGAAGTGAGTTATTTTTCTCCAAAGCCTCGCTAAATGCAGCAATATTTGGAAATTTCTCACTTAGCGTCGTAAATAGCTCAATATTTGAGTTTATTGTGCCTTTTAGGCTATTTGAGTCGCTCTCAGCGTCCATAAAAAAGTTATTTATCGTCTCAAGCTTATCAAACATCTGAGTAGCTTTTTCTTCGCTATCTCTTGTTACATCGTCAAGCTGATGAACCATTTTGTGATCTTCCGTTGGTGGTGGTGGTGGCCAAACGCCATCTGCACTCACTCTATAATTTTCTGCATTCTTTGAATTACTTTCTGATTTTGACTGTGGCTCATCTTTAGTATCAATTGCTTCTGCAACTTCTGTTACCTCGTCTGTTTCCTCTTTGACGTCCGCAACCTCTTGGCCAGCATCTTCTTTAGCATCATCTAGCCCACCTGCCATAAGTGCGTCAAGTTCCTCTTGAGTCATAAAAGCTCCTAATAAAATTTGGCTTGATTATATAGGATTTAAATAAAAAGTAAGTTTAAAGGCAATGCTTTTATCTTTAAATTTATAAATTTTTAGATAGCATTTTTAAAAATAAACGACCTTAAAAGGCTAAAAATGACCGTCGATCTTCACAACCACACGCCACTTTGCAAGCACGCAGTTGGAGAGCCAAGAGAGTATGTACAAAATGCAATAAAAGCTGGCATAAAATACTTTGGCTTTAGCG
Organism: Campylobacter concisus; assembly: GCF_002092855.1. Lineage (NCBI taxonomy): Bacteria > Pseudomonadati > Campylobacterota > Epsilonproteobacteria > Campylobacterales > Campylobacteraceae > Campylobacter > Campylobacter concisus. The sequence continues at coordinate 214,364 of NZ_LVLC01000001.1, forward strand.
ATCACGCACCGATGAACTACGATGAAGCTTACAGAATGAGCTTTGATGAAATGCAAGGCTATGAAGACAAAATTTTACATTTAAGAGATGAATTTAGAGGTGAAATAGAAATTTTGCTTGGCTATGAGATGGATTTTTTAGATGGATTTATGGATGAGCGAGTTTTTGCTAGAAAGGTTGATTATCTAATAGGTTCTGTGCATTTTTTTAATGGCTGGGCATTTGACAATCCAGAATTTATCGGTGGCTACGAGGGCAAAGACTTGGATCAAATTTGGCAAGAGTATTTTGATCATGTAGAAAGATCGGCCAAGCTTGGCAAATTTGACATTATGGGGCATATTGATCTTTTAAAACTTTTTAAATTTTTGCCAAAAAAGGATGTTAGGATTTTAGCTAAAAATGCAGTAAATGCGATAAAAGAAGCAGATTTAGTTGTTGAGATAAATGCTGCTGGCTTTAGAAAGCCTATCGGCGAGCAATATCCAAGCCTGAATTTACTTGAACTAATAGCCGAAAAAGATATAACAATCACCTTTGGCTCAGATGCTCACACAAAAGAAGATATCGGTAAAAATGGCGAAATTTGCGAACAAATAGCCAGAGATTTAGGTTATTCAAAATGTGCTATTTTTAAAAACAGAGATAGAGAATTAGTAAAATTTTAGATTGGGTTCAAATAAAATATAAATTTAATCTTAAATATTAGGTTTTATGATAGAATACGAAAAATTTAAAAATTAAAAGGAGAAAAAAGTGGGAAAATTCGTCCAAAATATAGATCATTTTTTTGATTTTTGTAAAGAAAATGAAGTCAAATTTGTAGATTTTAGATTTACTGATTTAGGTGGTGCTTGGCATAGCATTAGCTACAACATAAAAGCTGTTACGAAAGAAAATTTTATAAATGGCATACCAATGGACGCTAGCTCTATGCATGGCTGGCAACCAATTGATAAGAGCGACATGATAATGAAGCCAGAAGCTACAACTGCATTTTTAGATCCATTTACTTCCGATATTACAGTTGTTGTTTTTTGCGATATTTACGACATTTACAAGGGTCAAATTTATGAAAAATGCCCTCGCTCAATAGCCAAAAGAGCAATGCAGTACGTAAAAGATAGCGGTCTTGGTGACGAGGCGTATTTTGGCCCTGAGAATGAATTTTTTGTCTTTGACAACGTCAAAATCATCGATAGCCCAAACTGCGCGATGTATCAAGTAGATAGCGAGGAAGGTGAATGGAACGATGCTACTGACTTCAAAGATAGCTACAACACAGGTCATCGCCCACGCAGAAAAGGCGGCTATTTGATGACTCAGCCAATCGACAGCATGGTCGATCTAAGAGCCGAGATGATGCAAGTTCTAGAGCAAGTTGGCCTTGAAGTATTTTTGGGTCACCACGAAGTCGCACAAGGACAAGGTGAGATCGGCGTGAAATTTGGCAATCTAGTCGAAGCCGCCGATAATGTCCAAATTTATAAATACGTCGTTCGCATGGTCGCTCACCTAAACGGCAAGACAGTTACATTTATGCCAAAACCGCTTTATGGCGACAACGGCAGCGGCATGCACGTGCATCAATCAGTCTGGAAAGATGGCAAAAATTTATTCTACAAAGAGGGCAACTATGCAAATTTAAGTGACTTTGCAAGGCACTACATCGGCGGCGTTTTAAAACACGCAAGAAGCGTTGCAGCCTTCACAAACCCAAGCACAAACAGCTACAAACGCCTAATCCCAGGCTTTGAAGCGCCATCTATCCTAACTTACTCAAGCCAAAACCGCTCAGCGAGCATCCGCATACCTTACGGAGCTGGCGAGAAGTCAGTTAGGGCTGAGATGAGATTTCCAGATAGCACAGCAAACCCTTATCTAGCCTTCTCAGCGATGCTAATGGCGGGCCTTGACGGCGTTAAAAACAAATACGAGCCAGTTGGTCCGATGGATGAAAATTTATTTAAACTTCACCTAGATGAGATCAGAGAGCGTGGCATCGAGCAGCTACCGCACACACTTCGTGGCAGCCTTGAAGCGCTTATCCGCGATAACGAATATCTAAAACCGATAATGAGCGATCTTTTCATCGACACTTATCAGCATATGAAATTTGAAACTCAGGTTTGGCCTTACGAAGCACGCCCAACCGCTTATGAGTTTAAAACCTGCTTCTCTTGCTAAAACGCATTTCCAAGCTCATTTTGGGCTTGGAAACTTTTTTAATCAAATTTAAAATATAAAATCTCCGTCGTACATATCAATGCATCTTACATTGATAATATGTAAATTTTTAATACATACAAAAATACAAAATATTTAGCGTAAAATTTTATGTATCTTATCTATACTTTAGTAAAAAGTAAACTAAAAGCGACTAGAAGCATAATAATCCCAACAAAAATTTCTAAAATTTTCCATGAAAATTCTTTTGCAAAAACTAGAGCGAGAACTCTTGCTCCATATCCTAAAGAAAAGAAGAAAAATAGCGATGCAAGACTAGCACCGATGCCAAAAATTATATTTTCATCTCCAAATTTTGTTGAAATAGATCCTATTAAAAGCATCGTATCAAGATAGATGTGTGAGGATTTAGCCAAGTAAAAGCAAGCGTCAAAAGCACTATTTTGCTAAATTTTGACTCGTGTTGCGCACTAGGAAGAAGGCTTTTGGGATTTTTAAATGCACCATACAAACTCTTTAGACTATAGACAAATAAAAAGATAAAGCCACCATATATGGCAACCTGTTTAAAAAACTCAAATTTTTGTAGCACTTTTGCAAAACCAAAAACTCCAGCAAATATAAGCAAGGCATCACCAAGTGCGCATATTAAGCAAACTGCGAAAACATGTTCCTTTTTTATACCCTGCTTCAAAACAAATGCATTTTGCGCGCCGATAGCCAATATTAAAGATAAACTTGTAAAAAATCCACTCCAAAATGCAGACATTTTCATCCTTTTTAAATTACCAATTATCTAAAATTTAACTAAAAGCAATCTAAAAGATCGAAAATTTTAACTATATGAAAAGGATAAATAATCATAAATTTATGCCTTTTTTTATAAAATCCTTGAACTTTATAAAAAGGATACCGCATTGCAAGCACTAGCTTTAAAATATCGCCCTAAAAATTTTGACGAGCTCATAGGTCAAGAAGCAGTTAGCAAAAGCCTAATACACGCACTTGACGAGGGTCGCATAAGCCACGCATATCTATTTTCTGGGCTTAGAGGAAGTGGTAAAACTTCAAGTGCTAGGATATTTTCAAAAGCTTTAGTGTGCGAAAAAGGACCTACTTCAAAACCATGTGAAGTATGCCCACAATGCATAATGGCAAATGAGTCAAGACATATGGACATCATCGAAATGGACGCTGCTAGCCACAGAAAGATAGATGACATAAGAGAGCTAATAGAGCAAACAAAATATGCTCCAGCAATGGCAAGATACAAAATTTTTATAATCGATGAAGTCCACATGCTAACCAAAGAGGCATTTAATGCTCTTTTAAAAACGCTTGAAGAGCCGCCAAGCTATGTAAAATTTATCCTAGCGACGACTGATCCATTAAAACTCCCAACAACGGTACTTTCAAGAACGCAGCATTTTAGGTTTAAGCAAATAAGCAGATACAGCATCATTAAACATCTTGAGTTTATTTTAAGCAAAGAAGGCATTAGCTACGAAAAAGAGGCGCTTGAAATTTTAGCAAGAAGTGGCGGAGGATCGCTAAGAGATACTTTGACACTTCTTGATCAAGCTATCATTTACGGGGCAAATAATGTCACGGCAAATGGCGTAGCATCGATGTTAGGACTTCTTGATCCAGAAAAGATCGAAGAGATAATAACTCATGTTTTAAATCATGATAAAAATGCTATCAGAGTGCTTGTAAGCGAACTTGAAAGCTACGATCCAGAGATGATAATAGATGAAATTTTGGCAAATTTAAAGCAAAAATTTATAGAAAACGACTCAAAAATTTCACTACTTGTTTATGAGAGATTTTTTAGGATTTTGGCACAAGCTAAAGGTATGTTAAACGTAAGTAGCGACAATGGCTTTGTACTAATGCTAATGCTTTTTATGATGATAGAAGCGCTAAATTTACAAGATATCGATGACGCTATAAATGAAGTGATCTCAAAAAATAGCGAAAATTCCACTCAAATCACAGAAGTCATCACTCAAAAAAGCCAAGTAGCTCCTGCTAAAATGCAAGGTCCATACGAACTCTTCTTAACAAAAATTTATGATAGAAATTACGATCTTGGCGAGTTTTTTAAAGAATTTGTAGAATTTAGCTTCTTTAATAACAATGAGCTTGGACTGATAGTAAATGCAAAAGATGAAAATCTTGAATATTTTAAGAAAAATTGGAAAATTTTAAACGAGATATTGCGTACGCTTTTTGGACAAAATGCGAAGATAGTAAATGCAAAGAGTGATGAGCAAAAAGCACAAACTAAGATGCCTAAAGCCTCTTTAGAAAATAATGAAAAAAGCGAATTAGACGAGCTTGATGAGGAAATTTCAAGACTAAATGCAAATAACATTGAAACTAAAAATGAGCCAAAAACTGAGATAAAAAGCGAGCTACAAAACGAGAAAAATAACTTTTCTTTGATGCTAAATAAAGAGCCAAAAACACCAGAAGAGCTTCAAAGGCAAAGAGAACAAGGGGTTCTAAAAGAGGCAAATAGACTCTTTGGCGAGCCAACTATCGAGAGCTAGCCTTATCTTTACTGCTAGCCTCTAGCCTCTTTTTTAGCGCTTCTTTTTTGCGAAGCTCTAGCTCATAAGCTTCATTTAGTGCATCTTCATCGTCCAAATTTGCTCCGTCTAAAAATTTTCGGTAGTCCTCAAATTGTTTATTTTTTATCCCCCAAAGCACGCCAAAAAGCAAAAATGCCCCCATCAAAACCGAGATAAAAACCAGCATCGCAAGTGTCGCGCTATCCATTATTTTTCCTTAAATTTTCTAACAATATAAAGCGAGTTTAATATAACACTTAGCGAGCTAAGCGACATAAAAAGTGCAGCAAATAGCGGAATGACATAGCCACACACAGCAAATGGCACAGCAAGAACATTATAAAGAAGACAAAAGAGCAAATTTTGCTTTATCGTTTTGTAAGTAAATTTTGAGATTTTTATGGCCTTTGCTAGACTTTTTAAACTATCATCAAGTAACACTACATCGCTTTTTTCTAGGCTTATTGCCGCCCCGCTTCCCATACAAATAGCAACATGAGCAAGGCTAAGCGCTGCTGCGTCGTTTATGCCGTCCCCTACCATTAGAACCTTTTTGCTCTGCTCTTTTAGTTCGCTTATAAATTTAGCTTTCGTTTCAGGCAACATCTCTGCTCTAAACTCACTCACGCCAAGCTCATCTGCCACATTTTTTACCACTTTTTGCACGTCGCCACTTAAGATACACACTTTCATGCCAGCGCTCTTTAGCTCGTCTATCAAGGTCTTTGCCTCGGGCTTTACACTATCTTTTAGATAAAATTTCGCCACTAACTCACCATTAAGCCCCACAAAAAAGCTCACATTTTCTTCAGTTTCATCAAAGCTAATACCATTTTCAACTAAAAATCGCTTGCTTCCTGCATAAAATTTTTTACCTGAAATTTCAGCCTCAACACCCTTTGCCACGCTTAAATTTATATTTTTAAGCTCTATTTTCCTTGCGCCTTTTTGCTTTAGAAATTTAGCCACTGCCACGCTTATTTGATGATTTGATATAAGAGCTAGCGAATAAATTTCATCTAAACTTATGCTCTCTTTTATGAAAAAATCACTAACTTCAAATTCTGCCTTTGTGAGCGTGCCAGTCTTGTCAAATACCGCTACATCGCACTTTGCAAGGCTTTCAAAAAATTTAGCCTCTTTAAAAAGTACTCTATTTTTAAAGGCCACACCAAGGGCACAGACACTACTAACTGGCGTGGCAAGCGCAAGCGCACAAGGGCAAGCGATCACGATGACGCTAACAGCCGTGACAATAGCCTCTGAAAAGCCATATTTAAAGTACCAAAACCAAAATGTAAAAAATGCCAAAGTCAGCACGCTAAGAGAAAATTTAGAAACGATTTTATTGACTACTAGCTCGATATTTGGCTTTTTTAGCTCTGCATTTTGGAGTAAATTTATAAGCTGATTTAGATAAGAATTTTTAAAAATTTCCTTTGCTTCGTAGATGATTTGTCCATTTTGACAAATGACACCACTTTTAACCTCTTGCCCCACTCCCAAGGTCACAGGCAGGCTCTCTCCCGTTAGACTTGAGCTATCCACGCTTGCCTCGCCACTAAGCACCACTCCATCAAGTAGCGCCCTCTCACCTGATCTAAGCATGATCTTTTCGCCCAAATTTACATCTCTTGGCTCTTTTAAAATATCCTTACCATCTTCTAAAACGCACACCTTTGTAAGCAGCATATCATTTAAGAAATTTGAAGTCTCAAGCGCCTTTTTCTTACCCAAAATTTCTAAAAATTTACCGATAAAAACAAAGGTAATGATCATCGCAACCGAGTCAAAATAGCTCTCGCCACTCCTCGTAAACATCGCAAAAATGGAGTAGATATAGGTTATGCTAGCTCCGGTGATAACGAGCAAATCCATATTTGGTGAAGCGTTTTTTATGGCTATCTTCGCCCCTTTAAAAAACTCGCTACCAGTATAAAAAAGTACAGGCGTCGCTAATACAAACTGCGCAAAGCTTAAAATATCTTTTATGTCGCCTCTTATGCCACTAAAATACCCACTATACTGAGCAATGGCTAGCCACATAATATTCATCGTAGCAAAGATACCAACTAGCGCTTTTGTGTAAAAATTTCTTCTTTTCTTGGCTAGCTCGTCCTCTTTTTGACTCGTAGCATAAGGCTTTGGAACGTAGCCAACGGCATAAATTTTTTCAATTATTTGCTCTACCAAAAGCTCCTGCTCATCAAAAACAATGACCGCTTTTTGATTAAGCGAGTTGATATTTACCTCCAAGACGCCAGGCAAGTTAAAAAGTGCCTTTTCAAGTAGCCAGATGCAAGCTGAGCAAGTGATGCCATCGATTAAAAATGAAATTTGACTAAAGTCGCCCTCTTTTGTCACAAGCTCGCTAAAATTTGCTGCTAAATTTTTGATATTTGCACCGTTGCTTGCCGGTGTAAGTGTATTTTTACCAAGACGTTCATAAAACTCGCTAAGCCCATTTTCATTTAAAATTTCATAAACGCCTTTGCAACCAACACAGCAAAATTTAAGTCCGCCTTCATTTGAGATCATCACGCTTTCATCAAATTTTAATCTACAATGAGCACATCTACTTTGTGGCATTTTTACTTTCTTTTATCTAAAATTTTTACCAATATTATTGCATCACATGCCTATTACACACCATATAAATTTATGGTAGGCAAACTGCAAAAATAGGCACAAATTCTTCTTTTGTTATCGTTATAAAATGGCGAGATTATAGCAAATCAACCATTTTTGAGCAAAAATTTTATTTTATACCATTTCTTGACAACAAAGTTTTATTTTTATAAAATGCCAAAACTTTCAAAAACTTCTTTTTGAAACCTAGAAATTCTGCAAAATTATCCCCGCATTTAAAGAGGAAAAATGGAAAATAACCAAACCGAGCAAAGTGCTGCTCAAAACACAAAAACTACAAAAAAACATCAAGCATCAAGAACACACATACCAGTAGACGGACACAAGATCGAAGAGCTAAGAACGCTTAGTTTAGATGAGCTAGTACAGATCGCAAATAGCGTTGGTGTCGAAAATCCACGAGAATTTCGTAGGCAGGATTTGATATTTGAGATACTAAAAACCCAGACAAAACAAGGCGGCTTTATACTATTTACTGGAATTTTAGAGATCACAAACGAGGGCTACGGCTTTTTAAGAGCTGTTGATGCGAATTTAAGCGACAGTTCAAACGATGCATACGTCTCAAACTCACAGATCCGCAAATTTGCACTTCGCGTGGGCGACATCATCACCGGCCAAGTGAGAGAGCCAAAAGATCAAGAAAAATACTACGCTCTTTTAAAGATCGAAGCGGTAAATTATATGCCTCTAGCAGACGCAAAAGAGAGGCCACTCTTTGACAACCTAACCCCGCTTTTTCCAACTGAAAAGCTAAATTTAGAGTACGATCCAATGAAGCTAACTGGCCGCGTACTTGACCTTTTCACGCCTATCGGTAAAGGTCAGCGTGGTCTAATCGTCGCACCTCCAAGAAGTGGTAAAACCGAGCTTATGAAAGAGTTAGCTCACGGCATCGCTAAAAATCACCCAGAAGCCCAGCTCATGGTGCTTCTAGTCGATGAGAGACCAGAAGAAGTTACCGATATGCAGCGCTGCGTAAAAGGCGAGGTATTTAGCTCGACATTTGATCTACCAGCGCTTAATCACGTCCGCGTAGCAGAGCTTGTCATCGAAAAGGCAAAACGTCTAGTTGAGATGGGCAAAGATGTCATCATCTTGCTTGATAGTATAACCCGTCTAGCACGTGCCTACAACACAGTAACCCCACCAAGCGGTAAGGTACTAACAGGCGGTGTTGATGCAAATGCACTTCATAAGCCAAAACGCTTCTTTGGTGCAGCTAGAAACATCGAACACGGCGGCTCACTAACCATCATTGCAACCGCACTAATCGACACTGGCTCACGCATGGACGAAGTGATATTTGAAGAGTTTAAAGGCACTGGAAACAGCGAGATCGTGCTTGACCGCAACATCTCTGACCGCAGAATTTACCCAGCTATCAACGTACTAAAATCAGGTACCAGAAAAGAAGAACTACTTCAAAAACCTGACGAGCTTCAAAAAATTTGGGCTATCCGCTCTGCGATTGCGACAATGGATGATGTTGAAGCGCTTAAATTCTTATATGCAAAAATGCTAAAAACAAAAGATAACAAAGAGCTTCTCTCTATCCTAAACGAGTAAATTTAACTGAGCTTGAAGCGCTTGCTTTGAGCTCAAATTTCTTCACTTAAAATATCCAGCTAAAAATATCTTAGAAATTTTAAATTTTCTAGCTCTTGCAATTATAAAAGAATTTACGATTTTTAAACGATTATTTACTAAATTTTTCTATGTCTTGATTGATCAAATTTTCATATTCGCAAAGCTCATTACAAGTCTTTTTGCTCTGCTCTATAAGCTCATCAAATTTAAATCCAAGCATCACAATACGATAAAGGTTGGGCTTGTGTTTTCGCCAGTTGTAAAGCGTTGCGACATCAACGTCTAAATGATAAGCCATATCACGTTTTGTCATCTTAGCCACTTTACACTCCTTTTTTTCGAGTAATTTTATAAATTTTATTCTGATAAGAAAACAATTGAATTATTTTATGTTTTTTATATATTTAATTGAATATTTAAACTTTATTTAATCCAATAAAATTTAGAATACCAGTCAAACATTTTTTAAATAAGAAGTAAAAATGAAAAATGTAGTCTTAAAAGTTGCTTTAGACTTAAGCCTAGCTAATGCCGCTGCTTTAGCACAAGGAGCGTTTATTGGAATCGAAGGAGATTGCTCTTTTAATTCAAAATTAACAGCAAAAAGCGACAATGGTAAATCAAAAGTCAAAAAGGCTCGACCAGGTATCGGACTAAAAGCTGGCTATAATTTTGATAGTTTTAAAGTATATGGAGCTTACATTTACGACTTTCAAGCAAAGAAATCACTTGGCGATGAAGGTGGTACAGTAATAAAATGGAGTACACACAAATTTCTAGTAGGCGCAGACTATACACCAGAATTGACAAAAGACATAAAGCTAGTTTTTGGTGGATACACTGGCTACTCAAAGCTTAAAATGGATGTATTTGACACTCATGATGGCTCGGAAAAAGCTAATACAAATGGCTGGATGCTAGGTGCAAGAATTGGTGTTGAATACTCTATCAACGAAAACAATGCAGTTGAATTTGGTTTAAAAGCCAATAGAACAAAATGTTGCTCTATAGCAAAATATGATAATGCAAAAATAAAAGAGACAAACGTTGGTATTTACATGGGATATACATATAAATTTTAATCGCTCACAAGCTCAAATTTAAGAGTAAATTTGAGCTTTTTATTTAAAAACGAACTATAAATTTAAAAGTTTTTCTAAATTTTCGCCGTCCAAGCGGTAGTTTCTCCACTCAAGTGATTGATTTTTAGCACCCATACTTTCATAAAATTTAATACTTGGCTCATTCCAGTTTAGGCAGCACCACTCAAGCCTTTTTAAATTTTCATCCTTGCAAATTTGAGCTAAAAATTTAAAAAATGCCTTGCCGATACCTTGATTTCTAAACTCTTTTTTGACGTAAATGTCCTCAAGATAGATCCCACCAAGCCCCAAAAATGTAGAAAATGTATAAAAATAGATAGCATAGCCAATAGCCCTGCCCTCACTCTCGCAGATAAGGGCTTTTGCGTGTTTTTTATTAAAGATGGAGTCTGCAAAAATTTCATTTGTAAAAGTGACTTGATCGCTTAAATTCTCATAGCTTGCTAGCTCTCTTACAAGCTCGCATATCACGTCAATATCGTCAATAGTCGCTTTTCTTATTTGAAATTTCATTAGTTATCACCAAAAAGTGCTTTTAAGTCTTTGATTGGCTCATTATTTTCTGCATTACTACTAGTTTTTGAGCCAAGTTCATTTAGCTCGATCTCATAGCCAGTTAGCATGCTTGCCAGGCGGATATTTATACCGTTTTTGCCGATCGCCTTGCTCTTTTGTTCGCTAGCAAGTGTCACGATCGCCTTATTTTCTTCGATCTTTACAGATATAATAATCGCAGGCGCCATGGCGCGAGCCACAAAGATTGCTGGCTCTGTGGTATATTCAATCGCATCGATGCTCTCACCGTGAAGCTCTTTGCTTACGGCATTTATCCTAACGCCCTTTGTGCCAACAGTTGCACCGACTGGATCGATGTTTGGAGTGGTTGAGATGAGCGCTACTTTAGCTCTTTCGCCAGGAATTCTCGCACTTCCTTGAATTATGATGCCACCATCTTTTATCTCAGGCACCTCTGAAGTTAGTAGCGCTTCAAGAAATTTAGGCGAAGTCCTTGAAAGTTCGACCTTTATGCCTAAATTTTTATCTGTAAAAACTTTTCTAATGACCGCTTTTACCACATCGCCCACTTTAAATTTCTCGCCTTTTATGCGATTTTTTCGTGGTAAGATGGCACGAAGCTCGTCTATCTCGATAAATGTGTTTTCATCGTTATCGACTCTGACAACTGGTCCAAAGACCATGTGACCGCTCATCTCATTATATTTTTGTAAAATTTTCTCTTCTACTAGGCGCTGGATGTGATACTCAAGCTCCTTGTGAAGCGTTTGAGCTGCGGTTCTGCCAAGGTTATCAAGGCTTAGTTCGTAAGTGAGCTCATCGCCGATCTCTACGCCACTATCTATCTTTTTAGCCTCTTTTAAGCTTAAAAAGTGCTCATTATCCTCTTCAAGCCTCTCATCGTCGTTTGCTACGATTGAAATTTTTTGATAAAGCTTTAAATTTTTATTTGCATCGATGCTCACATCATACTCATAATTTTCGCCATAAACTCTTTTTGCAGTATTTATCAAGGCTCTTATAACACGCTCTTTTACATCTTCTATCTCTAAATTTTTCTCATTTGCAATTGACTCGATGATATCTGAAATTCTTTCCATTTTTTCTCCATTGTAACGATAAATTTCGGGGATTTTTCGTGAAGTTTTGAAATTATACATAAGCCATACTTTTAATAACTTTAAGCTTATTATTAACTTTTATTTAATCCTTTTTTTATGATGTTTTGGATATATTGACCGATTAAAATTTAAGATTTTGAAAGGATTAAAAATGGAGCTAAAACTTGCAAGAGCTGAATTAGACGCAAAACCAAAAACGATTTCACTAGAAAAAATAGAGGCGGCTGTCGAAAAAGAGGGTCAGAAAATTTTCTATTTTGATAAAGAAAACACACACAAACAACTAATCGCCTTAGTCGAGCATTTTGAAGAAAAAGGGCTAAGCGTCTATCACAGAACCGTAAAATACGGACTTGATGATAGCGACTACATGTATGAAGTGCATATACTTTAATGAGCAAAAAACTCTTTATCCAAACTTTAGGCTGTGCTATGAATGTTCGTGACAGCGAGCATATCATAGCTGAGCTCTCACAAAAAGAAGACTACTCCTTAACACAAAATATAGAAGAAGCTGATTTAATCCTTATAAATACTTGCTCGGTTCGTGAAAAGCCAGTTCATAAGCTCTTTAGCGAGGTCGGAGCCTTTGAAAAAGCTAAAAAAAGAGGGGCAAAGATAGGCGTTTGTGGCTGCACTGCTAGCCATTTGGGTAGTGAAATTTTCAAGCGCGCGCCTTATGTTGATTTTGTCCTTGGTGCAAGAAATGTTAGCAAGATCACAAAGGCGGTAAATACGCCTAAATTTATCTCAACCGACATCAATCACGACGAGAGCGAATACGCATTTGGCGAATTTAGAGGCTCGCCATATAAAAGCCATATCAACATCTCGATCGGCTGTGATAAAAAATGCACCTACTGCATTGTCCCACACACCAGAGGCGATGAAATTTCTATCCCCTCAAGCCTCATCCTAAAAGAGGTAGAAAAGGCTGCAAAAAGCGGCGCAAAAGAGATATTTTTACTAGGACAAAATGTCAATAACTACGGCAAAAGATTTTCAGGTGTGCAAGAAAATATCGATTTTAGCGACCTGCTAGTAAAGATAAGCGAGATAGAGGGCGTTGAGAGGATAAGATTTACAAGCCCACACCCACTTCACATGGATGATAAATTTCTTGAAATTTTCACTAATAATCCAAAAATTTGCAAGTCTATGCACATGCCACTTCAAAGCGGAAATACCAAAGTTTTGCGTGAAATGAAGCGTGGATACACAAAAGAGTGGTTTTTAGACCGTGCGCTAAGGCTTAGAAAGATGTGTCCTGATGTGAGCATCTCAACTGATATCATCGTCGCATTTCCAGGCGAGAGCGATAGTGAATTTGAAGATACGATGGACGTGCTTGAGCAAGTTAGATTTGAGCAAATTTTTAGCTTTAAGTATTCGCCTCGTCCGCTTACAAAGGCAGCTACTTTCACAAATCAAATAGATGATAAAACCGCTTCAGCAAGGCTAACGCGCCTACAAAATCGCCATAATGAAATTTTAGACGAGATCGTGGCGGTACAAAAAGATAAAATTTTTGATGTATATTTTGAAGAGCTAAGAGCAAACGGCGGCGTTGCTGGGCGAAGTTTTAATAACTTTTTAGTTCAAGTTGATGGCAGTGAAGAGCTTCTTGGCACTACACAAAAAATCAAGATCACAAACCCAAAACGAATGGTTTTGTATGGTGAGCTGCAAATTTAAAAACACCCTTGAAAAGCTCGCCCTAAGCGTTGGCGTCTTTTTCATCTACATTTTGATGTGGCTCATTTTTCTAACCTGCAAAAAGAGCTACACTTCAAATTTCTTACCGCAAAATGGCTGCGTCGTCGTCTTTTGGCACGGCAGACTTAGCTTTATGAGCTTTGCTTATAGACGCTGGTGGAGCAAGCAAAATAGAAAACAAGGCAAGGTGATAATAAGCGACCACAAAGATGGCGAGCTAATCACTAGAATAATTAATTTTTTTGGCATCGGCACCATTAGAGGTAGCAGCTCAAAAGGCGGTGCAAGGGCACTTATAGAAGCTCTAAGAGAGATAAAGCAAGGTCACGACGTCATCATCACGCCAGATGGTCCAAGAGGGCCAAGACATAGCGTAGCAGACGGAGCAGTAGTGATCGCACAAAAGTCATCTTGTGAAATTTATGCTCTAAATTTTGAAGCAAGCTCGTTTTGGGAGTTTAAAAGCTGGGATAAGATGATACTTCCTAAGCCATTTTCAACTATAAATTTTAGCCTCTCAGCCCCATTTAGCGTGGCAAATTTAGAGCAAAAAGAGGCAAAAGAAAAGATACAAAACGAACTTTGGCAAGCCTCACAAAATGACGGAGGCAAGAGCATTTTGCAAAACAAAGAGGACTTTAGAGCAAATTTAAAAATTTGGTGGAAAAAGTATGCGCATAAAAATCCACAAATAAGCGACGAGATAAAAGAAATTTTGGATGAAATTTATGAAAAATAAGCTCTCTATCTTTATAGCCATCTTTCTAATTATTTTATTTGGACTATTTTTTTATAGCGACAACTCCTACAAGCTCGCCCTTGAAGCGAAATTTTTATACAAAAACAAAGAATACGAAAAGGCCTTAAATTTAAGCCAAAAAGCACTTGATATAGATATTTATAACAAAATGGCAAATACTATACTAAACCAAAGCAAGGCTGCTATCAAATTTAGTTCATACATAAAAAATGGCAAAGAGTATCTTGAGCGTATCAAAAAAATGAGCCAAAGTAGCGTCAGTAAGGCTGATAGCGAACGCATTAAGATGATGTGTGATGTGATGATAGAGGATTTTGACGACCTTAAAAACTCGGCCCTACTTGATAGTGAGCTAAAAAATGAAGCTTTAAATACAAAAGAGATTTTCGTTAAGCTTAAAAATGAGCTGTTTTAAACTTATTTAATCCCTTTTTAGCTACCATAACGAAAATTATGCACTAAATTTAGGAGATTTATGTCTTTTAGCGTCAAAAAGCTTTTTTCTAACCTTTTTTTAAGCGTCGTGTTGGAGGGCAATGAGTGCATATTTTTCGGTCAGGTCTTTAGAAATGGCAAACTTTTAAAAACTATAAACGCTAAATTTACAGATATAAATATCGATAATATTGATGAAAAAATCATAAAATACATAGAAGAGCAAGAAAAAACATATTTTGGCGTATATGTTTCAGTTTTTTTTAACGACGACTCACAAGGCGCGCTTCCTAGTGTTAGCTTCGATGAATACAAAAAATTTAATATAAATACTAAAAATCTTACAAGCCTTATCATGCAGGATAGCTGGAGTATTTATGCAAATTTAAATGCTATAAAAAAATATAAAAATTTATTTGGACAAGATAGTGTAGATCTCATCTACTCACCTATCGCCCTGCTCTTTCACGAGCTTTTAAAACGCGGAATTTCTCCAAAAACTACACTTTATCTTTATATCCATGCACATTCGTTTACACTTGCGATCTTTAAAGATAAGCAAATGAAATTATCTACTTTTTTAAATATGTCTGGCGTTGAAGAAACCAACCAGGAAGCTGAAAGCCTAAAAGAAGAAGATATAACAGATATTGACAACTTAATCATTAAAGAAGAAAATGACGCAACATCACTTGATGATTTTAAAAGTTTAGACGATTTTTTAAGTGATGATAAACCAAAAGAATTTGAAGACCTAAATTATGAACTAAACATGCCGGTTTCTACAAATGTAGAAAAATCGGTTGCTATTTTTGGGTATGACATGAAGATGTTTGATTACATCGTAAAGGCTGTAAAAGAATTTTACGAAAATCCTCTCTACGGCGGCGATTTTATTGAACAGATAGTTGTTTTTGAAAATACAAAAACAAGTGCAACCTTTTTACAATATCTGCAATCCGAGCTTTTAGTGGAGACTTCAGTGTATCCAGTGAATACAAATCATATTATGAATGAAATCATGCAAGAAGAGATAATATTATGAGATTTAGTTTTATTGCTCCGGAACCAAGACCACTTATATCTATCTTTAGCAAAATTTGGCTAAGCCTTATAAGCTTTGTGTTTGTAGTTCTTTTGGCAACAAATTTCTTTATATTTTACAAAAACTATTCAATTGAAAAAAATATAAATTTTTTATCAAATGAGCAAAAAGAACTTAGTCAAAAAATAGTCACAACAGATGAAATTTCAGCTAAACTCGCCGTACAAATAGAATCTGCAAATGATATTTTCACATCAAATTCTATTCTCAAGCAAAGCTTGCACAATCTTTTTGATCTAGTGCCTGACAGTATAACGCTTGAAGAGGTTTTTATGGATAAAAACTCACTCATCATTCGTGGTATAACGCCGACAAAAGATGTATTTAATCAGCTTCTAGCTTCACCTTTAAGATCTATTTTTACAACTTCAAATACTAGCTTTTATCAAAGTAAAAACGGCTGGTATGGCTTTATAAGTACAAATAAAATTGATAATTCTGAGGGATATAATGAGTAAAAAAGATACGAGCTTAGAAAAAATAGATCCTGTCAAGCTTTTACTTTTTATATTTGCTTTTATTGTAGTTTGCTTCATTATGATATTTGGTTTTATCGTGCCAAATATAAAAGAATTTAAAAGCTTAACTAGACAAAATTATTCACAGACCTCATCTTATACAAAAGTAAAAAATGAATTTGAAGCCAAATTTAAAAACCTTGAAGCAACCAAACAAAAAGATGGAGCTATCATTTCAGCTTTTGAGAATAAATTTGATAAAGATAAATTTATAGAATTTGCCTCCAAATTTTTCAGTGAAGTGAGCCTTAGTAAAATAGAAGAAAGTGATAATAACGCTAGTGAGAAATTTTTTAGATTTCGCCTAAATGTAACTAGCTCTCTAAGGACACCACAAAAATTTTATGACTTTTTAGATGCGCTTAGCAGCTATGACAGTATCGTAAAGACCGAATTTCCTATCGTCATGAAAGGCGAAAAGGATAAAATCCATACTACTTTTAATATAAAAGTTTTTGGGTTGAAGTGAAATTTTAGATTTTATTTAAAAAAGCCACAAATAGATAACATTTCTCTAAAGTTCTTAGTTATAGAAATTATATTTTTATAGACATAAATTTATGTATTTCATCGGTATTGATATAAGCTCAACATCTACAAAAGTAGTGATACTAGATGATCAAGATAATTTTTGTAATCTATTTTGTTATCAAGTAGTTTTAGTGCCATAAAAATAGTACGCGATATAAAAGAAATTTTAGAACAAAAAGGCTATCAGTATGCCTCAATCACAGCCACTGGGTATGGAAGAGTAAGTGTAGAAGTGGATGTAGTAGTTTTTGAAAACTGTATAGGAACTAAAAATTTAAAAATAATATGAGTACATAAGGCGACCTTGTAGAAAATATCGCCAAACGTTACTTAAAGACACTCCCTCTTCTGTAATGTACAAAAACAATGTAAGACCTGATGTTATTAAAAATTTGTAGATGAATATAAAACAGATAGCGCAATAGACATCGTTTTAAGTGGCTGTTACACTTACGTAATAGAAACAAACAAGATAAAAGAAGTCAGTAAAGAAGCTGGTGTAAGCTATATGAGTCTTGAAACTGACTGCTCCAAACAAGATGTTGTCCGGATTTGCACACATTTGAAGGTATTTTTAGAATTTCTCGAATAAAACATCAAATTTTAAAAGACTCAAGAAGAGCCTTTGTTGATTTATTACGAATTTTTAGAACAGTATTTTGACTAGTATTACTTTTTATCCACACATTTGCCAAGTTGGCAGGCTCTTTTGTAAAGTGCGTCTGCCTTTGCTTCATTGCCGCTTAGCTTTGCAAGCAAAAAGCATGACTGAGCATACTCAAGCTCACAACTCTTTGCCAAAAGCCTTAGCACTCTAGCCTCGGCCTTAGTTCTATCTATCTTATGAGTCTTTAAATTTTCACTTTCGATGTAGGATTTTAGCCCCATAGCCTCATTATAGCAGCCAACACCATCGCCACTATCACAAGCTAGTTTATAAAGTTTTAGAGCTTTTTCCATATCTTTTTGCTCATCAATCAGCCCTTGCTCATAAATTTGACCCAAATTTGAACAAGCCGTTGCAAGCCCAGCATTGCAAGCTTTTTCGTAGTAGCCTTTTGCTTTTACAAAGTCTTTTTCGTTGCTAAAATTTACAGCTAGGTTGTTACAGTCGATGCTATTTCCACCCTCGCAGTTTTGCATCATCTTCTCTTTTTCAAGCTCAAGACGCTCTGCCCTCGCCTCTTCATCACTTTGCCAAAAGCCAAAGCTTACCATCTTTTGCCAAGACCAGCAACCACTAAGCATAAAACCCATGGCCAAAATAAGACCAAAATTTAAGACCTTTTTCACTTACATTCCCAGCTTTGTGCCTAGTCTTTTCATCTGCGGGCATGCCTTACTTAGCCCACGAAAGCAAGCGACTTTATAAATTCCATAAGCCCTTTTTTCGTCTTTATTGACACCAAGACCAAGCTCATACATCGCTCCGATATTGGCGCAACTTGGCAAATCGCCAGCATTGCATGCATTTGTATAAGCTTGCATTGCTAAGTAATAATCTCGCTTAACGATCTCGCCTTTTCTGTAAGCATTGCCTAAGTGATAGCAAGCTTGCATACCTCCGCCATTGCAGCTTTCTTTATAAATTGAAATTGCTTTTTTTGGATTTTTTTTAACTCCGAGTCCAAGCTCATAAAGAGTGCCCAAATTTGCACAACCAACTTGCACCTTAGCATCGCAAGCTTTTTTATAATTTGTTAAAGCATTTTCATATTCTTTTAAAAGCTCGTAATTTACACCCAAATCGTTGCAAGCTTCCGCATCACCTTCTTCGCATTTTGGTATTAAAATTTCGATCGCATTTCTTGAAATTTGCTCTTTATTTTGCACTATTTTTTCATCCTTTGGTTGCTGCCACGAATCATCTTGTTTTTGTCCTACACCAATCACGTTTAAGCAGCCAGTGAAAAATAAAGCCGATAAAAGCAATAAATATTTTTTCATTCTTTTCCTTTTAAAATTGTCCAAATAAGTCATTTAGTGCTTCACTGATGCTTGGATGAGTGAAAATTTGATTTTTAAAGAAATTTGCATTTGCTTTTAAATTCATTGCAATTGCGACTTCATTTATCAGCTCATTTGCATAGATGCAGTGAAAGCTAGCACCTAAAATTTCGCCGCTTTGTGCATCAACGATAGCTTTTAGCATACCTACATCGTGATTTAGTACTTTTGCGCCTGGTACTGTTGCCATGCTAAGCTTTAGCTCTTTAAAATTTAACCCAAATTTACTTGCTTCTTTGGCGCTCATTCCAACTCTTGCAAGTGGAGTGTCGGTAAATAGCACATTTGCGTGAATACTTCTATTTTTAGTATTTCTCTTTTTATCACCAAAAATTTGTGAATAAACTATCCTAAAATCATCTAAGCTCGTATAAGTAAAAAGCTCTCCGCCGCGCACGTCGCCTACCGCATAGATGTTTGGCATATTTGTTTGAAGATTTTCATTTGTCTTTATAAAGCCTTTTTCATTTAGCTCAACTCCAGCAGCTTTTAAATTTAAATCATCTACATTTGCTACTCTGCCAAGTGCGATCAAAAATGCATCAGCTCTAAGGCATCTTTGCTCACCATTTTGCTTGAAATTTAATACATTTTCTTTAATGCACCCTATCTCGCAACCCTCTAAAATTTCAACGCCTTGGACTCTAAGAGCTTCTTTTACGCTATTAGCTATATCATCATCTTCGTTTTTAAGTAGTTTTGAACGTCCTACGATAGTCACTTTTGAGCCAAAATTTGCAAACATCGATGCAAACTCTATACCGATAAAACCACTACCGATAATGACAAAATGCTTTGGTAAATTTTTTAGATCAAGCAAAGTTTGGCTTGAAAATACATTTGAGCTTACAACCTCAAAAGGAGCATCTGCCTCTTTTGAGCCGCTATTTATGATGATAAAGTCGCCCTCTATTATCTTTTTCTCACCACTTGGCGTTGTTACAAGTACGCTATTTTCACTAGCAAATGAGCCAACACCATCGATCACATCGATATTTTCTTTATCATTTAGCATCGCATAGTTTTTAGCATTCAAAGCTGAAATTAGCTTATTTTTATTTTCCACACTAAGCGTGTAATATTCGCTTTCAACGCTATTATTTACAAATTTTGCCTCTTTAGCGGCTGTTATTAGACGTTTGGTTGGTATGCAGCCAACATTTATGCAAGTGCCTCCATACATCTTTGGCGATCTCTCTACAAGAGCCACTTTTTTGCCAAGTGCGGCAGCTTTAACCGCTAGTGTTTTGCCAGCTTTTCCAAAACCAATAATTACAATATCATATTTCATTTTTTAGCCCTTTATCTTTCCCATTAGATAGTAAGTTGTTTCATTTATCTTTTTTAGCTCCATTTTATATTTATTAGCCCAGTTCTTTATAATCTCATCAACTCGCTCTTTTATTTCATTAACGGTAGCTACATTTTTTATCTTTAGTCTATCTTCACTTCCACTCATCGCCACAAAACAAAGATGCGGCTTTAAATGATCGTTTAGTTCAATTATGCTCTTTGGCAAAAGACCATCAGTATTGTTTAAAATTCTACACATTTGAGCAGTGGTCGTTTCATTGACGTTATAGCCAAGCTGGATTAAAAGTGCATTATGATCCATATCGTTCCTTTTGCTTAAAATTTGCAGGCATTATAAGATAAAATTGGATAAAATCGCCTAAATTTTCAAGGACAAATATGAAAAAATTTATCATTTTTGTGTTTAGTATTTTGCTATTTTGGGGATGTTCGCTAGATCAAATTTCACAAAATTTTGGCCTTAGTGAGCCACCACTTGATCCAGAGGTCGAGCAAATAGCAGACGCCATCTATCTATACAATGAAGGCAACTATCCAAAAGCTTGCAAGAGATTTTACGACTACGCAAAAGATGGAAATGTGCTTGCCATGCAACAAACTGGCGTTTGTTTTCGTGACGGCAAAGGCTTTAGCAAAGATATCTTAAGAGCACTTTTTTGGTTTGAAACAGCTGGCAGATATGGCAACATAGACGGACTAAGAAGCGCTGGATATATCTATGAGTACGGCCTTGGGGTCAATAAAAATTTAGAAAAAGCGATATATTTTTACGAAAAAGCCACAAGCCTTGGCTCAAGCGAGGCCAGCTACGATCTTGGACTTATCTATCTAGGCAAAAATGACTATAAAAAAGCGAGAATTTATCTTGATGAGGCTTGCTTTAAAGGCAAAGAAGAAGCCTGCACAAAGCTAAAAGAGATGAAATTTTAACTCTCATCTCTTTTCATAAATTTATTACGCCTCAGCCTTTTGAGCGATCAAAACGCCTTCTATCATCTTTTTGATATCCCCATCAAGTATCGCATCAGTTTGTGAGTATGCCTCGCCACTGCGGTTGTCTTTTACTTGCTGATACGGGAAAAGTACGTACGATCTTATCTGATGACCCCAGCCGATCTCGCTTTTTTCGACGCTGTTGCTCGCTTCTTGTTGTTTCATCAGCTCAAGCTCGTAAAGGCGCGACTTTAGCATTTTCATCGCTGTGGCTCTATTTTTGTGCTGACTGCGGTCGTTTTGGCACTGCACGACGATGCCAGTTGGTATGTGCGTGATGCGAATGGCAGATTCAGTTTTATTCACGTGCTGACCGCCTGCACCGCTTGCTCTATAAGTATCTATCTTTAGATCTTTTTCCTCGATCTCAATCTCTATGTCATCATCTATTTCAGGGCTTACCATAACACTTGAAAAGCTAGTGTGTCGACGCCCTGCACTATCAAATGGACTTGTGCGAACGAGCCTGTGGATGCCATTTTCTGCTTTAAAGTACCCATAAGCGTTTTCGCCTTTTACGATAAAGCTCACGTCCTTTAGCCCAGCCTCATCACCCTCTTGAAAGTCAAGAGTCTCGACCTTAAAGCCCTCACGCTCGCAAAATCTAAGATACATCCTATAAAGCATACTCGCCCAGTCGTTGCTCTCAGTGCCACCAGCTCCTGGATGGATCGATACGATCGCGTTTTTGCCGTCATCCTCGCCACTTAAAAGCATAGAAATTTCTAAATTTACTATCTTTTCATCTAAATTTTTAGCGTCATCAAAAAGAGAATTTATAGTCTCTTCGTCATTTTCAGAATTTGCTAGCTCAAAAAGCTCCTTTGCGTCACTTACTGCCTGATTAGCGTCGTTAAATTTTGCAAGCATATTTGAAATTTTTGTCTTTTCTTTATTTAGCGCCCCTGCTTTAGCGATATCTTGCCAAAAGCTAGGGTCTTGCTCTGTGGCCTCGATCTCTTTTAGTCTAGCCTTAATATCTTCAGGCTTTACGATAGAGCCTATGTTTTCAACTTTTGTTTGTAGCTTCTTTAAAAGCTCGTTGTATTCGTAACTATCCAAGTTTTTCTCCAAAAATTTTTGCCGATTTTAGCCAAAAGTTGCTTACATTTTTAAATTTACGCCCTTTTAATCCTTTTTTGTTACAATGCCAAGTTAAAATTTCAAACAAAAAGAGTCAAAATGCAAATCATAAGAACCATAAAAGAACTTGAAAATTTCGTCTCAAACGCAAGCGCAAAGATCGGTTTTGTGCCAACCATGGGCGCACTTCATGACGGACACGTTAGCCTTATCAAAAAATGTGTGAGCGAAAATGAGATAAGTATCGTCTCAACATTCGTTAATCCAACTCAATTTTTACCAGGCGAAGATCTAGACAAATATCCAAGAAACGAGCAAAATGACATTAAAATTTGTGAGCAAAATGGCGTTAGTGCTATTTTTATCCCAGATGCTAATGAACTTTACTTTGAAGATGAGCCGCTCATAGTCGCTCCAAAGAAGCTTTCAACCATTTTAGAGGGCAAAACTAGGCCAGGACACTTTGATGGCGTGCTAAGAGTTTTAAATAAGCTGTTTCGCCTAACTCATGCAAATAGCGTCTATATGGGCAAAAAAGATACGCAACAACTAATCATCGTGCAAAATATGATAAAGACATTTTTCTTAAACATCGAGCTAGTTGCCTGCGATATCGTTAGAGAGCTAGACGGTTTAGCGCTTTCAAGCAGAAACATCTATATCTGCGACGAAGATAAATGTAATGCTCTAAGGCTTTCAAGATCGCTAAATAAAGCACAAAATTTGATCCAAAACGGCGAGGAAGACGCAAGTGAGATCAAAACAAAAATGCTTGAAGTGCTAGAGCCGTTAAAGGTTGATTATGTCGCTATTACGGATAGAAATTTAAATGAAATTTCCAAAATAGAAAAAAATAACACCATCATTTTAGTAGCAGCTTATGTTGGCAAAACTAGGCTAATAGATAATATCTGGATATAAAAATGCCAAAACTTCACTTAATTTCACTTGGCTGTAATAAAAATTTAGTTGATTCAGAAATAATGCTTGGTAGATTGCAAAACTACGATATCACGGATGATATCAGCGACGCTGACGTTATCATCGTAAATACTTGCGGCTTTATCAAATCCGCCAAAGAAGAGAGCATACAAACCATACTTGAGATGCATGAAGCTCGTAAAAATGGCTCTTTGCTAGTAGTAACTGGCTGTCTTATGCAGCGTTACAAAGACGAACTCATGAAAGAGTTGCCAGAGGTCGATCTCTTTACCGGCGTGGCTGACTATGACAAGATCGATGAGATCATCTTAAAAAAGCAAAATTTATTTAGCCCGCAAACTTATCTGCAAGCAAATGAAGAGCGTGTGATAACTGGCTCAAACTACCATGCCTACATCAAAATTTCAGAAGGCTGTAACCAAAAATGTAGTTTTTGTGCCATTCCAACTTTTAAAGGCAAGCTAAAATCACGCTCGCTTGAAAACATCGTAAACGAGGTCAGAAATTTAGTCAAAAAAGGCTACTACGACTTTAGCTTTTTATCTCAGGACTCAAGCTCATATATGCGCGATCAAGGCGTTAGCGACGGGCTAATAAATTTGATAGATGAGATAGAAAAGATAAAAGGCGTAAGGAGTGCTAGGATACTTTATCTCTATCCAAGTACGACCGGCAAGGAGCTAATTGAACGCATCATCGCCTCGCCTATCTTTCACAACTACTTTGACATGCCGATCCAACACATCAGCGAAGACATGCTAAAGATAATGAAGCGTGGAAGTGGCGCTAAAAAGATAAAAGAGCTTTTAAATTTAATGAGAAATGCCGAGAATTCATTCTTACGAACCGGTGTCATCGTGGGTCATCCAGGAGAGAGCGAGGAGGATTTTGAGGAGCTTTGCGAATTTTTAGAAGAGTTTAAATTTGATAGAATTTCAGCCTTTGCCTACTCGAAAGAAGAAGATACGGCATCTTTTGAAATGGAGCAAATCCCAGCTAAAATCATCTCAAAAAGACTAAACAAGATAGAAAAGATCACTAAAAAATCGATAAATGAGAGCTTGCAAAAAGAGATTGGCAAGCAAATTTATGCTTCTCTTGAGGGCGAAAGTAGCGAGGGCGAGATGTTTTACGCAGCCAAAAAAGACATCTGGGATAAAGATATAGACGGCGAAATTTTAATAAACGAGAGCGATGTAAAAGAGCTTGAGATAGGCTCGCTCTATCTTTGTGAAGTAAGCGATGTGGTCGATCAAAAACTGATCGCTAAAATCATCAAAAAAGCAAAATGATAAGCCAAAATGTGCGAGAAAAGCTAAGCTCAGGTGCAAATCTACTAGCCTTCTCGCACGGTATAGACAGTACTGCACTTTTTTACATTTTAGAAGAGGTTGGGATCAAATTTGATCTAGCGATGGTTGATTACAATGTTCGAGAGCAAAGTAAAAGCGAGATAAAAAGCGCAAAAGAGCTCGCAGATAAATTTGGTAAAAAAATTTATACTAAAAGCGTTTTTTTAGATAAGTCAAATTTTGAAAAAAACGCGCGCGAGGTAAGATATGAGTTTTTTGGAGAAATTTGCCAAAAATTTGGCTACGAAAATTTAATCCTAGCGCATCAGTTTGATGATAAATTTGAGTGGTTTTTGATGCAGCTTAGCAAGGGTGCTGGACTAAAAGAGCTCTTTGGTATGAGCGAGCTTGAAAAGAGAAAGCACTTCTGGCTAGCTAGGCCGCTTTTAAATTTACGCAAAAAAGAGCTTCAAAGCTATCTTGACGAGAGAAATTTACACTATTTTATCGATGAGACAAATTTAAAAGGTGAGTTTAAAAGAAGCTTCATGAGGCTAAATTTTAGTGAGCCATTTTTAGATAATTATTTTAATGGCGTAAAAAAAAGCTTTGAGTTTTTAGAAGCCGATAGACAAATTTTAATGCCAAATATCACAAAAATAAGTAATGAAATTTTTATCATAAAAAATGATAGTAATGCGATACGGGGCGTTGATATGGCGGCAAAAGAGCTAAACGTGCTTCTAAGCAAAGCTCAAAAAGATGAGCTAAGCACAAATTTAGCAAAACAAACAAGCGTGGTGCTAAGTGGTAAGATCGCTGTCGGATACGCAGATGTTTACCTTCTAATAACTCCATTTTGTAAAACCATAATGCCAAAAATTTTTAAAGAGAAGGCTAGAATTTTAAAAATTCCAGCTATAAATAGAGGCTATCTTTTTGCTATAAATTTTGATTTATCAAAAATTAAATTCTAATAAATATTGAAAGATTTGGCTTTTGCCTGAAACACTCAAAACAAAAGCCAAGATTAATTAAAATAAGCTATTTACGCTTTCATTGTGATATACACGGCGTATCACTTCGCCAAATAAAGAAGCTGCACTTAGCACTTTTATACAAGGAAGCTCCTCAGCTAGAGGGATCGTATCTGTTACCACTAGCTCATCTAAAAAGCCTAGTCTTAGCCTATCGTAAGCTGGTCCACTAAGGACTGGATGCGTACAAAATGCCATAACGCTAGTTGCACCACGCTCTTTAAAAATTTCAGCTGCCTTTACGATCGTACCAGCTGTATCGATCATATCATCGACTAAAATCACATCTTTACCATTTACGTCACCGATTATATTCATCACTTCGCTTTCATTTGCTTTTTCGCGGCGTTTATCTACGATAACCATGTCAAGATTTAGATTTTTAGCCAAGGCTCTAGCACGAGCCACGCCGCCTACATCAGGGCTTGCAACGATTGGATTTGGTAAATTTTTAGCTCTTACATAGTCATTAAAAATGATGCTTCCATAAAGGTTATCAACCGGAATATCAAAAAATCCTTGAATTTGTCCTGCGTGAAGATCCATGGTGACGACTCTATCGATACCTGCTGTTTGCATCATGTTTGCCACTAGTTTTGCAGTGATCGGCACTCTAGGAGCTGCTTTTCTATCTTGTCTGGCGTAGCCAAAATACGGCACGATCGCTGTTATCGAGCTTGCACTACTGCGTCTTAAAGCGTCAGTTAAGATAAGTAGCTCCATTAAATTTGTATTTGTCGGTGCACATGTTGGCTGAATGACAAAAACATCTTTTCCACGCACGCTCTCGCCGATTTGCACGCTGATCTCTCCATCGCTAAATCTTTTTATACTTGCCTCGCTAAGAGGAAGTGAAAGATATTGCGAAATTTTCTTTGAAAGCTCAATATTAGCCGTTCCTGAGAAAATTTTATAGCCTCTCATAATGATAACCTTTTTAGTGATTTTTATGTTGGGATTTTATCAAAACGAGCTTTAATTTAAATTTATTTTTAGGACCATTTCTAGCCCTAGTTTAATTCTTATCGCCACAATCAAAAATTTGAACTTTAATTTTACAAACCTTAAAATTTAAACAAGTATAAAAAATATAAGATAACTAAGAATATTTTTTTATTTATAAACATTATAGGACTACAATCACAACATGTTTAAAGCTTATAGAATTTATGATTTTATCAAAGATGATAGTTTGGATATGAAGGCGGCTTTTGTTGATAGACTCTATCCAAGAGGTATAAAAAAAGAGATATTTTCAAATTTCCTTTGGTTAAAAGATATTACACCAAGCACTACTTTAAGAGAGTGGTTTCATGAAGATAGAGAAGCTAGATTTGATGAGTTTTGTGAGAAATTTGAGCTCGAGCTTGATAATGAAAAAGCGCAATCTTGCTTTAAAATGCTAAAAAAACTAGAAAAAGAGCATGGCGATATAGCACTTCTAACAGCTAGCAAAGATATAAATCTTTGCCATATCGTTGTGTTATTAAAAATTTTAAATAAGTAGTTTGCCAGCCTATTTTGCAAGAGTGCCAAGTATCTTTTCAAACTGCACACCATACCATGTGCGGCTCTTATCTTTTAGCGTGATTTTAATGCTGCTAAGCACAAAGTTTGCTGCCTTTTTGATGGCATTTTGCATGCTTTCGCCATTTACTAGCGAGCCAAAAAGCACAGAAGCAAATATATCTCCGGTTCCACTCGTGTGAAATGGCAAAAATTCGTGAAAATACTCTACTTTCTCTTTTGTCTTTGCGTCGTAAGCTATGATGCCACATTCATTTTGCTTGTATCTAATGCCCTTTAGCACAATCTTTCTAACTCCAAAGCTAGCTAAGCCTTCAAGCAACTCTAAAATATAATCTTGCGTATAGTCACTGCCAAAAAACGGCATCCCGCACATAAAGCTTGCTTCTGTTATGTTTGGTGTGATGACGTGAGCCTTTGTGCAAAGCTCACGCATTTTCATAACAAATTTTTCATCAAATCCGTGATAGAGCTTGCCATTGTCGCCCATGCAAGGATCTACAAGTATTAGTGGAGCAGAGTCATTAAACTCATTAAAAATTTTCTCTATCAGCTCAAGCTGGCTAAAGCTGCCTAAAAATCCAGTATAAATTCCATCAAATGCGATATTTTCCTTGTGCCATACTTGTGTTATCTCGTCAAATTCATCAGTCAGATCACGAAATGTGAAATTTTTAAAGCCAGTATGAGTTGAGAGCAGTGCCGTTGGTAAGATACACGCCTCGATGCCTTGAGCGCTGATTATGGGAAGTGCGACAGTAAGGGAACATTTGCCAACGCACGAGATGTCTTGTATTGTAAGGATTCTTTTCATTTATGCTCTTAATTTATAAAATTTTACTCCAGCAACATCGGCTAGATAAACCATATCTTGTTGCAAGAGCTTGTTTAGAATTTGCCTTGAGTGCTCTGAGAAATTTTCTTCGACATTTGCGATAGTTTGCGGACGACGTCTTAGCATTTCTAAAATTTCATCCTCACTAAAGTTATACTTTTGTTCTATTTTGTGAGCTTTAGCTATATTAACCGGTACGCCACTTATCTGCTTGGCTAGTTCCTCTAGTTTTTTAGCGTCTACACCCTTTACATTATAGGCTGGCGGACGATCTATCGTGCCAATATCCACTCGGTGCGGAGCTATCTCATTTATCGCTGCATTGAGTGCTATAAATTCCTCTTCTTTGTCGTTAAATCCAGCCACAACCAAAATTTCAAGCACAAGCTCGCCAGTAAATTCCTTGCGAAATTTAGCCATTGCTTTTATAAGCTCATTTACTTCTATGCCACTTTTGTTGCGGTCTATCTTTTTAAATGTGCTTTGCACCGCGCTATCAAGGCTAAATTTCACTATATCAAGCCCTTGCAAGGCTTCACAAATTTTTGGATCACACACACCTGAGCCATTACTCAAAATAAGTGTTTTTGCGCTACCTTTTAGCTCATTTACTTTTGCTATCAGCTCTTTTAGGTGTGGGTAAAGAGTTGGTTCGCCATTTGCTGTAAGCGTGATGACATCGATGTTTTGATAAGTTTTTAAAGCTTCTTTTAAATCGCTTATAATCTCGTCAACACTTGGCGGATTTTCTATTGTTTCAACAGTCTTTGCGCCACCTAACTCACAATAAACACAGTCAAAATTACATGATTTTTGTTTAGAGCTTAGATCTATGCCAAGGCTCATGCCAAAACGGCGAGAATTTATCGGTCCAAAGACGATGCAAGGCTCGTTACCTTGCACTTTTTGTCTGTACCTGTTTTATAAAATATTTTGCATTCTCAACTGGCACATCAGGCAAAATTCCATGACCAAGATTGAAAATATGAGGCGCGCCTTTCATAGTGCTTAAAATTTTATCCACGCCCTCATCGATCGCCTTTTTACTATAAAGCCTTGTTGGCTCCATATTGCCTTGAAGGACATATCTTGGGCTAAGTTTTGCTTTGGCTAGCTCGATCGGTGTGCTCCAATCAACGCCAAAAACATCAAATTTGCCTGAAATTTTATCCAAATAGCCACTTATCCCCTTTGGAAAAACGATGACCGGAATTTCTGGAAATTCAGCCTTGACGCTATCAACTATTTTATTTATATAGCTAAATCCAAACTCAAAATATGCCTGCTCTTCAAGCGCAGCTGCCCAGCTGTCAAAAATTTGCACCGCATTTACACCAGCTTTTATCTGCTCTTTCACGTAAAGGATGAGAGCTTGCGTCACTTTTTCTAAAATTTGATGTAAAAATTCTGGATTTTGATAGAGCATTTTTTTGCAGATCGCATAAGTTTTACTGCCACAACCCTCGATCATATATGTAGCTATCGTCCAAGGTGCGCCGCAAAAGCCAATGAGCGCCTTATCTTTGGTTAAATTTTCTCTTGTAAGTTTGATCGTGTCATAGACGTATGCTAAATTTTTAGTCGATTTTTCGATACTTAGTGCGTCAAGCGCGGCTTTATCACGTAAAGGCTCACTAAAAACTGGACCCTCACCCTTTTCAAAATGTAGATCCATGCCCATTTCAAGAGGCACAACCAAGATATCGCTAAATAAAATCGCCGCATCAACGCCAAGAATTTCAACTGGTTGAAGTGTGACTTCGCTAGCCTTTTTGTAGTCTTTGCAAAGCGATAAAAAATCCCCTGCTTGCGCGCGTACTCGCATATACTCTGGCAAATATCTACCAGCTTGGCGCATCATCCAAACAGGCGTATATGGGGTCGGTTTTTTAAGGCAAGCGTCTATGAAAATCATTAATTTTCCTTTAAATTTTTAAATGGATATTATCCAAAAATAGCTAAAGAAAAGATGTAGGAGAAATTTTAAGCGTAAAAACGCTTAAAATTTTAGTGATCTCCCTTGTGAAGGAAGTAAAGTCCAAGGCAAAGTGCTAGGATAGAAGCCGCAAGATATGCCATCTCAAGCGGTGTTGTAAAGTTTGCGTGAAGCACCCTTTGGAAGAAATTTACGATTAAAACCATGACGATCACTTTGCCAAGCTTGTCTTTTAGCTCATCAAGCGAATGCACTTCAAGCACCTTGCTCTGCTTTGACTGCTTTAGCTGAGTGATCTCTGAGATGAAAAGCTCGTAAATTCCAAAGCTAAATATATAAAGAACAAGTGCCATCAAGTATAGATCGATCGCTCCAACTATCTCGCCAACGACTTCTGAGTGGAAATTTTCAATGTGAAAATCTGTGGCAAAAAAATATTTATAAACCTCTAAAAGTACTTTGCCGACGTCGTAACTTGCGATGATAAAAAGCACGATCGCACCTAAAAGCCCAAAAACTACTGGAAAAAGTGTAAAGCTGTTGCTAGCAAGCAAAATTTTTTCAAATATCTTACGCAATAAAAATCCTTTTTATTTACTCTTGCATCGCGATCCATTTTTGTGCGATCCTGACAGCATTTGTAGCAGCCCCTACGCGGATCTGATCGGCACTGCACCAAAGGTGAAGCACATTAGGTCTATAATTATCAACTCTGATCCTACCAACATAAGTCTCATTTGTATCGCTTGAAATGATAGGCATCGGATACTCTTTATTTGCTGGATTATCGACTACAACGACGCTTGGAGCTTTACTTAAAATTTCTCTTGCTGCATCCGCACTTACATCTTTATCAAAGTGGATAGTGATCGCCTCTGAGTGGCTTCTAAGCACTGGCACACGCACACAGGTAGCGCTAACTTCGATATCTTTGTGAAGAATTTTTTGCGTCTCATTGACCATTTTCATCTCTTCTTTTGTGTAGTCATTGTCCAAAAAGATGTCGATGTGAGGGATTACATTTAGTGCTAGACGGTGTGCAAATACCTTTGGCTCGCACTCATCAAGTTTAAACTCAAAGAATTTTTGCATCTGAACGACAAGCTCTTCCATACCCTCTTTGCCAGCACCGCTTGCTGCTTGGTAAGTAGAGACATCAACTCTGTTGATACTAAAAGCGTCGTTTAGTGGTTTTAAAATTTGCACCATTTGGATGGTTGAGCAGTTTGGATTTGCGATGATACCGCGATTTTTCCACATAGCTATATCACTTGGATTACACTCTGGCACAACAAGGGGGATGTCTTTATCCATCCTAAAATGGCTGGTGTTATCGATAACTACTGCGCCACTATCAGCTGCAAATTTGGCAAATTTCTCTGAGACTGAACCGCCCGCACTAAAAAATGCGATATCTATCTCGTGCTCGCTAAAAACCTTTTCAGTTAGCTCTTTTACCTTGTAATATCTGCCATTAAATTCGATCTCACTACCAGCACTTTTTGCACTAGCAAGCGGCAAAAGCTCTCCAACTGGAAACTCAACCTCTTCCATCACTCTAAAAAGCTCTTCGCCAACGGCCCCAGTAGCACCAACGACTGCTACGTTAAATTTTCTCATCTGCTCTCCTTATCTTTTTTAATTTTCGTAATTTTACTTAAATTTATGGCTATTTTTTGCTTCTGGCTTGCAAAAATAGATCTTTTGGCAAAATTTCATCGCCCTCGCTTAGTATCGCTGCACGCTGCACGACCGAGATGAGCTCCCTTATGTTGCCTGGGTAGTCGTAGCCCAAAAGCTCCTCTTTGGCTGCTTTTGAGAAATTTTTAGCCTCAAAGCCATACTCTTTGCAGCATTTGTCCAAAGCATCCTGCGCGATAGGTAAAATTTCATCTTTTCGCTCGCGAAGCGGCGGGATGAAAAGCGGGATCGTATTTAAGCGGTAGAAAAGATCCTCTCTAAATCTGCCCTCCCTCATCGCAAGCTCTAAATTTGCATTTGTAGCGCAGATAATGCGAACATCTATCTTTTCGCTCTTTGTGGCGCCAAGTCTTGTTATCTCGCGCTCCTGCAAGGCACGAAGCAATTTTGGCTGTAAATTTATAGGCATCTCGCCGATCTCATCTAAAAATAGCGTTCCGCCATTTGCCAGCTCAAACTGCCCCTTTTTGGTAGTAGCTGCGTCAGTAAATGCGCCTTTTTCAAAGCCAAAAAGCTCACTTTCTATCAAATTTTCAGGGATCGCAGCCATATTTAAAGCGATAAATGCAGCGTCTTTTCTTGGTGAGTTTGCGTGGATAAATTTAGCAAAGACCTCCTTGCCAACGCCACTTTCTCCGCTAAGCATTATTGAGGCGTCAGTTCTTGCAGCTTTTAGTGCGATATTTAGCGTGGCTTCAAGCGCCTTTGAAGTGACTAAAAAGCCGTTATTTTCGCTTTTTGTTTCTATTTTTTTTATAGTTTTTGGAGTTTTTTGCCTAAGAAGCTCGACCCTTTTTATCGCTTCATATAGCGTTGAGACGTCAAATGGCTTGGTTAAAAAGTCCTTTACGCCGAGCCTAACGCTTTCGATCGCCTTATTAAGCGTCGCATTTCCTGTCATTATGATGACGTCAAATTTGCCGTTTAGCTCTTTAATAAACTCAAGTCCATCCATCTTTGGCATGTTTATGTCGGTGATTATTAGATCAGTGTCGTCGCTTAGCTTTTTTAGGGCTTCAACTGCGCTCTTATAGCTTTTTATATTTAGCTCTTCATACTCGCCAAGTGCGATCTCAAGCGACTTTCGCATATTGATGTCATCTTCTACTATGACGATATTCATTTGATCTCTTTTTTATTGAAGTGTGCCGATGATAGCGGATTTTGGCTTAAATTCCACCATAAACCTAACTGGCAAAATTTTCAAATTTGAAGCGTTTGAGATCTGTGAGTTTTTGATATTAAGCTCATTTTTTATCATCACTTTTTTTAAAGCAAAGCAGTCAAAAATTTCATCTTTGTGCAAATTTAAAAAGCCAAGAGTTGTGGTATTTTCATCT
Source organism: Campylobacter concisus (assembly GCF_002092855.1). Classification (NCBI taxonomy): domain Bacteria; kingdom Pseudomonadati; phylum Campylobacterota; class Epsilonproteobacteria; order Campylobacterales; family Campylobacteraceae; genus Campylobacter; species Campylobacter concisus. The sequence continues at coordinate 247,178 of NZ_LVLC01000001.1, forward strand.
TTAAAAGCGTCTATCTGGCAAAGAAATTTTGGTTTTGGATTTGGCGAAAGGGTCATCGCCTTTGAAAATGAAATTTCTTCAAAGGCAACTATTTGGTTTTTTGTATCGACCTTTGCCCAAAAGATAAACTCCTCTAGGCAAAAGGCGAAATTTAAAAGTATCGTTAGTAAGAAAAGACTTCTCGCCACTTATCTTCGTCTATCTTAAGCTCCATATTTACCTTATAAAGCCCGTCTTTGAAATTTTCATTCACGATCCTTGCGTTTTTGACAAGACCTTGAACCTTTGAAGTGATAGATGAATCGTTTAGCATAGCGTCTCTTACGGTGTCTTCAGCGTTGATCTTTACGCCATAAAGCTTACCAGCAAGCTGAGAATAAGCATCAGCCATAGCTGCTCTTTTTGCAAGAGTGACTGACTGAGCGTATGAGAGCGAATTTAGCGGAGCTATGCCCTCGCCTGTGGCTCTAAAAGTGGTCTCTTTTGGAGCACTATCATATATCATCTTCTCTTTTTTCATCACCTCTCTAAGATCGTCTTTATCGACTTTTTGGATGACTACGTTGCGATTTGATGTGTTAGTTGGCTCGCCCATAAAGCCGTTAAATGAGCAACCGCCAAAAACAGCAATCATCAAAGCAAAAGATAAAATTTTAACCTTCATAAACAACCTTTTTTATGCTTTTATTTAAAATTTAATAGCAAAATTTATTCCAAAAGCCCCATATCTTCGCTTGGTGCTTCATCTTCGTCCTCGCCATCATCTGCCTTAGGGCATCTTGCGATACTTACAACATCATCGCCATCGACATTTACGACGATCACGCCGCTTGTATTACGTCCTGCTTTGCGGATGCTTTGCATATCTACTCTTATCATCTTGCCGCTTGATGTTAGAGCCATAAGATCTTGCTCTTCATCAACCATCACAACACCCACTAGATCGCCTGTTCTGCTTGTTAGCTTCATGCAGATGACACCTTTGCCACCGCGGTTTGTCAAGCGGTACTCATCAGCAGTTGTGCGCTTGCCGATACCTTTTTGAGATATGCTTAAAATTTCTTGGTCATTGCTTTCGATGACTGCTGCGCCTACGACCTCATCGCCTGGCTCTTTAAATTTAATACCAGTTACGCCGCGTGCAGTTCTTCCCATTTGGCGAACCTTGCTGATCTTAAATTTAAGGCACATACCCTTTTTAGTAACGACAAATAGCATTGTCTCATCACTTGAGTTTGCGTCCTCCTCGGCATTTACATTATCTTCATCGATCTCGTTTTGAAGCTCTTCAACTTCAAGCACCTCTGTCTCTACGCTTAGCTCATTTTCAGGGTCAGTCACTGGCATATCATCGTATGTTTGAGCGATGAGCGCAGTTACTAGCTCGTCGTTTTCATCGAGGCTTATAGCTCTTACACCAACTGAGCGGATATTTTTAAACTCGCTTAAATTTGTGCGTTTTACGATGCCATTTTTAGTAAAGAACGCTAACGATTTGCCCTCGTCAAAATCAGTCGTTGGGATGATCGCTTTGATCTTCTCGTCAGGCTGCAACTGGATCAAATTTACAACCGCTTTGCCCTTTGCTGTTCGGCTTCCCTCTGGAATCTTATAGACTTTTAGCCAGTATAGCTGTCCGCGGTCAGTCACAAACATAAGCGTATCGTGGGTATTTGAAGTAAAGAAGCTCTCTATAAAGTCATCATCGTATGTCGTGACCGCTACTTTGCCCTTACCGCCACGCTTTTGCTTCTCGTACTGCTTGCTTGGCACACGCTTGATGTAACCTCGGTGGGTTATAGTTACGACCATATTTTCATTTGGTATGAGATCTTCGATATCGATATCATCGTAGTCATCAACGATCTCAGTAACTCTTGGTACTTTAAATTTATTTTTGATCTCAAGAAGCTCTTCTTTGATCAAATTTTCAAGCAATGTCTCGCTCTTTAAAATTTCATCAAGTCTTGCGATCTCAGCCATAAGCTCAGCTAGCTCGGCCTCTAGTTTTTCTCTCTCTAGGCCTGTAAGCTTGCTTAGACGCATATCAAGGATAGCGTTTGCTTGAAGCTCTGAGAGGTTAAATTTACTCATCAAGCCTTCTCTAGCAACCGCTGTATCGGCACTATTTCTAATAAGCTCGATCACCTCGTCGATATTATCAAGTGCGATCTTTAAACCCTCTAAAATGTGGGCTCTTGCGCGTGCTTTTTCAAGCTCAAATATCGTCCTTCTAATAATGACCGTTTTTCTGTGATTTAAAAATAGCTTAAGTAGCTCGATAAGGTTAAATACCTTTGGCTCTTTGTTATTAATAGCAAGCATAATAACGCCAAAAGTGCTCTCCATCGTGGTTGATTTAAAGAGATTATTTAGCACGATGTCGCTCATAGCGTCGCGTTTTAGCTCTATGACTACGCGGATGCCGTCTTTGTCAGACTCATCTCTAACCTCGCTGATGCCATCTATCTGCTTATCTTTTACAAGCTCGGCGATCTGCTCAATGAGCCTAGCTTTGTTTGTTTGATATGGTAGCTCGTCGATGACGATGACGTCTTTGTTTGGCTTTTTTTCTATATGAGTTTTGGCTCTTAGTTTGACCCTGCCACGACCTGTGCGGTAGGCCTCTATGATACCTTTTTTACCAAAGATGATACCGCCAGTTGGGAAGTCTGGACCTTTTATAAATTCCATCACCTCTTCAAGCGTCGCATCTTTGTTTTCAAGAAGGAGCAAAAGACCATCTATTAGCTCATCAAGGCTGTGTGGTGGGATATTTGTCGCCATACCAACAGCGATACCGCTTGAGCCGTTTAGCAATAAATTTGGCACACGGCTTGGAAGTACATCTGGCTCAACCTCTCTATCATCGTAGTTTGGCACAAAATCAACCGTGTCTTTGTCGATATCTTTTAAAAGCTCTTCAGTAAGCATTGTCATTCTAGCTTCGGTATAACGCATCGCAGCTGCGCTGTCGCCATCTATCGAGCCAAAGTTTCCTTGTCCGTCAACGACTGGATAACGCATAGAAAATTTCTGAGCCATACGAACAAGTGCGTCATAAACCGCCGTATCGCCGTGCGGGTGATACTTACCGATGACTTCACCAACGATACGAGCTGACTTCATATAGGCGCTTCTGCTACCAACGCCAAGATTATCCATAGCGTATAAAATTCTTCTGTGAACTGGCTTTAATCCGTCTCTAGCGTCAGGCAAAGCACGACCGACGATAACGCTCATGGAGTAGTCAAGATAGCTAGTTTTTATAGACTCTTCGATATCAACAGATGCGATATCTTGGGTTAATTCAAGTAGATTGTCTTTCATTTTTTTCCTTAAATTTAGCTTGGCTGATTTTAGCTTAAAATTAATAAAAACTTGCTAAATAGCAAATCAGCGACTTTGGCAATAGTGCTATGAAAATTTTAGTCTAAAATTCTTGCTATCTGCTCTTTTTTAAGAATAAAATCATAGCTAAAAGCATCCACCACAACGCCAGCATAACTGCTCTCTTTTAGCATCGCAAGATACTCTTTTAGCCCTATCTCAATGCTCTCTTGCTCACTGTCGTTTCGCCAAAGCTTCATCGCCTCTTTGCTAGTAAATGCTGGAAAATAACTAAGCTTCTCGCCCTCATCTTCAAGAAGGATAAATTTGATATTTGAGCCCTCCTCCTCATAAACTACGCCACCATCAGGCTTTGCAAGCGCTTGGTTTAAAAGCACCGGAGCAAAAAAAGTAGCCTTTTTTAAAACCGATATCAAATTTATCTCATTTTGCTGGCTTGGATCACTTAAAAATTTATCCATCGCTTCTTGCATCTTAGCTCCTAAAAGCCTCATCTACGGCCTGGCAGATCGTGTGAATAAAAAATATGTGCGACTCTTGTATCCTTGCGGTATCGCTTGAGCTAACGACTAAATTTAGATCGCAGCCCTCATTCATAGCACCACCGCCTTTGCCGCTAAGCCCAAGTACCGATGTGCCCATTTTCTTGGCACTTTTTATAGCTTCAAGTACATTTTTGCTGTTGCCACTTGTTGAGATCGCCACGAGTAAGTCGCCAGACTGCGCTAAAGCCTCAAACTGACGTGAAAAGACATAGTCAAAGCCGTAGTCGTTGCCAATGGCCGTAAGTGCCGAAGTATCAGTGGTTAGCGCGACGCCAGGTAGTGGCTGGCGCTCGCTTTTATATCTGCCAGTTAGCTCGGCTGCAAAGTGCTGAGCGTCCGCTGCAGAGCCACCGTTGCCACATATCAGCACCTTTTTGCCATTTTTTAGTGTATCAGCCACCATCTGGCAAGCACGCTCCAAGTTACCTAGCAAATTTACATGCTCGCTAAAGGTCTTTTGGTGAGCCTCAAGCTCATTTTTTATCATCGTTTTTAGCATCTTTTATCCTTTTTATTATCCCTGTTGTGCTTTTGCCCTCGACAAAGTCAATCAGCCTGACCTCTTTTACGATCTCGCTGCCAACGACCTCTTTGCCCTTGTAGTCAGCCCCTTTTACAAGCACGTCAGGCTTTATCTTTGTTATTAAATTTAATGGCGTATCCTCATCAAATATCACGACATAATCGACAAACCCAAGCCCACTTAGCACGCAGGCTCTATCATCTTGCGAGTTTATAGGTCTAGCCTCGCCTTTTAGCCTCTTAACTGAAGCGTCTGAGTTTAGCCCGACAACCAAAAGATCGCCAAGCTCCCTTGCGCGCGCTAGGTATTTTACGTGCCCAGCGTGCAAGATATCAAAGCAGCCATTTGTGAAAACAACCTTTTTCTTATCCTTTTGACTCAAAATTTCTTCTAACTCTTCAACAGTTTTAAGCTTATGCTCGAAATTTGCCCCAAACGAGCTATTTAGCAGCTGCTCGATCTCGCTAAAGCTAGCCGTTGCACTACCTATCTTTGCCACTACGACGGCTGCTGCGAGGTTTGCTATCTTTATCGCCTCTTTTACGTCAGCCCCAGTTGCTAGCATGTAGCCAAGTGTGGCAAGCACCGTATCTCCAGCGCCAGTGACATCAAAGACCTCTTTTGCCTTAGCGGCAAAGATGTGCAATTTGTCATCATATAGCGCGATACCCTCTTCTGAGATTGTGATGATCGAATAGGTCAAATTTAGCTCGTCTTTTAGCTGTTTTATCGCCTTTTCAAGCTCGGCCTTGTCTTTTATCTTTAAATTTGTAGCCTCGCTCGCCTCTTTTTTATTTGGCGTTAGAAGGGTCGCGTTTTTGTATTTTGAGTAGTCACTGCCTTTTGGATCGATAAGCACTGGGATATTTAGTCTTGTGCACTCGTTTATGATCTCTTGGCAGACCTTTTCGCTAAGCACGCCCTTGCCGTAGTCGCTTAACAAGACGGCTTTAAAATTTGCAAGATTTTCTTTTACTTTTAAGATGAGCTCATCTTCTAAATTTATCTTGACAACGCTCTCTTTATCGATCCTGACAACTTGCTGGTGCGATGCCATGATACGGCTTTTTATTGAGCTTTCACGCCCTTTTTCGGTGAGTATGAACTCATCTTTTACGTTTAGCTCAGCAAGCCTCTCTTTTATCTTTTTGCCAGCCTCATCATCTCCCAAAACGCTAGCCACGCTCACGTTTGCGCCAAGTGAGAGCAAATTTCTCACCACGTTGCCAGCGCCACCAAGCGTGTAGGTTTCGTTATTTATCTTTACAACCTGCACTGGCGCTTCTGGCGAGATACGGTCGCAGCTACCCCAGATATAGTGATCTAACATGAGATCGCCGACAACTAAAATTTTAACTCTCTTAGCCATTTAGCTCTTCCTTATAAATTCTCTTTATCTCTGGTAAGTAGTCTTTTATCGCCTCTTCCAAGCTCCAAGTCGCGCTAAAGCCAAATGCTTCGCGAGCTGGGGCAACGTCGGCCTCGGTGTGAAACTGATATGAGCCGATAAATGGGTTTTTGATATATTCGTTGCCTAAGTTTACGCCGATCTCTCGCTGCAAGATGTCAGCGATATCTTGAAAGCTTCTAGCCTTGCCAGTAGCTGCATTATAGACACCACTTGGCGCATCAAGCGCTTTTATGTTTGCGTCAATGATATCTTTTATATAGACGAAATCTCTTTTGATCTGGTCGCTACCTTCAAAAAGTCTTGGGGTCTTGTCAGCTAAAATTTGCAAGCCAAACTGAAGCACCATCGAGGCAGTTTTGTTTTTAAAAAACTCGCCCTTACCAAAGACGTTAAAATATCTTAGTCCAACCACACTCACGCCACGCTTTGCGTAAATTTTATTGATATTATCCATGCTTAGTTTGCTAAAGCCATAAACGTTATTTGGCGCTTCGCACTCGCCAACGGTTTGTGGGCTCTTTGCGTTGCCATAAGTTGCCCCAGAGCTAGCGTAGATCATCTTTGCGGCCAAACTCTCGCAGATATCGAGCAAATTTACAAAGGCATTTACATTTGTTTTTATTAGCTCGTCTTGCTCTTTTACGGTCGTATCTGAGATCGCTGCCTCGTGGTAGATGACGTCTGGGCGAAAGCTCTTTATCTTTTCAAGCGTACTAGAATCGTTGATGTCGCCGGCGTAAATTTCACCCTTAAAGCCTAGTAAATTTTTAAAATGACCAAAGCTTTTTAGGTTGCCGTTGCTAAATGTCTCGTCGTTTCTAAATTTATCCACGACAAGCACGTGAGCATCTTTAAAATTTTCATCAAAATAGTGCGCCAAAGCTGAGCCGATAAAGCCAGCACCGCCAGTTATAACTATCTTTTTTCCGTTTAAATTCATAGTGATTTTTCCTTTTTTAGCTTATTTAAAACATCTCTTACATCTTTAAAATTTATGCCATCAAGCAAGAAATTTCTACCAACCCCTGCCCTTTTGCCAGCCTCGACGTCGCTTGGCTTATCACCTATCATGAGCGAGTTTTTAGGATTTATGTTAAATTCTTTGCAGGCATCAAGTATCATCTTTGGATTTGGCTTTCTGCAAGCGCAATCCACCTCTGGGGCATGTGGGCAAAAATAGACTTTAGTGATGAAAATTTGCTCTTTTTTGAAAATTTCAAGCATAAATTTATTTAGAGCGTCAAACTGCTCCTGCGTGTAGTAGCCTCTGCCAATACCTGATTGATTTGTCACAACAAAGAGCTTGTAGCTGGCCTTGGCAAATTCTCTTAACGCATCAAAAATACCATCGATAAATTTAAAATCTTTTATCTCGTAAACATATCCAGCATCTTCGTTTATTACGCCATCTCGATCTAGAAAAAGTGCTTTAATAGGCTCATTTTTGTTCATTTGGTGATTATAGCCAAAATATTTTAACTATAGCTTCTTGCGAATTTACCTTTTTGTACTATAATGCATAAACTTTTTTACAAAGGATGAAAAATGAAAAAATTACTAATTGTTTCTAGCGTTGCGGCTCTACTTTCAACTGCTGCCTTTGCTGCAGATGGTGCTGCTATCTACAAAAAATGCATCGCCTGTCATGGTGCAAAAGCTGAAAAAGTGTTTAATAATAAAGTTCCGGCTTTAACATCTCTTGATGTAGCAGCTATCGAAGAGGCACTAAAGGGTTATAAAACAGGAGCAAATAAATTTGGTCTTGGTGCTATGATGAAACCAATCGCTACTCCAATGAGCGACGAAGATGCAAAAGCAGTAGCTGAATACATCCAAACTTTAAAATAATAATTAGGGGCATTCGCCCCTCCTGTATTTTTAAATTTATACCAATAATCCATAAAACAATACTAGGTGACAATTCTCATTTATATTTCTATGAAATATTTTGCCAAGAGTTAATACAAAATTTTACTTTTTGTATTTAAAAGAGATGATGTCTATTTTTTACCAATCTTCCTTTTTACATATTAAAATAAAACCATTCTGGTCTTTAAAACCATAAAACAACGCTTAGAGATAGCTAAGAGTGTAAGTAAAATAGAGGCTCGCAAACTCTTTACTGAAACAAAAGACGACCAAGTGCTTCGCATGGCTTACTACTGGGTATCTCAAGGGGCTTATGACAACTGCAAAGACCTACCCTTAAACAAGTGCCCTATAACTCATCTAAACCACGACACAGCAAATCGTATGTGGTGGGCTGTAAGAAACCATCTAGGATATAAGGGAGAAAACAATACTCACGGACTATACGTATTACGCCATACAGTACTTCTAGGTTAGTGAGTTTGAAGGGATTTAATGCTCATAAACTGATGGCTTTTATGGGTCATACGGACATTAAAAGTAGCTTACACTACGTTCATCTCAATGTTGATGTATACGTGATGGTGTGGGGATTGGTGCTTAGTGAAAAGATGATAAAAGTAATGGGCATTTGGTTGCGGAGGACGGATTTGAACCGCCGACCTTCGGGTTATGAGCGTTAGGGTCTTTTTATAAGTAGCCATTAAGCTACATTTTTTTAAAATCTATTTCATGAAAATATTGAAAAGTACTACGTTTGATAAATGGTTAAATAAATTAAATAATCCGGTTGTTAAAATTTCCATTTTAAGAAGATTGGATCAAATAGAAACTAAAGATCATTTAGGAGATTATAAATTTATTGATACCGATTTATATGAGCTTAGGTTTTTTAATCGTGGTGGAATAAGAATATTTTTTACTTTTAATGGCGATGAAATAATTATATTGTTAAATGCTGGTGATAAAGACAGTCAAAGCGATGATATTAAAAAAGCAAAAGAGATATTAAAGGATTATAAATGAAAGAAGAATTTACAAAATTTAATTTAGAAGACTATTTAACAACCGATGAGTTAAGAAAAGAGTATTTAAATCAGGTTTTGTCTGATGGCGATATCGAAGAATTTAAAAGGGCTTTATTTTATATAGCAAAATCAAAAGGTATTGAGAAAGTTGCAAAAAAAGCAAATTTAAATAGGGAAAGCTTTTATAAGATGTTTAAAGAAAATTCAAAACCTAGATTTGAAAGTATATTTAAGGTTGTAAATGCCCTTGATATTAAGCTCGTTTATGCTTAATATATCTTAATCAAGGTTTAATTTAATCCCAAATTTTAAAAGCTCTTTTGGTAAAAAGTCATCTATATTATTTATTATTTCATTATCTATTTCTATTAAATTTAAACCATATTTTTTATAAAGGTGTTTCTTCTTTTCCTTTCTCGCTAAATATTTTTCATCTTCTTCGTATCCCCAAAATTCTATATAAATTTTTCCTTTTGGTATATAAAAATCGCAATACATATCTTCTTCTATTGGAACTCTTTTTTCATAAGCGTGTGCTATACACTCCCCAAATAGCCAGTTTGATATAATTACTTCAGCCCTGCTTCTTACATAGTGTCCATCATTAGTTCTATACTCTGCCTTAAATTTATCTCTAAAATTTTCTTGCTTTTCTTGCTTTTCTTCTTTCTGTTCTTTTTCTTCTTTTTGTTCTTTTTTTATTTCGTTTATAAAGATATCATCTTTTAGTATTTCTTCTGTCCATCTAATATTTGCTTTTCCCATATAAAAATTTTGTTCTCCGCCTTTACTTTTTCCAAGTTGTGTTACTGTATATCCATTACTACATTTTTCGGCATAACCTATATTTACAAAAGCTTCGTTTATCTCTTTTGAATTTTTATTAAATGCTTCTGCTATTTGTTTTGCTGTTATAATTTGCATAAAATTCCTTTTTTTAAACTTTGTTTTTCTTACTTGTTTTTCTATAAAATTTATTATTAATTTTATTAAAAATATAAATAATAAAATAGGCATTACAGATATAAAAATTTTTATGAGTGGAATAATTAGATTTAAATTTTGTTCCAACATTATTCCTCTGATTTATTTATCTTAGTATTTATTTTTCCATTGTTCGCTTTTTCTCTTATTTTTTCTAATCTTTCTAGAAATTTTTTGGTTTCTAAAATTTGTTCATCTAGTGCTAAACCTTGATTTATTAATCGTATTAATTCTGGCTTTTCTTTTTCCCAATTTGTGAGTGTATTTCTAGTAATATTTAATTTGTCTGCTAATTCTTGTCTAGTCATTTTTCATACTTTTTGACAAATTATTTTGCATTTTATTAATTTTTAAGGTTTTTTTATTTAACATTTCACTATCCAAATGCACAATAATTGTGCATAAATTTTTTGGTTTTTTTGTTCGCAACAAAATTATATCAAAAATTGCATAGGTTTTGCCCTGAATATGGCATTAAACTATTCTGGCTCCGTTTGGACGAAACACCTTTTCGGAGCCAAGTTAAATGGTGTTTCAAAAACAAAAAATAAACTAAAAAAGGTGTTAAAAATGCAAATCGTTAAATCTGAATATGATTTAAAGTATGTTCTTAGGGGTGGTCTTGTTAGAAGTTCGGCTTCTGGTAAGTTTGAAGGTAATGATTACTCTTCTTCTGTTCGTATTTCTTCATCAAATATCTATGACGTTGTTAATGAAAAGACTGGCTTTACTGATGAAGTAGAGCAAAAAGTAGTTTTTAAAATTATCTGCCCAGATAATAATACCGCTGGACTTGTAGCGGCTGCAATAAAAGAAAAATTTAAAAAAGGCGAAGAAATACCGGTTCAAGGTGGCTTCCCTAACGATCAAAGAATAATTACGATTGCTGATCCAATCGAATACTTCCTATACGACACAAAGCCTGCAAAAAAACCTGAAAATAAATAAATAAAGGGGTTTATCCCCTTTAACTACTTATTTAAGTCCGTGTTTCCTTAAATAAGTAGTTAAAGGCTACTAAATTTAAACAAAAAGGGTTAGAGATGAAAAAATTTCTTTCTTCTACTAAGGCTAAGGTTTTAGGTGGTGTTGCTGCTGTTGGTGCAATGTCAAGCAATGCTCTTGCAGCTGGTATAACAATGGGTGCAGATGGCACAGTAACTGGCGATCTTAATATTACTCCATTTATGGGCGTAGCTGGTGCGGTTATTGTTGTTTTAGCTGCAATTTTTGCTGTTAAAAAAGGTCTTTCTCTTTTAAAATAGCTTGTTCCCCCTTTATTGGGGGCTAATTTTTAAAAAGGTTAAAAGTGTATTTTGATTTTATAGACGTTACTAAATTAGGATTTTTTCTAAATTCTTTCTTTGCTATTGTAATTGTCTTTTTTGCTTGTGTTACTGCCATTACTTCTGCTTTTAGTCTTTTTAAAAATTAGCACATAAATTTTAAAGCTTAAAGCAGAGTGCAAAGCAAAGCTTTAAGCTGACAAACGAAGTGCGTCAGTAGTTTTTTGGGGTTTAAATTTATGGATAAAGTCTTTCTTAACTTAACAATAGAGCAATATAACTTCTTGATGTCTACCACTGGGACTTTATGCGGTTTCTTGCTTTGTTTGTTTATTCTCTTAATTCTTTCGAGAATTTAAAAAAGGTGTTTAAAATGTTTAGTGTTATTGGTATCCCTGCTTTTGATTACTTCTTTTCTATCTTTATATGGTTTTTGGTCTTATCATTACCGATTTGTGCTGCTTTAACTCTTTTAACAAAAAGATTTTTTTAAGGCTTTGTAATGAAATTTCTAATTAGATCTTTCATTTTCTTATCTCTTTTATGCTCTCTTGCTTTTTCTAAAAATTGTGCTGGCGATGGCTTATGTTCGGTTATTCGTGATAAAGACTTTGATAGCGGTTTTAAGCCTATCGATGGCAAATTTTTAAAAGGTAATAATTATTACGGTCTTAGATCGCCAGAAACTGGCTATTACTATATCTATTCTTTTACAATTACTCAAGAAGCTTATTATTTTTTAGGCTCAAAAACTCCTGGTTTTTATGTTGGGTTTGGCTATGGTCATGTTTATATAGGTGGCGAGCGTAGAGTTGGCCGCTTTGGCCAGCGTGGTGGTGGTGGTATTTTTGATTATTTTGTTTTTTCTGATTATCCTAAAGACCCTGTTTTTAATTATTATGATTTTATTGTTTTTAATTCCAAAGAAGTTGCAAGATGTAAGCTAAATCAAGAATTTAACACTGACACAATGCAGTGCGTTGATTCTTGCCCAGCTGGTCAATTATGGAATGTTCAAACTAATGCTTGTGTAGTTGATTGCACTGATGAAGATAATCATAAATTCTTTACTTCTGATTATACTTGTATAGATTGCTCGAGTGCTTTAACAATAGATGATATTGCAAGGTGTTATTGCGCTGGTATTGGTTCTTCTTATAATCCTGGTTATTCTTGGGATCCTAACAAACCTAATATTGTTCAAGCACATTGCAAAAATGAAACATTAATTACTTTCAAATTTGATAAAAGTAAAGAAAATTCTGACAAAGATAAGGATAAAAACAAACAAGACCCAAACAAAGATAAAGATAAAGACAAAGAAGATCCAAACAAGGATAAAGACAAAGACAATAACAATTCTACTCCAGGCAATGGCAATAATGGCGGTTCATCTGGCGGTGGTTCAAGCGGTGGCAATAATGGCGGTTCGAGTGGTGGCTCAGGCGGTGGCACTGGTGGCGGTTCGTCTGGTGGCGGACAAGGTAACGGCAAAGACCCTGAAAATGCTACACCTGGCAATATAGATTATGGCGAGCTTGAAGAAAGAACCGCTGATCTCGCAAATATGTATAAGGAAAATGTTAATAATCTTTTTGAGCCTATTGATGGTATTAAAAAAAGCTTAAATGATACTATCTCAAAAATCAAAGATGGCAATCTAATGAGCTTAAAAAAAGGTGGTATTCCTAATACTTGTCTTTTAAGTTTTGATATAGATATGGTTTTTTTCAGTAAAAAAGTTGTCTTTGATTTTTGCAGTATTCTTTCGCCTATTGCTTCTTCTCTTTATGTCTTTTTCTTTGTAGCTTTCTTTTTGTTGTTTTTATTTTTAATAGCCAAGCTATTTATTTTTACTTTTATGGGGTGGTAAGATATGCAAGCAATTATAGCTACTATTGTTTTATTCTTTCGCTTTTTTAAATGGGAAAATGCTATTAATTTTGTTTTTAAAGCAGTTACATTTTCTAAAATGGTTGTTATTAACGTAATTTTAGGTGCTCTTGTTTTATCTTATGCCGCTGCTGTTATTTATATTATTAATTTCATCTATTCTAAATTTAACTATATTATTGATTATGTTAATAATCTTTCAGTAGGCAATGAAAAGATCGTTACGATTGCTTTTTCTATTTTAAAATCTCTTGGTGCTTGGAATGCCTTTTGTGATGTGTTTTCTATATTTTCGCCTATTTTTCTTTCTTTCTTTGTAATTTATGCGACAAAAATCGGTATTACTGTTTTTAGATTTGTTCGTGAAACTCTTGTTACGTTTATTCTTGCAAAGCTTTAAAAATGATTACTTATTTAGTTGGCAACCCTGGAAGTGGTAAAACATATTACGCAGTATATATGATTTATCAGACCTTTTTATTTGAGCCAAAGAAAACATTTTTATCTAAATTTGCAAAGCCAAAAGAAAAGCCTAGTTATTCATTTTGCTACACAAATATAAATGAGTTCAAGTTTGAGTTATCAGATAAATTTAAAAAGTTCGATTTTGATGAGTTCTATTTAGGCTTAAGAAATTTATATGCTTTATATAAGACTGGTGCAACCGATAACGAAGTTAATGAAAAAGCTAAAGAGCTAAATTTATATGGTTGCATATTTGTTCTTGATGAGTGCCATAACTTTTTTAAAGACAAAAAAGACGAAATTTTAGTTTGGTGGCTTACTTATCATCGCCATTTATACCAGGATATTTATTTAATTACCCAAGATTTAACTTTAGTCAATAACGAATATAAACGTATAGCAGAGAAATTTTATAGGGCTGTTGATAGCGCAAAAAGATTATTTTCAAAGAAATTTCGTTATGAAGTTTTTGCATCTTATAGGCTTTATAAAAAAGATAGATTAGAGATTATTAATATTCCATATCTTGAAGAAGTATTTAATTTATACCACTCTGGACAAAGTTCAAATAAAAAATCATTTGTAAGATTTTACTTTTTTCTAGCTATTGTTATTTTTATTGTTCTTATTTTTTATTTTTATTTTATTGTTATGTCTATTTTTAAAAGCAATACTCCAACCGAAAATAATTTATCTACTTCCAATAAAATTTCCGATCCTGGTTCACAAAAATATTCTATTTCTGATTTTCCAGATATATTTAAAGATACTTCTAAAAAGAATAATAAAATTAGCTCCGATATTCCAGAAATTTATATTTATAACATTACTTGCGTTAATTCATCTTGCCATTTTGACGAAGATTATCATCTATATCCATTATCATTACTTAGCTACATATCTTCAATGTATACGCCATTATATTTTTATTATGAGCCAAAATCTCACGAGCTTGTCAAATATTACTATGTATTTGACAAGCCAGTTTTCCAAAATTTAATTTCAAAAAATAACAAAGGTGTTTCCGATGAAAATCTTAATCAAATTTCTAATTCTTCCGCTGCTGTTTTTAAATAGCTTGTTTGCTGCTGAAATTTATACTGATCTTTTAGATTTCGCACGTCTTACTAGTAGGGCTAATAATATAGCCATTGTAACCGATGAAAGCATACACCAGGGCGAATATTATTTCATTTATGAAGACGAAGTTAAGATCACTATTGCAATGTTTAGAAAAATGCTTGAAGCCAAGAATTTATATCTTTATAAAAAGGATAATTTCTACTACGTAAGCTCTCAAAAATTGCCTGATTATGATCTTAGGCGTATCGAGCTAAAGAATTATGTTTATGATGACGTTAATAAAATTCTTAGCCAGTTTGATTTAAATGCCACTTACTCGACGTCTTCTAATTCGGTTTTCTTTAGAGCTGATGACTATATATTTGATCAGATTAAAGAAGCCATTTCAAAGATTGATAAGAGCCTGGAGCAAGTAACATTTAAACTGACTATCACCGAAACAAATCTAAAAGACATTAAAGATTTAGGCACAAATTTAAAAGGCTTGCTTAAGCCACTTAATCACGGCGATTTAGCTTATTATATTAATCTGATTACTTCCCCTTATATTTCTAATTCAAATATTATTAAAAACGATGATAGAGCCTTTTTTGGCATATTAAATTTTCTTGATACAAACGGCATTACAAAAATTATTTCATCGCCAGTATTGACGGCAAAAAATCACACTGAAGTTTATTTTAGTTCCGTTCAAAACATCCCTTATTTGGTTTCAAAAACTGATATATCAAACTTAAACTATCAAAAGACTGATAGTTATGAATATAAAGATATTGGTCTAAAGATAAATTTAAAACCTATCATCTTATCAGATCACATTGATTTTGACTTACATTTAATACTTGAAGATATTCTCTCTCAAAGTACATCATTAACGCCCATTGTTTCAAAAAAGGAGCTTAAAAGCTCGTATTCTTTAAAGCGTGGTGACGTTCTAGTTCTTAGCGGTATTAATAAAACGACTACTTCTAAGCAACGTAATGGCGTGCCTATCCTTAAAGATATATGGTTTTTAAAGTATCTTTTTTAGTTGAGCAAGACAGCGAAATAAACTCTGTTCTAACGCTCACAATTCAAATTATTTAATGTTTTAGGGGTGTAGGGGATTTCCCCCTACAAAAGGCGAGAAATAAAGCTTATTGGCACATTCTGCTTAATCGAGCCGTGCAGCTAATATGCTTTTTGGGTTTAAAACACTCCTTTCGCCTATATGTGTTTTGGCGTAGCCAAAAAAGGCTGCCTTTGGGCGGACGAAGTCCGCCACAATGGCTGCCCTTGTCAAATTAATAAAAAACTCTTACGTTTAAGGAAGCGATTATGCGAGCGAGAAATTTATATGGTGTTTCTCCCCTTGACGTTGAGCTTTGCCAAGCAAAGCTTGATAGCCAAAGGGAATATATGCGCTCTTTCTCTTTTGTTAATGTTAATGGCCAGGTTAGAAATTTGCTAGATATTTCAATGTCGGCTAACTTTAGCGATAAATATTACGCCGAAGTGTCTAATCGCGTGAATGTGTTTAGCTCTTTTGCAATCGATTATTTTCAAGTCCCAGTATTTTTAACTATCACTCTTAACGGCTGCTTTAGGGGTGCATTAAATAGCGATTATTCTAAATTTATGCCGATTGATTATAGATATTTGCCTGATGAAGTTAAGTATAAGGCTAAAAATTCAGCGCCTTTAAGTATTTCTGATTTAGTAGCCGTTCTTAATCATCAATGGAATTTATTTATTATGCGATATTCAAGAAAATTTAAAAATATCGACAGAAGCTATATAAGGTGCTTTGAGCCACACAAAAAAGACGGCGTGCCACACATTCACGCTTTATTTTATGTCCCAGCTCACACAATAGATTTTATGAAAAGAATTTATACTGATATTTTTTATGCTCCGCAAAACCTAAAAACAAATGCTATTACAAGCGAGCAAGAGAAAAATGGCGAATTAAATGGCTTTCAAACTAGTATTAATAATCCTAGTGGCTATGTTATGAAATATATCCAAAAGACTTTCATTAATTTAAAAGAAACGCAAGATTTTGACGAGCTTTCAGCCTGGTATGTAAAGCACAAAGTAAGAAGATTTATAAGCTCACGCACTAAAGTACCATTATGGGTATATAGGAAGATTAATTTTATTAGCACGATGCAAGACTTTTATCACTTAAACGACTTAACAAACGATCATAGAGCAATACTTGAGTGGAATAAAAAAGATGATTACATATATATAAATTTGCCTTTCAATAAAGAAGAGATTATTTATTTAAATGGCAGATTGGAGCATTATATAAGTGGTAGGCTTATGAATTTTTACGATAGATTGAAAATTAATAGCCAAAAAGATGAAAACGCACAAGATGAAATAAAAAGCTTTGGCACTAATTTAAAACAAAGACAAATTTTAAAGCTTTGCGATGAGCTTTTTAAAAGCGATGAAAAGCCTAAACCAGTAAGCAGAATGAAAGATTACGAGTTAGTCAATTACTATCAAAGCTTGGGCGGTGATGTAAATGCCCAGCATTTAGCCTATGTTGAAAATTTAATGCTTGATAGAAATTTAGATAATTTTACACACTATCATGAAAGGCACGATTTAAATGCCCCTGATATTGATAGCTTTGTAGATAGATTTTTGATTTGTAATGAGTTTTAAAAATGTGTTTAAATGAGCTTTTTAATAATTACATTAGCTTTTACGAGCTTATTTTAAGTCCAACCACTCTAAGAAGTGATATAGCTACATATAATAAGCATTTTAAAAACTCACTTGGCTTAAAGGATATACAAGATATAAATTTTATCGATATACAAAAGTTTTGTAATGATCTTATCAAGCAAGATTACAAGATAAAGACTATTAAGAATATCGTTGCAAAGCTAAAGGTTATTTTCAAGCTAGGTATAAAGCTGGAGTTAATAAATAAAAATCCTTGCGATTTTATTGAGCTACCAAAGTTTGATAATAAAAGGTATTTTGATTACTCGATCGCTATTCAAAAACGCTTTATTAAGGCCATTAGTGAAAATACCGATGCAAGCTCTGATATATTCTTTTTTCTACTTCACGGCAGACGAAAGAATGAAGTATTAAGCTTAAAATTTAGCGATATAAATTTTAAGACCAGGACTTACATTATCCCCTTTAAAATTAATAAGGCCAAAAGAAATATGATTTATAAAATGAGCGATGAGCTTTTTAATCGTCTTTATAAAAGATTTTTGATAGCTAAGAAAGAAAATAAGCTAAACGATTATGTCTTTATTAATCCTATGACTAACGATAAATTTAAAGACTTGCGTAAAAGCTGGGCTTCACTTCTTAAAAAGAATAACTTACCTAAAATCAGGCTTCATGATATAAGGCATTTAATTGGCACATATTCAATTAATTATTTAAAAATTCCCATCGAGCAAGTATCATTTACATTAGGGCATACAAATATAACTACAACACAAAAATATATTACTGCAAACGTTAAAAAATCTAAAGAAACTATCGAAAATTTACTAAAATCAATTTCAGAATAATTTAAGCATTTTAAAAAGTGTTTCAAATATCGATAAAATGGGCATTTGGTTGCGGAGGACGGATTTGAACCGCCGACCTTCGGGTTATGAGCCCGACGAGCTACCACTGCTCTACTCCGCGATAAGTATTATTTTGGATTTAAAAAGTGGATGGGGTAAGAGGATTCGAACCTCTGAATGACTGGACCAAAACCAGTTGCCTTACCGCTTGGCGATACCCCAATGTTTTTAAGAGTTGTAATTATATAGATTTTAATGTGCTTTGTCAAGACTTTTTAGAATTTTAATAAAAATTAAAATTCTAAAATTAAAGCAATTTATGACTTTAGCTACAAAATTTCTCTTTGACCTTTTGCATTCATTGGGCTTAAAACACCCATTTTTTCCATTTGCTCTATTATATTTGCAGCTTTGTTGTAACCTATTTTTAGACGTCTTTGCAGATAACTTATCGACGTTTTTTGCTCACTTAAAATGATCTCTTTGGCCTCTTCGTAAAGCTCATCAAGTTCATCTTCTCCTAAACTACCAGCAGCCACACTTCCGCTTGTACCTTCTTCTATTAAAAATTTCTCATCATAAACTACATCTTGTTGCTCTTTTAAGAAATTTACAACCGTTTCTATCTCTTTTTCGCTAGCAAATGGTGCATGAAGTCTGATCACACCAGGACTTCCAGGAGGTGTAAATAACATATCTCCTCGTCCAAGCAAGCTCTCAGCTCCCATTTGATCAAGGATGACCTTACTATCGATCCTCTGCCCTACCCTATAGCTTATCCTACTTGGTAAATTTGCCTTTATGAGGCCAGTCACGACATCAACGCTTGGACGCTGGGTTGCCACTATCAAGTGTATGCCGCTAGCCCTTGCCATCTGTGCTAGACGGCCGATATAAAGCTCCACGTCTTTGCCACTAGTCATCATCAGATCAGCAAGCTCGTCGATGATCACAACGATATACGGAAACTGCTCACCGCCCTCCTCTTTCATCTTTTCATTGTAGCTCTCTATATTTTTTGTGCGAGTTTGGCTCATTATCTTATATCTTCGCTCCATCTCAGCGACCATATTAGCAAGTGCAGTGATCGCCTTTTTAGCCTCTGTAATAACTGGAGTTAGAAGATGTGGGATATCGTTATATATGCTAAATTCAAGCATTTTTGGATCGATCATCATTAGACGCAAAGTTTGTGGGCTATTTCTATAAAGCAAGCTTAAAAGCATCGCGTTTATACCCACACTTTTGCCAGATCCTGTAGTTCCAGCGATAAGTAAATGAGGTAGTTTTTTAAGGTCAGTCACAAAAGGAGCACCAACGATATCTTTGCCAAGCGCCATAGTTAGCGGGCTACTTGCATTTTTAAAGACTTCGCTCTCTAAAATTTCTTTTAGGTATATTGTTTCTAAATTTTGATTTGGCACCTCGATGCCTACCACATCTTTACCAGGGATCGGCGCTTGGATACGGATCGTTTGAGCCTTTAGTGCCATCGCTAGGTCATCTTGAAGTGTTAAAATTTTACTTACCTTGATATGTGGAGCTGGACGAAACTCAAATGTCGTGACGATAGGCCCAGTATAAGTTCTAACCACATCTCCGTCTATTTTAAACTTACGGAGTTTATCAAGCAAATTAGAAATTTGCTGATCGATTTCCGTTTCATTTACGCTATGCGAGCGTTTTGGCGGATCGTTTAAAAATTTAAGCGGTGGTAAGACAAAATTCTTTGGCTTTTCCACATTTCCTCGTTCTATTTGATCAAGCAGCTTCTTATTCTCAGCCACTTCGTTTAAAATTTCAACTCCGTTTATAGTTGAGGCCCTACTCTCTTTTTCTGGCTCAGGCTCTATCTCTTCATCTAAATTCTGTTCATCATCATTTAGTACCTGAGCTTCTATAAGCTCTTCTTCTTTTATATCATTATTCTTTTGTCTTTTGCGTTCGATTTTTGGAAGTTGCTTTTGTTTTATCTCTTTTAAATTTCTCTCTTCATGGACTTTTATCTCTTTATCCACAAATGCCTTTCTTAAAACAATTATAAAATTTTCCCTAAAAGCAAGCCCAAGTGAGATAATAAACATCATAAGTATAGCAACCGCAGTGCCGATAGAGCCGATCACCTCTTTTAAGGCACTAACTATGAAATTTCCAATTATACCGCCATTTGCACTTGAAGCACTCAAGGCTTGAAACATCAAAAAAGCTATAAAAAAGAGAAAAATTCCTACCAAAAACTGAGCAAAATCAAAGTCAAATTTCTTAAAATTTTTATAGACAAAATAGCCCAAAATGATCAATAAAAATGGATAAACATACGCAATAAGTCCAAAATATTTGATATTTAAAATACCAAGGCTTTGTCCAAGCGAGCCAACAAAATCAGCAGTTGGAGCAGCTGTAGCGATACCAAAATATATAAAAATGCAAACAAAAATTGTAAATAAGATATGTCGTAAAATTTTAGATCCTTTATAAAAAAGGCTTATTATAGCACGCTTGAGTTTAATTTTAAAAAATCAGCAAGCTAGGTGGCCTGCTGATTTAAATTTTAATTTAAATAATTTAGTAAGCTTAGTTGATTTATCTTTGCGCTTGCTTGTAGAGTTGCTTGATAAGATAGTGAAAGCTGCGTAAATTTCAGATATGACTCCGCATAGTCTGCATCAATTACATCATTTTTAACAGTTTGCACATTCACTTTCATTACTTCGGCTCGCTCTTTTGTAGCAGTTAAAAGTCTTGATTGAGAGCCGATCTTTGTAAGCTCTTTATTTGCATGATCTATTAAATGATCAAGCCTTTGTAATGCGCCTTGCATGCCAGTATTTCGTGGATCATTACTATTTGCATCAGCTCTATAATATCCCTTTCTAACAGCTTCGATCATATTATCAAGGTCTTGAAAAACGCTCGTACTTGGCTCATCAATAGTTAAAGCATTATTTTCATTAAAACTAAATACAGAACCCTTTCCTTGAGGGTGGCCAGCATTACCAGCTGTATCTCTACCAGTACTATCGCCATCAAATTTATCGCTATTTTTTGCATCATGCATAGTTACTTCTATGTTTGTTACTGATTTTGTCTTATCAGTCAAAACCATTCTGCCTTTATCATCCAAAGTCGTCTCTACCGCGCCCTTTGTTTTTGATAAAGCCTCTTTATAGGCATTATAGTTTTGATCTCTTTTTACTTTTTCTATATCTGTATCAAAATTTGCGTTTTCTGCATGTGGAGGGTTTGGAATATTATCGCTTGCTGCCATAGCAACGATATCCATGAGCTGCCTATAAGTAAAATCACTAGCATAAGTTCTGTAACTTCCAAACTCATCTGAGTTATAAACAGTTAAAGTCCTAGGTGCAGAAGGCGTGCCACCTGGTGGTGTAGATGTTATTTCAAATTGCACTGGAGTATTTGTACCCCCTGCTGTACCCATTTTTACCTTTATATCATATTTTGTACCAGTGATTGACTTTACTTGTAAATTTATCTCTTGGTTGTCGATATTAAAGAGCTCTCTCTTTCTAGCATCAACATCTTTTGGATATAAATTTCTATCGTAGCTCTCCTTTGTACCAGAGACTTCACTTAGCTTTGTCTGATCTGTTGCATATTCGCCCGTTCTTCTAGCTACTTGAGGTAAATTTGCGATTAGCTCATTATCCTTTCTTTCAAATCTAACCTTATCATAGTCAAATGCATTTGTCGCATTTCCATCTTTATCAGTATATTTGCTCTTTACAAACTCAGTGATATGAACCGTTTTTGGAACATTATTTGCCATTGTTTCAAGACCTTCAAGAGAATTTACCGCATCAAGCGCGTTGTTTTGAGCGATTGCGCCGCGATTTGGTGCTACTGATGTGGCCGCAACCATATGAAAGTCAATAGTCTGGTTGCCTTTAGTAAGATCTTTTATATTAAATTGTCCATCGTTATTTATGCTTACATCAACAACTTTTGTTGTTTTTGTATTGCCAAATTCCATTCCGATTTTTTCCATAAGCCCAGCCATTGTTGTATTTGCACTCATCTTAAATTTACTGGTAAATGTCGTGCCGTCTGGCTTTTTGCCTTGCATGAAAAAATATGTATCTGGAAAATTTACATTTGAATTATCTAAAAAATCATAATCAGGATTTGTTGTGCCATTATAAGAGCCGTCACTTCTAACCACTGAATCACTAGCGTAATTTAGCCCGATCATATTTTTTATCTTGCTATTATCGTTTAGAAATTTTGGCGCATAAGAGATATCGGTTCTAGTTTGATCAGCTAAACGAACATTTGTTGTCAAAATTTTACTGTAATCGCCATCTTTTCCTAGAAATAGATCATATCCTGGGATATTATAAGGAAGCTCAACCTGAGCGCCAGCCGATGTTTTCATATAATCACGGTTGCCTTGATATTTTCCTGCACCATCTATTGGCTTTGTATCAACAGCGCTTCCAGAAAACAAAAACTGCCCATTAACCGAAGTGTTTGCAATATTCACAAGGTGATTTTTTATGCCTTGAAGATCATTTGCCAAAGCCTCTAGCGATGTCTTACTATGCACGCTGCTAGCCGCTTGGACTACTTTTGTCTTAAAATTTTCAAGCTGTTTTTCAAACTCTTGCAACGCATTATCTGTATTTTTTGAGAAATTTACAGATTTACCAGTGGCATCAACTACTTGAGTGAGAGTAGTCGCTTCATAATCAAGCCTCATCGCATCATTATAAGTCGCAGCACCATCGTATGGATCTTGAATTTTCAAACCATTTGAGAGCTGCTTATAGCTTTTATTTACACCAGTCATATTTTTTTGGTAGTCATGCAAAGTCTGACTAAAACGTAGTTGGTTTGTTATTCTCATAATTTTTTCCTAAATTTTTATTCACTCTAAGCAAAAATGATTCCGCTTGTTTTTATATCGGTAAAAATTTGATTTTTTTTAGCATAAAAAGTTTATTGTATAATCCAACAAAAATTTACATATAAAATAGGTAAGAAAAATGGCACTAAAAATTCTCTTTTCTCCAAGCGAAAGTAAAATTTCTCTAAATACGAATAATAAATTTAATGGTAAGGATTTGATATTTCCAGAGCTTTTTGACAAAAGAGTTGAAATTTTAAACAGATACGATGAATTTTTAAAAAATGCAAATTTAGACGAGATAAAAAAGCTTTTTGGACTAAAAGAGCTTGAAGAGAGTAAACAGCTGCGAGAAAGCTTATCTCAAAAAGGCAGCATAAAAGCTATTTTAAGGTATGATGGAGTGGCTTATAAACATCTAAACTATCGTGGTTTAGACAATAAGGCACAAAAATATATAGATAATAATGTTTTAATATTTTCAAATTTATTTGGGCCTATCTTAGCAAAAGATGAGATACCAGAATACAAACTAAAGCAAGGTGAAAAGCTGGGTGGCTTTGAAATTTCAAAATTTTATGAAAAAAATTTTAGTAAAGCGGTTGATAATTTTTTGCAAAATGATGAGATCTTAGACCTTAGAGCTAAGTTTTATGAAAAATTTTACACTATAAAAAAAGAATACATAACTTTTTGTTTTGTAAAAAATAAAAAAATAGTGAGTCATCACGCAAAAGCGTATAGAGGCGAAGTCTTGCGCCAGATAGCAAATAAACTTATAAAAAATAAAGATGAACTAATGAGCTTAAATTTTAAAAATTTAAAGCTTATTGATATGAAGAAGATGGGGTTAAAAAATGAAATCACATTTGAAATTTGCGAGTAAATTTTTAAAAAAATAGCATTTTTTGTTAAAAAAACGTAAAAAAGAGCTAAATTTAGGGAAAAAGTATTGTATTTTTTTTTAAAAGAGTGTAATATAGCCACATAACTTCTTAAAAGGATGGTTCATGAAAAAAGCTGAATTTATTCAAGCTGTTGCCGATAAGGCTGGTCTTTCAAAAAAAGATACTCTAAAAGTTGTTGATGCTACTTTGGAGACAATCCAAGCAGTTCTTGAAAAAGGCGATACAATTAGCTTTATAGGCTTTGGTACTTTCGGTACTGCTGACAGAGCTGCAAGAAAAGCTAGAGTTCCTGGAACTAAAAAAGTTATCGACGTTCCTGCTAGCAAAGCAGTTAAATTCAAAGTTGGCAAAAAACTTAAAGAAGCGGTTGCTGCTGGTGCTGCTAAAAAAGGTAAAAAGAAATAATTTCTTTTTAGGGGGGAGAGCAAGTCTCCCTTTTTTTTCTTTCTTCTCACAAATCTAAAATTTCAATCTTAACTTAGCCCGAGTGGTGAAACTGGTAGACGCGCCAGACTCAAAATCTGGTAAGGGCAACCTTGTGTCGGTTCGAGTCCGACCTCGGGCACCATTATACGCCTAAATACTTTCTAAATTTATCCGATATTATCTGCAACATCTTTAAAAAGGATTTTAGATGAATATCACATCATTAAAATATAACTTTATAAATTTAAAAGATTTAAAAAATCCTACAGATATGCTCCATGCCTTTAAGGATAAACAAGGTTTAGAGATAAATAACGAACAAATTTCAAATTTAAAAGAAAGTATCAAAGTAAGCAAAGTTATAAATATCACTGATGCTGAGATAAAAGAGCAAAATAGACACAAAATCCTACAAAAAGTAGAAGAAATTTTAAACAACTACTCAAAAAATCTCATCTACAGCAACAATAAAATTCACTCCGATGAACTTTCTAGAGGCTATCATTTTAGTGAAAATGCCTACTTTAAAAATATAAAAGCTTCAGATAGTAGCAGCATGCTATCTACACTAAAAAGTGGATACTTAGAAAATACAAAATTTAAAAATTTAAACGATTACGCTTATTCAAACACTCTAAAAACAAAATATGGAGAAGTAGAAGTATTTTTAGATATTTACGGCGATAACGATAAACTTGGCACTACAAAATTAGAAAATAATAGCTATCTTTTTAGCTTTGATAGCAACAATGACGGCGTGCTAGATCAAAAAGATATACTCTTTGATAAGCTAAAAGTAAAGGGTTACGACAAAGATGGAAATGAAAAAATAGCAAATTTAAGCGATGTGATGCCAAGGGTTGACCTTAGGCAGTTTATCAGCACAAATGTCATAAATCACAACCAAATAAAAAGAGAAGAGCTAAATCGTAAAGCAACGATCACAAATAATCCCGATCTTTACGTGGATACAAAAGATATTGATTATAGGCACTCTTACTACGCCTCAGATCCAAATACTTTGTTCGCTGCAGAAAACAGATATGAAAAGATAGAGAAAAATGATATAAATAATTTCTTTAAAAAATATGCCCAAAAAGATGGCTGGGTCGACCTAAGACACAATAATATCTTTGGCAAAGATAGCTCTTTTAAAAATTTTGCCTATCTTAAAGTGGGTTTTGATGATACTGCAAGGCTAAGCGAGTTTAATCCGATCATTGAGCCAGACAAAGATTATAAAAAAGATGAAAATTTCTCATATACAAAATTTCAAAAAGATAGTTTTATGAAATTTTACAAAGATTATAACGCTGAGTTTGACGCATACAACAAGATGATAGAAAATCTTGGCGATAGTTTAAAGAAATTTGATGAAAATGCGGACGCTTATATATCAAAGTTTGAGAAGACAAAATCAGCCAAAATGATCTTGATGGAAAATGAATTTAAACAAGCAACTGGACTTGAGTTTAGTATCTCAAATTTAAAAAAGGTAAAAAAGGCTTTTATAACAAATGAAGCCACAGCTGCCGCATCTTTGCAAGATAGCGATAGCGTCATAGCTATGAAGCTAAACAAAGATGGCACCATAAGGCTAAAATTTGATAGTGGAAGAGAAATAGACGTAAAAGAGCTTTATAACGATACTGGCAAGCTAAATACATCAAGTGAGCTAAAAACTAGCACAAATTTAGAGGCAAAAGAGATGAATAATGTGCAGCTAAATAGCTTGGATTTTAAAGATATTGGCTTCATGCAAGGTGATAAAATCGTAAGTCTAAAAGATGCTGGAGCGATCGCTATTGCCAATCTATCTAATAAATTTGAGAGTAAATTTTTAATCAGTCTAAATAATGGCAAAAGCATATCTACAAGAGAAATTTATAATATCAGCTATCTTGAAAATGATTTAAAGAGCAAAGAAAAGATAGATGAGAGAGATAAATTTTATAAAAAGGTTGATATTAAGGCATAAATTTTGAGAGCAAATTTTAAAAAAGGTTTATTGTAATTTAATCTTATGGGTCCTATAATCAATTTTCCGTAAAAATTTAGATTTAAAAGAGAATGCTATGAACTTCACTCCACTTTTTGCAATTTTTTTCATAATCGCAACTGGTTTTTTTGCTAAAAAAGTCGGCATTGTTGAGCAAAAGCACTCGATCCCTTTTGTGGATTTTGTCCTTTGTTTTGCAATGCCTGCGCTAATCTTTGACAAAATTTATCACGTAAATGTCGATGTTTCGCTTATAAATACAATTTTAATTGGCTTTGGCTCAACAGCTATCAGTGCTGTCATGGCATTGGTGCTTGGTAAGATCTTTAAATTTACTAAAGTAACAACTGTTAGTATGGTCATGTTAAGCCTTTTTGGTAATACCCTATTTGTCGGTATGCCTGTCATTCAAGGCTTCTTTGGTGATGCGATGGTAAATGAAGTCATCTTTTACGATCAAATAGCCACTGGTATCCCACTTTCGATCCTTGGGCCACTTATCCTCTCTTTTGCTGCACCAGAGAAGGTTTCACTATTTCAAAATACGATGAAAATTTTAAAATTTCCGCCATTTATCGCGCTTATTATGGCTCTTATCTTAAAAGAAGTCCCTTTGCCTGAGTTTATCTTTGCTCCACTTAGGATGTTTGAAGGCAGCGTCACTCCAGTAGCACTTTTTGCTATCGGTGTTGGATTAAATTTTAATAGCATCACAAGCACATATAAGGGCGTTAGCGTCGTGCTTTTATGTAAGATGATCTTGCCAGCGATCGTATTTTTCATCATATTAAAAGTCTCAGGTATCCAGATGAGCAAAACTTGGGTCGTTGGTCTCTTTCAATGTGCGATGCCAACATCAGCCCTTGCAAGTGCAATGGTCATAAAAGCTGGGCTTGATAGCTCGCTAGCCATCTCATCAGTGGCCATAGGCGTGCTGTTTTCATTTATCACGCTTCCAGTTATCTATTTTGTATTTGCATAAATTCACGCTCACTTCACACTAAGGAGATAGTATTTCATCATATTTCATTTAAAGGAGACGTTATGAAGAAATTACTACTAGTTGCACTTGGTGCTATGTTTATGCTTGGTGGTCTTGCAAATGCTACTGAAATGATGAAAAAAGATGACATGGGCAAAGACGAGATGATGAAGAAAGAGCAGATGATGAAAGATGACATGGGCAAAAAACCCATGATAAAAAAAGATGAAATGAAAAAAGATGACATGGGCATGAAAGACGAAATGAAAAAAGATGACATGGGCATGAAAGACGAAATGAAAAAAGGCATGTAAAGGTGCTTAATGGTTAGAATTTTGCTCGTTGAAGATGATGAAATTTTACTTGATCTCATCAGTGAGTATCTAGTTGAAAATGGCTATGAGGTCACTACTTCAGATAATGCCAAAGAAGCGCTTGATCTCGCCTACGAGCAAAATTTCGACCTGCTTATACTTGACGTCAAACTCCCACAAGGAGATGGCTTTTCACTTCTTTCTTCCTTAAGAGAGCTAGGTGTTAGCGCACCTAGCATCTTTACCACCTCGCTAAATACCATAGACGATCTTGAAAAAGGCTACAAAAGTGGCTGCGACGACTATCTAAAAAAGCCATTTGAGCTAAAAGAACTACTCATACGTATACAAGCACTTCTAAAGAGAAATTTCTCACATCACAGTGGAGATGCGATCAAAATTTCAAGCGAATTTAGCTTTCATCCACAGAGCAAAACACTAAGCAAAGATGGTAAAAATGTAAATATCTCGAGTAAAGAGAGCGACCTACTCGCGCTATTTTTGCAAAACAAAGGCAAAATTTTAACCAAAGATGAAATTTTTAATAAAATTTGGAAATTTGACGAGGAGCCAAGCGAGCTTAGCCTTCGTGTCTATATCAAAAATTTACGTCAAATTTTAGGCAAAGACGCCATATTAAACAGGCGTGGGGACGGCTATGTATATGTCTGAAAAGACACAAATTTTATTTAAAATTTTATCCCTTTATCTTGTTAGCACTGTGCTATTTTTAGGATATTTTTTCATACATGACTATAAAAACAAAAAAGAAACGCTCATTTTAAACGAGGTGAAGTCTTTAAAAGAGATAAAAATGGGCATTTACATGAAAGCTAGAATGAATGGACTTGATTCAATCTCAAGTCTAACAAAAGAAAAAGGCGTGCATGCTTGCATCGTGCTAAAAAATGGTGAGAAAATTTATAAAGACTTTGACTGTCAAAAGATAGACAAAAGCAAAAATGTAAATTTGATCGGCGGCAAGGTCGCGATATTTGAAAAGATCCAGTACATGGAGGACAACACCACAGACGAACTCTCACACGCAGATATTTTTCTAGTTGGCAAAGATATCAACGGCGAAATTTTATCCTTGCAAATTTCGACCACACTAAAGGCACTCTTTTTCTTTTTTGCCCTGCTCTTTATTGCCTTTTACCTAGCAAAACTAAGCCTAAGACCGCTTTATGAAAAGATAGATACGCTAAACCGCTTTATAAAAGACTCAACACACGAGATAAACACGCCTCTAAGCGTCATTTCTATGAGTATTGAGACAGCTGATCTTGAAAATTTAAACGAGAGAAATTTAAAGCGTTTTAACAATATCAGCCTTGCCGCAAAGAGCCTAAATAACATTTATGACGCGCTCGTTCACCTAAGCTTCAACCTAGATAAGCCTGGCAAAAAAGAGCTCATAGACCTAAATTTACTAACCACACAAAGACTGAACTATTTCTCGCCATTTTTTGCCAAACGTGGGCTTGAGATAGATACTAGCCTAAAGCCAAGCTTTATAAATGCAGATCTTGGGGATGTGAGTAAAATTTTAGACAACCTTCTTAGCAACGCCTCCAAATATGCAGCGCCAAATTCAAAAGTACGCATCGCTTTAGAGCCAAATTTCTTTAGCATAAGCAATATTGGGCACGGTATCAGCAAAGAGCAACAACTACAAATTTTTGATCGCTACACGAGATTTAACGACGATCAAGGCGGCTTTGGCATAGGGCTAAATTTAGTTAAAGAGTGCTGCAAGAAAAATGATATCGTCGTAAAATGCCAAAGCAAACTTGATGGCGAGACTACGTTTTCTCTCTCTTGGCAGAGTTAAATTTTAAAATAATCCTACTTTAAATAATAAAATTTATTAAAAAAGATAATTTATGTCCAAAATTTATTTTTGATAAATTTTATTAATATTATAATCCTTTTACAAAATCTTAATCAAGGAGAAAAGTATGAAACTACTAGAAAAATATGGGCTTTTCATAAATGGTGAGTGGCGTGACGCAAAAGACGGCGCTACACTTGATGCAAAAAATCCAGCAAACGGCGAGCACCTTGCAAAGATTGCAGATGCGACTGAAGAAGATGTAAATGACGCAGTTCGTGCTGCACGTGAGGCTTTTAAGAAATTTAAACACACCACAGTTAGTGAGCGTGCAAAGCTTTTAAATAAGATCGCTGACATCATTGATGAAAACAAAGAGCACTTGGCAAAAGTTGAGAGCATGGATAACGGCAAGCCGATCCGCGAGACGCTAAATGTTGATATCCCTTTTGCAGCAGAGCATTTTAGATACTTTGCTGGCGTTATCATGGGCGAAGAAGGCAGCGCAAACGTGCTTGATGAGAAGCAACTCTCTATCGTTTTACGCGAGCCAATAGGCGTCGTGGGTCAGATAGTGCCTTGGAATTTTCCATTTTTGATGGCAGCTTGGAAGCTAGCTCCAGTGATCGCAGCAGGCGATGCGAGTGTATTTAAGCCATCAAGCGAGACAAGCCTAAGCGTGCTTGAGCTATTTAGGCTGATAGATAAAATTTTGCCAAAAGGTTTAATAAACATCATAACCGGCAAAGGCAGCAAGAGCGGCGAGTGGATCAAAAACCATCCAGGCCTTGACAAGCTAGCATTTACTGGCTCAACCGAGATCGGCCGAGATATCGCCATAGCTGCGGCTCGTCGTATCATCCCAGCCACACTTGAGCTTGGCGGAAAGAGCGCAAATATCTTCTTTAGCGACGCAAATTTAGACAAAGCGCTTGATGGCCTTCAGCTTGGAATTTTGTTTAACCAAGGTCAAGTTTGCTGCGCAGGTTCAAGAATTTTCGTAGAAGAGAGCTTTTATGACAAATTTATAGAGGCTGCGGTTAAGAAATTTAGTACCATAAAAGTTGGCGATCCGCTCGATCCTAGCACTCAAATGGGCTCACAAATCAATAAAAAACAAGCTGAGCAAATTCTAAACTACGTCGAGATCGGCAAAAAAGAAGGTGCAAAAGTGGCAGTCGGTGGCAAAGCCTACACAGCAAATGGTTGCGACAAGGGCGCATTTGTCGAGCCAACGTTGCTAGTTGATGTGACAAATGATATGAGAGTGGCGCAAGAAGAAATTTTTGGCCCGGTTGGCGTTGTCATTAAATTTAAAGATGAAGCCGAGCTTATCAAAATGGTAAATGACAGCGAATACGGCCTAGGTGGCGGAATTTTCACGCAAGACATCACAAAAGCACTTCGCGTTGCAAGGTCTATGGAGACTGGCAGAGTCTGGATCAACACCTATAATCAAATCCCAGCAGGCAGCCCATTTGGTGGCTATAAAAACTCAGGTATCGGCCGAGAAACTCACAAGATCATCCTTGAGCACTACACTCAAATGAAAAACATCATGATTGACCTAACCGGCAAGGTTAGCGGCTTTTACGCACAATGATTTTAGGGAGCTTAGGCTCCCTTCTGCTTTAAATTCCTTAAATTTTAAATATCTTTTACTAGGTTTTAACTTTATATATCGCTAGCATTACGCCAATATAGTACAGCTATACAAAAGTGTTTTCTTAACACTACATTTTTAAGCTTAATAGACTAAAATTTGACATAAAGGAGAAAAATTGAGCGAGCAAATTTATATCATAGGCGATGTGCACGGCTGTTTTAACACACTTTTAGAGCTTATCAAGCAGTTTCCAGATAAAGAAAAATCACAAATTTGCTTTGTCGGAGATGTGATAGATCGGGGGCTTTTTAGTTGCGATGTAGTCGAGCTTATCATGCAAAATAACTATAAAATGGTAATGGGAAACCACGAAAGAAGGTTACTAAGCAATAAATATGAATTTTTAAACAACCAAGCACCATTTGACACGAGTTGGTTTTTCAACAATGGTGGCGTGGCGACATATGGATCATACCTAGCTCAAAGCCTAAATTTTAAACAAAGACACATAGAATTTTTAGAGAGTAGCCCAGTATATTTAGAGTTTAAAGACCATAAAAACCAAAATGGCGAGCATTTGGTCGTTTCGCACTCGGCTGTTGGTAAATTTTGGGGCTTAAGAGATGATGATAGTTCAAGAGATGAGTTTAGAAGGCATGTACTATCAGGCAGAGGCGATACGATGCAAGTAGAAGGCATATTTAATGTCTATGGCCACACGCCAGTGCGTGAGGCTAAGCTCTATACAAATAGCGCCAATATCGATACAGGATGTGTTTTCAACGAAGAAGGATATGATAAGCTAAGTGCCTTAGAATTTCCATCGATGAAAATTTATACGCAAAAAAATGTTGAAAATTTTAATAAACAAGGATAAAAATGTGGTTTTCTAAAAAGAGCTCTAGCTTTGCAAGCAGAGTTGATAAATTTTGGAGCGAGTTTGGCAAAAATTTAAACACCATCAAACAAAATTTAGAAGATAAAAATTTTGAAGCTGCAAGCAAAATGACCGAAGAAGCGCTAAATTTATGTTTAGTTGATCCAACTTTTATGATAGGCCTTATTGATGGAAAGATCGATCTAGTACTCACTCCAGAAGGACTTAAACATAGGCTTTTGTGGCTTAAATTTATAAAATCGCGCATGCCAAAAGAGTATGAGGCAAAGCTTACTTGCACACTTGGTAAGCCACGTGCACCACGAAACGTCGCCACTATACAAATGTATGGCGTAAGCGTTGATGCAAATGAGGTCATGGTCTATGCAAATTTCAACGACAAAAGCGTAGATATGTGCCTATATAACGAGACTCTAAGTAAGCTTAAAAGCGAAGATGAAAATAAGGCTTATACATTATCGCTCATACTTTGTGACAACGTAGTTGGCGAGATGATCATGATAAATATGCTTGGAGAGTTTGAGATAATAGACGAGCCAAGAGAAAAAGGCGTGCCACTGATCGACTTTGCCGATCTTATAGATGATAAATTTGGTAAAGAAGCCTCAAATGAGCCGCTTAAGAATTTTATGGTCTATGAGCTAGAGCCTCGCTCAAATAAGCTACGTGACGACATTTTCACTGGATTTACATCTCTTAGCGAGCTACTAAACGAGTACTACGACGGCGCAAGCGATACTTATAACGAAGCTTTTGAGCTTGGCATAAATTTTTGCTTTTTAGCCATATCTCACAGTGGCGACATACAATTTGGCGTTGATAGCAAAAACAAAATTTCAGATGCGCTAAAAGAGAGTGAAATTTGCGAGATTATAGGTGAAGCAAATGGCGAGATGAGATCTTATATAGATCTTATCTGCTTTGACAAATATGAGCTAGAGAAAAAGGCTAAAGAATTTAGTAAAGAGCTTGGCGTAAAGATAGAAATTTGCGAGTTTAAACGTTGATTTTACATAAGATTTTACATAAAATAATACAAATCACGCTAGCTGGTAAATTTTTATAAAAATAGATTGCCAGCTGGTACTAACTATTAAATTTATCTTTTAAATTTTGAGCTGTTTGAGAGATAAGCACAAAGCTTTAGCCCATATAAAAAGATGATCCACGATATATAGATCCAGACAAAAAAGAAAAGTACGGCTGAAAACGAGCCATAAACGCTTAGATAGGTTTTATTATAAAGGACATAATAGACAAAGGCCGACTTGCCAATATACCAAACAAGCGAGGCGACAAATGAGCTAAAAAATGCATTTTTAAACTTTATCTCGTCATTTACTGAGATGAGATATGTGATGCAAAATATCGCCCAAATGATGAGATATGGGAATATGCTTAAAAAATTTATCGAGTTTGTGATCACGTTTGAGTTTAGCATCTCTTGAATGAGGCTTGAAAGATAAAAACTACCAGCAAGACCAAGTGGCGCGAGCGTGATAAGCGTCCAATACGAGCTAAGTGCCGACCAAAATCCTCTAGCCTTACTTGCACGTGTCACTTTTAAAACTACATATTCATAGTCGCTAAAAAACATAGCCGATGTAAATATCATCGCTACAAAGCCAACTAAGCCTAAATTTCCGCTATTTTGTAAGAAATTTTGCAAGTAGTTTGAGATGATCTCTTGGTTGCTTGGCAAAAGAGCTGAAAATATAAAATCTTGAATCTTGGCGTAATAATCCTCAAAGCTAGGCAGTTTTGTAAAGATAGAAAACGATATAAGAAGTATAGGTATGATCGATAAAATCGTATGAAAACTAAGGCTTGCTGCGTAGTGAAAGAGCTCTTTGTCCTTAAGCGTTGGGAGCAAATTTAAAAGCTCC
Organism: Campylobacter concisus; assembly: GCF_002092855.1. Taxonomy (NCBI): domain Bacteria; kingdom Pseudomonadati; phylum Campylobacterota; class Epsilonproteobacteria; order Campylobacterales; family Campylobacteraceae; genus Campylobacter; species Campylobacter concisus. The sequence continues at coordinate 280,869 of NZ_LVLC01000001.1, forward strand.
TTTAAATTTTGCTTACTTAAGGACAAACGGCTCATTTATCAGTTGTCTTCTTCGAAAAGTTTTTCGTAGTGAGCGTCGTAGTTGTTGATGTGCTCGCTATTTAGCTTCCAAAACACAGTGTCTATGTCGCTAACTCTTGTATAAAATGGTAGCTGATAGTACTCAACCTCGCCACTTTTAAATTCTTTTAGCACTTTAAAGCTTTGGCAATCAGCAAAAACGCTTCTGCCATCCATCGCTACGAAAATTAGACCAGCTGCACTTTGAGCACACATTTTTCTAAAGTCATCTCTGCTTGGATTTGGCTTGTATTCGTAGCTTAGATATGCTCCTATAATATCTGGGTGGATAAATATCATATTTGGAAACGCAGATGTGATCTCTTCATAAATTTCTTTATTTGGCACGATGATTAATGAGCGGTTATAAAGATAGTTTAGCACGACCATATCGCCATTTGCAGGTGCAATGCCTGGAAGTGGGAGCGCCTTTTGCTCAAGCAGATCAAACACCTCAAATCTAATCTTAGCAAAGCCAGAATTTTTTGAGATAACACTAACTCTTGCGATGATAGAGCTATCAGTATCAAATTTATGAAGTACAACGCCGCTTGAGCCGATTAAAATTTCTGGACTATCAACTATCGTCGCTGTGCCATCACTATCGACACTAATTATAGGAGTTCTATACTCATTTAAAGAAAAATCGGCCCCAAAAGCAAAGCCAAAAACTAGCGATAAAATCACAAATATACGTTTCAAAAATATCTCCTAAGTTTAAATTTTTAGAGCGATTATAGCCTAAAATGCTTTATCTTTTGCAAAATTAAAGCAAGTTTTAGTTAAAATCCCACCAGCTTTTTAAAAGGACATTAATGCCTCGTATTTTTATAATTTTTGCAATATTATCTATAAATTTATACGCTATAAAGCCAAGTGTCGACGAGCTTAGCTGGCCAAATGGAAGTAACTTCTTAAATTTCTTAGAGACAAATAAAATCCCACTTTCACTTTACTATAACTTAGCAACCGAAGATCAAGAACTAACAGAAGAGATCATCGCTGGCACAAAGTATCAAATTTATAAAGACGACAACGGCAATACCAAACAAGTGCTAATCCCTGTTAGTGACGAGCTTCAAATGCATATTTTTAGAGATGATAATGATAAATTTAAGCTCGAATTTCTTCCCATCTCTTATCAAAGCGAAGATAAATTTTTAGCCTTAAAGGTGGACAAATCAGTCTCAGAAGACATTTTTGACTACACTGGCTCTGGCACATTAGCTCTTGGCTTTAAGGAAATTTTTAAAGGAAGTGGCATTGATTTTAAAAAGATAAATAAAGGCGATACGATCGCTATCGTTTATAATCAAAAAATACGCATGGGCCGCTCTTTTGGAACTCCAGAAATTTATGCTGCGATGATAGAAACAAAAAATAAACGATATGTTATGTATAAATTTGAAGACAAATTTTATGATAAAAATGGTAAGAAAAATGATAAATTTTTACTAGTTCGCCCTCTTGCAAACGCTAGAATCACATCAGCTTTTACCCTAAAAAGATGGCACCCTATTTTACAAAGATATAGAGCGCACCTTGGCGTTGACTACGGTGCTCCAAAAGGAACACCAATCAAAGCCGCAGGCGATGGCACGATTAAATTTGTCGGACAAAAAAGTGGATATGGCAGAACCGTCATCATCTCTCACGCTGGTGGCTATGAGACACTTTATGCTCACCTAAATGGCTTTGCTAAAGGCATAAAAGGTGGTTTAAAAGTCAAGCAAGGCACGCTTATAGCTTACGTTGGCACAAGCGGTATGAGCACAGGACCACACCTTCATTTTGGTCTTTATAGAGACAATAAACCTATCAATCCAGAAAGTGCAATAAAGGTTGTTAAAAGCCTAGAAGACAAGAAAGAATCAGCTAAATTTAAAGCAGTTGTTAGTAAAAATGACGAGCTAATAAAAAATGCTTTAAGTAATGAAAAAGAGTATCACAAAGTGGAATTTTTCCCTAACGTAATAGAATTTTAAAGGTAAAACTTGAGCCAAGAACTAGAAGAAGCAAAAGAGCTGATAGACCAGCATTTAGATGAAAATTTAGAAGATAATGAACTCTCACCTTATGAGCTAGCCCAACACCTAAAAACACTTAAAAAGCATGACGAAGAGCTTTTTGCTCAGTATCTTGAGAAGCTAGATCCTGAAATTTTAGGTGATGTTGCTATCGAGCTACCTGATCACATGCTAAAAGACGTGATCGACACACTACCAGCCGAAAAGATAGTAGAGGCGCTTGAAGAGCTAGAGAGTGATGATGCGACTGACTTGCTTCAATATATCGAGGATATTGACGAGGATAAAGCTAGAGAGCTCTTTAATGAGCTTGATAGAGAAAACCAAAATGAAATTTTAAGACTTAGAAGTTACGAAGAAGATAGAGCCGGTGCTCACATGCAAACAGAGCTTTTCTCGGCTCACCTTGAAGAAAAGCTTGGCAGTGCAGTAGCAAGGCTTAGACGAGAAAAGCAAGAAGGCAAGCTAGAAAATATCTCGCAGCTTTTTATTATCGATAAAAATGGCGTTTTACAATACGCTATCCCGCTTGAAGATCTTATACTTTTTGATTTTACAAAGACGCTAAAGCAAAATATCGAGTCAGCACAGATCGATCATTACAAGCCACATGTTGCAAATGATATGGACCTTATGCAAAATGTCGCTGATATGTTTCAAGAGTACGATCTAAACGTTATTGCAGTTACTAGTAGTACTGGGATTTTACTTGGTCGTATCACATCTGATGACATCCACGACTACATTCAAGAGAGTGCAACTGAGCAAATTTATAACCTAGCCGGCGTTGATGACGAGTCAGAAGAGGATGATACGCTATTTAAAGCGGGTCGTGGTCGTGCGGTTTGGCTTGGTGTAAATTTGCTAACAGCTCTTTTTAGCTCGTCTATAATCGGACTTTTTGACGAGACAATCGCAGCCTACGTCGCTCTTGCTGTTTTAATGCCAATAGTTGCGTCAATGGGTGGGAATACCGGCACGCAAGCGCTTGCCGTTACGGTTCGCCGTCTGGCACTTGGTGAGATCGAGTTTAAAGATGCCAAAAATGTCCTAAAACGTGAGGTTAGTATTTCACTCATAAATGGACTAATCTTTGGTGTGGTAATGGGCATAATCGCCTCTGTTTGGTTTGACAAAGGTATGCTTGGCGTTGTTATCGGGCTTAGCATGGTTACGAATTTATTTTTTGCTGGCTTTTTTGGCACGATCATACCTTTGACGCTAAGGCGCTTCAACATAGATCCTGCAGTCGGCTCAGCCGTCATTCTTACTACTTTTACTGATGCGATAGGATTTTTTAGCTTTTTAGGACTTGCAAAATGGATACTACTATAACTAATTTAGAAATTCTGCCTCTTGGTGAGTCAAAATATCTAAAGCCATTTAAGATGAAATTTATGCAAAATGGTGTCCAAAGAGATTGGGACTGCGTAAAAGTGATGAATAGCGTTAGTATTTTTTTATATCACGAGCAAAAAGATGCCTTTTTGTTCGTAAAGCAGTTTCGCCCGGCTGTTTGGTACTCACAAGAAAAAGAAGGCATCAAAACAAATGAGCAAGGCTTTACTTACGAGCTTTGCGCAGGACTTATGGATAAAGGACTAAGCGAAGAGCAAACAGCTAGAGAAGAAGCGATCGAAGAAGTGGGCTATGAGCTAAAAGAGATAGAGCGTATCACGATGACATACGGTGCTTTTGGCTTTGGAGGCAACATGCAAACTATGTTTTACGCAAAGATCGATGAGAGCATGAAGGTAAATTCTGGCGGTGGCGTCGATGGCGAAGATATCGAGCTTGTTTTCATAAAACGAGAAGATATGATGAAATTTGCCTTCGACGAGAGCAAAGTCAAGGGTTTTGGGCTCATCTTTGCTTATTTGTGGTGGGAGAAATTTAAAAGCTAAAACGATATCTTTTTAATAAGCGCAAAAACAACGACTGCCACTAAAAAGATACCAACTAATATCACATAATCAGACATAACAAGCCTTTAAATTTAAGTTTTGGCTTATTGTAACCAAAATTTTAAATAAAGTAAGAACTTTATAACCGCACATATCGTAAAATAACTCAAAAACGCACAAGGAGAAGATGATGAGCGAAAATGAAACTCTTTTTATAAACCGAGAATTAAGCTGGCTACGCTTTAATTCAAGGGTGCTCGCTCAGTGTGAAAAGGAAATTCCTTTACTTGAAAAGCTAAAATTTATAGCCATTTATATGACAAATCTAGACGAGTTTTATATGATCAGAGTCGCTGGCTTAAAGCAGCTTTTTGCAGCTGGAGCTACTACAAGCAGTGGCGATGGTATGAGCCCACTTGATCAGCTAAGAGAGATTAGAAAATATTTACAAAATGAGCAAAATTTAGTAGAAGATCACTATAAAAAAACAGTAAATACTCTTAGTAAAGAGGGACTTTTTATAAAAAATTATGACGAGCTTGATGATAGCTTGAAGCAAAAGTGCGACGAATACTTTTTCTCAAATATCTTGCCAGTCATCGTGCCTATCGCTGTCGATGCGACTCACCCGTTTCCGCACTTAAACAACCTTAGCTTCTCGCTTGCAGTTAAGCTTGCTGACATTGAGCATCCTGAAATTTTAAAATACGGCATGATAAGAATTTCAAGAGTCTTGCCACGTTTTACACAGCCAAGCAGCAATGTTTTTGTACCGATTGAAACGATCGTACATCGCCACGCAGAAGAAATTTTTCCAGGGTATAAGCTACTTAGCTCGGCTGCTTTTAGAGTGACAAGAAACGCTGATATCGTCATCGAAGAAGAAGAAGCGGATGATTTTATGATGATACTTGAGCAAGGGCTAAAGCTTCGCAGAAAAGGGGCTTTTGTTCGTATGCAAATCGATAAAAACGTAGATACTGACATCTTGGACTTCTTAAATTTTCATATGAAAATTTTTCATAAAGATGTCTATTTTTCAAGCATTCCGCTCACTCTTAGCTCACTTTGGGAGATAGCTGGAAGCAAAAATTTTACCCACCTGGCAAATGCACCTTATGTTCCAAAAACGCTACCACCATTTGGCAATGGCATATCTGTATTTGACGCCATAGATAAAGAAGATGTGCTCTTAGTGCATCCATTTGAGAGTTTTGATCCAGTTGTAAGCTTTATAAAAGAAGCTAGTAAAGATCCAAAAGTCATATCTATTCGAATGACACTTTATAGAGTCGATAAAAGCTCACCAATAATTCAAAGTCTAATAGACGCCGCAAGTGACGGCAAGCAAGTAACCGTGATGGTTGAGCTAAAGGCAAGGTTTGATGAGGAAAACAACCTGCACTGGGCAAAGGCGCTTGAAGACGCAGGCGCGCACGTGATATATGGCATCACAGGCTTTAAGGTGCATGCAAAAGTTAGCCAGGTCATCCGCCAAATCGGCGATAAGCTTAAATTTTATATGCACTTTGGTACAGGCAACTATAACGGCAGTTCAGCTAAAATTTACACCGATGTGAGCCTATTTACAAGTAAAGAAGAATTTAGCCAAGATACGACTTCGTTTTTTCACATCCTCTCAGGATATAATAAAAATCGCCGTCTAAACGCTCTTAGCATGTCGCCTTTTCAGATAAAAGAGCGCATCATCGAAAAGATAAGAGTAGAAGCAAGCAAAGGCAGCGAGGGTAGGATCATTGCCAAAATGAATGCGCTAATCGACGAAGATGTGATAAATGAGCTTAGCCGCGCATCAACCGCAGGTGTGAAGATCGATCTCATAGTTCGTGGTGTGTGCGGACTCAGGCCTGGCATAAAAGGCAAAAGCGAAAATATAAAAGTTCGCTCAATAATTGGCAAATACTTAGAGCACGCTAGAATTTTATATTTTAAACATGCTCAGCCAAAAATTTATATCTCAAGTGCTGACTGGATGCCAAGAAATTTAGAGCGTCGCTTGGAGCTTATGACGCCTATTTTTGAGCCAAGACTTCAAGAGAGACTACTTGAAATTTTAGAGCTTCAGCTAAGCGATAACGACCTAGCTTTTGAGCTACAAAATAGCGGCGAATACGTAAAAGTAGCAAGAAGTGAAAATGAAAAAGTAATATCTTGCCACGAAGTTTTGGAAAATTATATATCTAAAATTTACAAATCCGTAAAAAAAGATACAGATAAAGCAAAAGCCGATATGCTCGCAAGCAAGCTCTTAAAAGAGAGCTAAAAATAAATTAAGCTTTTAGACCTAGTCTAAAAGCTATTTTTTAATCAGCATAAAAACACTAGCATTTGATTAAGCAAGTCTTATTAAAAATTTTAAATCCGCAGCAAAAAGTAAAATTTATAAATTTACTTGAGCACTTTAAAGCTAACCAAATATTTCAAATTTTTTAAATAATTCTGGGTCATCTTTTACTATACCGCGCTTAACTAGATCAGCAACTACTTCGCGGTCACAATCCGTTTGTAACGGCCAGCCACGCGTATATCCCTCTAGCTCGTCCTTGCTCGTCGCATCTACGCAGAAATTTTCACCATCTATGAAAATATCACGCAAAGCATCGATATTATTTGTCACACGCCAAAGTAGCATATATGGGTTTTCAAGGTGATTTTGCATATCTACAACGATAAGGAGTTTGAAAAATTCTCTAAATGTCAAAAGCTTGTCAAAAAGCTCTTTTACCACACAATCTTTTTCAAATTTCACCACACAAATAGGTGTTTTAGTATCCGATTTAAACTGCTTAAGCTCTTTTACATTTGGCGCTATACTTTGAAACTTAGCCAAAAGCTCGCTGTCGCTTAAAACCATAGGGTTAAATTTACAAAAATCCTGCGTCGCATCTACGCCGAGTTTGCCACCAAAACACGAGTTTGGGCTGGCGTGATCGAGCTGGTCGCACACACCTTGGCTTATTAGCACACTCTGACTACCAAAATAATTTAAAACAAAGCTAGTAAATTCATCATAGTCTTTAAGCTCAGGCGCATCGGCTCCAACAAAAATGGCATGTTTTACAAAGCTCATCTGCCCAACGCCCCAAAATGCGTGCATGGCCTGCTTTGCATGAGCTGGATAGAGCGTATTTATCTTGGCTAAGATTAGGTTGTGAAAAACGCCATTTTCAGGCATATTGTAGTCCAGTAGTTCAGGCACGGTCGTTCGCAAAAGTGGCAAAAAAACCCGCTCAGTCGCCCAGCCCATATATTTATCCTCAAGTGGCGGCTTTCCAACCACAGTCGCGTGAAATACCGGCTCATGCTTGCTAGTTATCGCCGTTACATCCATCACTGGAAAAGGCTCGATAGGCGTATAAAAGCCGGTATGATCGCCAAATGGCCCCTCAAGCTCGCACTTAGTCGTATCCACAAAGCCCTCTATCACGTAGTCTGCATCGTGCGGGACGTAAATTTCATTCGTTAAGGATTTTACAAGTTTGGCTGGCTCTTTGCGGATAAAACCATAAAGCAAAAGTTCAAAAATCCCCTTTGGAAGCGGTGCTTGCCCACACCAGATGTAGAGTGGATCGCCGCCAATGGCTACAGAGACTGGCATCTTTTTGCCTGCACGCTTGTACTCGTGAAAGAAATTTGCGCCGTCTTTGTGGATCTGCCAGTGCATGCCAAGGCGATTTTTGTCATAAATTTGCAGTCTATACATGCCTAAATTTTGCAAATTTCCATCCAAGCTTTGCGTATAGACCTGTCCCATCGTAATAAAAGCACCGCCATCATGCGGCCATGTCTTTAGCGCAGGTAGGCTCAAAAGGTCAGCCTCTTCGCCTATAAATTTTACTTGCTGGCACTCGCCCTCACCTTTTAATCTCTTAGTGAAAATTTTTCTCATATTAAAAAGATAGGTTAAAAAATCAAGCTTTTCTTTGAAATTTTCAGGTTTTTTGGGCTTTAAAAGCTTTTCTATCTCGGCTGCGATCTCATCAGGCTGCACGCCAAATATCAGCTCAAGTGCGTGTTTTGAGCCATAAATATTTGTAAGCACTGGGGCAAATTTACGCCCAGTTTTTTTGCAAACTGGGTTTTTAAAAAGTAGCGCTTGCGAACCCTCGCGCTTGACCTCGATATAGCTTGTGTGCGCGATCTCAAGATCAATATCTGCTGGCTCGTCGATGACGCGAAGTAGATTATTTTCTTTTAAAAGCTTGATGTAGTCCATATGTCGCCTTTTTGATTTTTGGGCGATTTTAGCCAAAAATAGCTGAAAAAGGCGAAGCAAAGCGGATGGCTATTATTTACCGCACGCACCGATAGCTATCAGAGTATCAATCGCTGTTTTGGACGCAGTCTTTACGATGTTGCTCGCCGTTTAAATAGACGCAAGCACTAAGTTATACTCCATTGTCATAACGTCCGCAAACTTGCGCTCAACACACAGCCGCACATGGCCGGCATACTTACGTCTTTTCAAAGTAATTCATTGCAAATTTTTTGTTAGGTTAAACACTGATGCCATCGTAGTTTTGAAAACGGCAGTAATTTTTTTAATTACTTCGATATGCTACATTTTAGTAGTTCGCCAAATATCTCTTTGCAGTATTTCATAAAGCGCTCATTAAGCTTTACACCCTCGACATCTACGCAAATAAGACTATCTTGCACCTCAAAAATGATACTCTTATCAGTGATCTTCACCCGATTGCAAGCGTTGTAGCAAATGTCGCCATTGCACTCGGCGTATAGGCCGTTTATCTCGGCGTTTTCGTCGTCGCCCTTTTTTAGTTTGATCGGTCTTTGAAAGATTATGTAGTTTTTGTAGTCATATTTGTCGTCTGCAAGACCGATCATATAGTAGTTGTCTTTGCTATTTTTTGTAGCACTTATGGCTTTTGCTTTAAAATTTAGCAAAAACACGCTTACGCCATCTCTTCAGCGCGCTTTAAAAGCTCTCTCGCCCCTTTTTCTATAAATTTATGCGCTAGCTCTTTGCCGATGCTTTGAAATTTATCTTTGCTAGTCTTTAAGCTATCTTTTATATACTCGCTTCCATCAGGCAGGCCAACGATCGCATCGATAGAAATTTCATCACCTTTTAGCCTTGCACTTATGCCTATTGGCACCTGGCAGCCACCCTCTAAAACGCTTACAAAATCACGCTCGATAGTCGTTTCTATAACTGCATTTTCGTCGTTTAGAAAAGAGATCTCATCTAAAATTTGCTTCTCATCTCTAGCCTCGACACCAAGAGCACCCTGACCCATCGCAGGTATCATCTCGTCAAAGCCAAATGTGTAGATATGTGCCACTTCAGCCTTGATATTTAAGCGATTTATGCCAGCCATCGCCAAAATGATCGCGTCAAATTCACCCTCTTTTAGCTTTCTAAGTCTAGTTTGCACATTTCCACGAAGCGAAATGATCTCAAGATCAGGCCTCATGATAAGTAGCTGCATCTTGCGGCGTAGGCTCGTTGTACCAACCTTTGCGCCGTGTGGCAAGTCGCTAAATTTAGCAAATTTCTCACTTATCATCGCATCTCTTGTGTCCTCACGTGAGCAAATGGCAGCAAGTTTAAGTCCTTCTGGAAAGACTACAGGGACGTCTTTTAGGCTATGCACGGCGATGTCAGTCTCGCCTTTTAGCATGCTATCTTCAAGCTCTTTTGTAAAAAGCCCTTTGCCACCGATCTTCGCAAGTGGCGTATCAAGGATCACGTCGCCCTTTGTCTTCATGCCAACAAGCTCAACTTTTATATCATTATGCTTTGATTCTATTCTAGCTTTGATATGCTCGCTTTGCCAAAGAGCTAAGATACTCTTTCTAGTTGCTATTTTTATCTCTTTCATCATCTCTCCTAATTTACTCTTTTTGGCTCTTCTATGACCTCAACATCGATGATCTCGCCATCATCTTTTTTATTAGCACTCTGCTCGCTAAAATTTTGAAATTTAAACTCCTGATAACTCTCGTTTTTTGCTACATTTTTCTTAAATATCAAAGAAAAAACGACTACGGCTATGCCAAAAATATCTGTTAAAATTCCTGGCAAAAATAAAAGCATTCCACCAAAGCTAAGCCCTAACTGGCTGAATAAATTTCCGCCAAGAAAGCTTTTAAACGCCACTTGAGGCGAATTTAAACTAGAAAATCCAGCATTAAAAAGAAGTGCGATGCCAACAAATCCAGAGACCAGCACCTCAAGAAAGTAGTTTAAAAAGCCAAATTTATCAACAAAAAGATAGATAAATATCGCTTCTATCAAAAAAAACAAAAATGCAAAAAATCTCATAAGCTTTCTTTTATCTTTTTAAAGGCTTCGTTTACGCCGATCGTTTCTTTGCTTAAACCATCTCTTGTTATAAACTCAACCTTGCCATTTGCAAATTCTTTACCCACAAGCAGCGCATAAGGGAAGCCGATGAGTTCAAAGTCATTCATCTTAACGCCAAATCTCTCGTTTCTATCATCGATGATGACGCTAACGCCAGCTTTTTTAAGGCTCTCATAAAGCTCAAATGCAAATTTTACGCCCTCTTCATCTTTTAAATTTGAAATGATGATCTCCACGTCAAACGGTGCGCACCCTTTTTTCCAGATGCAGCCCTTCTCATCGTGGCTAGCCTCTATCATTACGGCAATCAGCCTACTGATACCGATGCCGTAGCAGCCCATCAAAAATGGCTTTGCCTTGCCGTTTTCATCAAGATATGTCGCATTCATAGCAGCTGAATATTTATCGCCTAGTTGAAAGATATGACCAACTTCTATACCCTTGCTAAGTTTTAAATTTCCGCCACACTCTGGGCATTTATCACCCTCTTTTACCTTTACAAGGTCTTTAAATCTCTCTTCGTTAAATCCGCTAACACTAACGCCAACAAAGTGGTAATCCTTTTCGTTGGCACCACATATCATATTATTTGCGCCTTTTAGCTCGTTGTCTATGTAAAATTTCACATCTTTTAGCCCAACTGGCCCGCAAAATCCAGCCACAAGCCCAGCTTTTATAATCTCTTCTTCGCTAGCATCGACAAGTTCGAGCGCCTTGCAAGCATTTTGTGCCTTTGTCTCTTGAAGCTCATCATCGCCCCTTACAAAAAAGACCACAACTTCTTCTTTATCCTCATAGATCGCCTTTTTCATAACAGCTTTTATGCAGTAAAACTCGCTAACTTTGAAAAACTCTGCCACATCTTTTATCGTTTTTGCATTTGGCGTTAGAAATTTAGCCGCGTCCGCCTCTGGCGCCTCAGCCTCGCTAACTCTTGGTTTGCGTCTTGCAGCCTCAACGTTTGCAGCGTATCTGCAAGCCTCACAGCAAAGGATGTCGTCCTCGCCGTTACTTGCAAGCACCATAAATTCTTTACTGCCGCTACCGCCAATGGCTCCGCTATCAGCCTCAACAGCTCTAAAATTTAGCCCCAAACGGGTAAAAATCTTACTATAAGTTGCCTCCATAAGGTCAAACTCACGCTTTAGATCCTCTTTGCTCGAGTGAAAGCTATAAGCATCTTTCATCGTAAATTCGCGCCCTCTTAGCAAGCCAAAGCGTGGTCTCGCCTCGTCACGAAATTTGGTGTTTATCTGGTATAAATTTAGCGGTAGCTGCTTGTAGCTAGTCACCTTGCCACGTACCAAAGCAACGGCTGCCTCTTCGTTTGTCGGGCTTATAACAAAGTCATTATCCTTTCTATCTTTAAAACGCAAAAGCTCCTTGCCAAAGACATTGTAACGTCCACTTTGCTTCCAAAGCTCGCCTGAAGTGACCACGCTAAAGCTCACCTCTAGCGCACCAGCCTCATCCATCTCCTCTCGCGCGATGCGAGAAATTTTCTCATGCATGATCTTTCCAAGCGGTAGATAGTTGTAAAGCCCTGAGCCTATCTGCTCGACAAATCCACCTCTTATTAAAAATTTATGACTTGGTAAAGAGGCGTCTTTTGGTGCTTCTTTGGTAGTTGGTGCATAAAATTTACTAAATCTCATCTATATCTCCCACTTGAAAATTTTGCTCTTCTTTTATATCAAATAAAAATCTAACCCCATTTGAAAGCTCACTAGATCTCTCCTCATCCGCAAGACTTTTTAGCTTCATCGTTGGCTGATGTAAGAAGGCTTTAAAAACTTGATGAATGAGCTTTTGTGCCTCCTCATAATCACTATGCTTTAAATATCCTTTTTTTATCGCCTTTTCTAGCTCGTTTTTAGCACAAATTTCAGCTTGTTTGCGGATCGATTTTATGAGTGGCACACTCATATCTTCTTTTAAAATTTTTAAAAATTCGCTTGTGCCTTGACCTACGATCGAATAAGCCTTTTGTGCTTGCTCCTCTCTTAGGGCTAAATTTTTCCTTACTATCTCCTCTAAACTATCGACCGTATAGACGCTAATAAATTCCGTATTTATAAGGTCAATATCCCTTGGTACGGCAATATCAAAAAAGTATCTGTGAAATTCTCTTGGTTCGATTATAGCGTTTGTGATGATAGCGTGCGGGGCTGCGGTGCTTGAAAATATTAGATCATAATTATTCACATACTCTTTTAATTTTAAAATGCTATCCCAGCTAGCGTTGTCACCAAGGCTATCAACTAGCTGCTCAACACGCTCGGAGCTTCTGTTTATAATGATCACCTCTGCGCCACTTGAGATTAGGTGTTTTGCTGCCAGCTCGCCCATTTCGCCAGCGCCTATAACGATAGCCGTTTTACCTTCAAGCGTGCCAAAAATTTCTTTTGCTTTTGCCACAGCTACGCTTGAAACAGAGATCGGGTTTTTAGAAATTTGAGTTTCATTTCTAACTTTAGCAGCGCATTTACATGCATAGTGGATGATTTTACTGATTTGTTCGCCGCAAGCTGAGCTATCGTAAGCAAATTTAAAGGCATTTTTTAGCTGTCCAACGATCTGTGTTTCGCCGACAACTAGGCTATCAAGCGAGCTTGCCACGGCAAAGAGGTGGTGCACGGCTCCGCTATCTTCATAAATATCAGCCCTTTCATAAAGCTCATCTTCAAAAACACCTGAAAATACAGACATACACCTAAATGCATGCGTCGTTGCACTTTCTAGATCACTAACGCTTGCAATTATCTCGACGCGGTTGCATGTATTTAAAACCATGCATTCGTTTATACTTTTGTTTGATCTTAGTAGTTTTAAAATTTGCTCTTTTTTCTCATCGCTATCAAATGCAAGCTTTTCTCTAACTGAAATATCAGTATTTTTATATGTAAAACTTATATCTAAATAGTGCATCAAAATTCCCTATCTATCATGCTTTTTATGATCCCTTCAAGCTCAGCGTTTTTATACTCTTTTATCGCTTCTATCGCTTCATTTCCAAGCCTTTTTGCTTCATTTACTGCTTTTTGAAGAGAATTTGTCTTAATAAATTCCTCTTTTAGCCATGAAATTTCGCCAGCATTTAGCTTCTTTGACCAAAGCGATCTAAGCTTTGTCTTACCAGCTTCGTCTAAGCTCTTATAAAGATAAATGTAAGGAAGTGTAGTTTTGCCTTCGACAAAGTCATTGAGTGCTGGCTTGCCAAGCGTTTTCTCATCTTGAGTTATGTCTAAGATGTCATCAACGATCTGAAACGCAAGACCTAAATTTTTGCCATAAATTCCAAATTTCTCACTATCTTTGCCAGCTAGCTTTGCCCCGCAAATAGCCGTGGCTTCTATCAAAACAGCTGTTTTATAGTAGATCATTTTTAAATATTCTTGCTCGTTTTCATTAAAATTTTCAGCCATTTTCACATCCATCATCTCGCCGATACTTAGCTTGCTGACTGCATCTGAGATGATAGCCGCGATACTTGGATCAAATTTTGTAAGCTCAAAATAAGCCTTTGAGTAGAGGATGTCGCCCAACATAACCGAGTTTTTACTACCAAAAAGTGCGTTTATACTTGGCTTGCCACGCCTTATATTTGCCTCGTCTATGACGTCGTCGTGCAGTAAGCTTGCAAGGTGGATGAGCTCGATGATAGCGCAAAGTTTAAGTGAAATTTCGCTCTCTCCTGCGATTTTTAAAAGAAGTTTTGAGCGTAGCTTCTTGCCTGAGCTTATCTTTAAAAACATCTCAAACGCCTCTTTGTAGCCAAGCTCGCTTATAAATTTACCCATTATTTCATCGATTTTATCCATTTTTATCCTTCTATTTAGCCTCATCTGGATCTCTAAAACCCACATCCACGCGCTTGCTTTCATCTAGCAACGCAACCCTAAAATGCGCCTTTTTATCCCTAAAATCAATAAATGATATGTAAAGGCTCACGCTCTCGTTTGGCGGCATCATAAAATCAGGCAAAACTCGCTGCATGTAGGTGTTTTGTCCTTGTCTTAGCGAAAAGACTATCTGCCTTGGATAGCGCCTAAAAAAGCTTTGCACAGTGATATTTGTGCTATCAAACAGCGTCCAGCGAAAGTCAAAAGTCTCAACCCTTTGGGTTCGCTTTTCAGTTATAAAGACCCTAGCCCACTCATCTTTTTTAAGCTCAAATGTATGCACTGAGCTTGGGTCAAAATTTGGCTCTTTTGCAAAAACAAGAGCAGCAAGCAAAGCAATGAGCGCAAAAATTCTACTCATTTTGGCTTAAAATTTCTCCGCTAAGCTCGATATATAGGTCATTTACTCCGTTATAAACTTTATCTTGCTCTAAGGCCATAAAATTTCTGATCTCATCTTCGCCAATGCCATGCTTTTCGCAAAGCTCGCTCATAGCCACAAATTTCTCAAAAATTTTATCTATCTCGTTTTTAACTAAAACGGCATTTGCGTTAAACAAAATGTCATAAAATTTATCCCTCGCACTGCCCTCAAATATATCTATCATCGCTGTTTCTTTGAAAATTTATTAAGATTATAGCCAATTAAAACTAAGTTAAAAATTTAATATTATCTCCCACGCCTCGCTAACATTTTTGGCGTTATACGTGGCAGTTTTGCTCTCCTCGCCAAATCCCCAGCAAACTTGCACATAAGGTATATTTGCATTTTTAGCCGCTAGCTCGTCTTTTAGGCTATCTCCTACAAAGATCGCCTTATCAGCTCCTGTTTTACTGACAGCTAGGTGAAGCATCGCAGGATCTGGCTTTTGCGGTATCTCCTTGCTAGCGCCGATGACCTCGTCAAATAGCTCATAAATTTCATTTTTCTTTAAAATTTTCTCTAGCGTATCGTGCGGTGCATTGCTTGCCAAAACGACCTTATAGTGAGCCTCTTTGCACTTTTGTAAAAGCTCTTTTACGCCCTCATAGGTAGTCGCACACTCATCGTAAAATTTCTTAAATTTCTCTTCAAAGCCCTCTTTTAAGCTCCTGCTTGGCGTGTCGATGCCATAAAACTCAAGGGCTAAATTTCTACCTGGTTCATTGATCGCTTTTATGATAAATTCTTTTTCAAGTGGCGATAAATTTAGCTCATCTCTTACTTCATTTACCGTTTTATATATCGCCTCGCCACTATCGATTACAGTGCCATCCATATCGAAAATAACTGCTTTCAATCCTCATCCTTAAATCTATTTTTATGTTTTTCTTTTTTATATGTCTTTTGATTTTTGAGCTTATCAAGCAGGTTTGCCGCCTTTAAAAGCTCCTCTTTTGGGGCGTTTTTGATAAGCAAATTTATAAAATTTTCTAGCGCCTTTGAGTATGGCTGATCAAGATAGACAGCCTCTACTTTTTCGATGACTTTTGCGTTTTTCTCCACTCTTTGGCGAAATTCAGCCTCGTCAAAGTCATCTCTTTTTAGACCATTTATCGCTGATTTTGCAAATTTTTCTAGCGCACGAAGATACTTTACGCGTTTAAATTTGTCCGTAACTTGGTTCAAATTTTTCCTTTTTTTGGCGAAATTATATCAAAATTTGATTTTATCCCCTAAATTTTGGCTTTACTAATGTATAATTTACGTAAAAATTACCAAACAAGGAGCAAAAATGAAGCAAGAAACCGCTGCGATCCACGTAGGCTACGACACAAACGAGGGCTTTGGCACGATGGCTGTGCCTATTTTTCAAAGCACGGCTTATGACTTTGGAAGCGCCGAGGTTGCGGCTGCTAGGTTTGAGCTAAAAGATGGCGGCCACATCTACACTAGGCTTGCCAACCCAACGACAGACGTCTTTGAAAAAAGAGTAGCTGCACTTGAGGGTGGAGCCGCTGCGATAGCGACTGCAAGCGGTCAGGCAGCGTTGTTTTACAGCATAATAAATTTAGCCCAAGCAGGCGATAACATCATCATTGCTAAGAAAATTTATGGCGGCACGACGGTGCTTTTTACGCACACACTAAAAAGATTTGGCATAGAGGCTAGAGTCTTTGACAGCGACACGGCTGATGATCTAGAGGGCTTTATAGATGATAAAACGAGGGCTATATTTTTTGAAACGCTCTCAAATCCGCAAATTTCCATCCCAAATATCGAGAAAATAGTAGAAATCGCAAACAAATATGGCATCATCAGCATCACCGATAACACAGTGCCAACGCCTATCATCTTTCAGCCACTTCGCCACGGCGTCGATGTTTGCGTGCATAGCGCTAGCAAATATATGAGCGGTCAGGGTCTTAGCCTAGCAGGTGTGGTCGTAAGCGCAAATCACCTAAACGAAAAGCTAAAAGGCAACAAACGATATGAGCACTTTAACCTGCCAGACGCGAGTTATCACGACATCGTCTATGCCGATATGACGGACAACTTCGACATCTATACACTAAGAATGAGGCTTGCTATCGTGCGTGACATCGGCGCTGTGATATCTCCGTTTAACTCTTGGCAGCTCATACAAGGTCTCGAAACGCTTGCTGTTAGAGTTGAGAGGCACTCACAAAATGCCCTAAAAGTGGCCAAATTTCTAAACTCTCACAAGCATATAAAAAGCGTAGCATACCCAGGACTTGCTGACAACGTAGATCACGCAAAGGCTCAAAAATACTTTAAAGACGGCATGGCTAGCGGGCTATTTTGCTTTGAAACCGATAGCTTTGAGCGCGCAAAAAAGATGCTAGAGCGCGTAAAACTCTTTAAGATCGTGGTAAATATCGGCGACACAAAGTCGCTCATCACGCATCCAGCATCGACTACGCACCAACAGCTAAGCAGTGAAGAGCTCATCAAAGCTGGCATCACAAAAGAGCTGATAAGAGTTAGCATAGGCCTTGAAAATGCTGAGGATCTGATAGCTGATCTGGCTCAAGCTTTAGAATAAAGAAATTTCTAGCTCATTTGGGCTAGAAATTTAAATTTTACTCAAGCTTGCCATGTATCCTCTCGCACTCTTTTGCTTGCCTTATAAATTTTATAACGAAAAAGATGACAAGTAGCGGCACGCTTATATACCAAAAGGCAAAAAAGGCGAGCAGAAAAAACATAAATAAGAATGTTGCAAAATATACCAGGACTGCAAGGATGATACTATCAAGCATTTTGCCTCCCATTTTGCTAGTGTTTTAGTGATTTTATAAAAAGCAAAATAAAATGAGACTGAACGGATTTGTTTTGGCCTTAAAATTTGAGCTAAGCGATAAGCGAAGCTAAATTTTAGTAGGTAATTTTGCATATATGAAGCTCAGGCAAATTTTAAAATTTCATGAACAAGCAATTTCGGCTCTGATTTTAGTGGCAAGCTTTGCGAGGCCTAAAATCAGTAGTCAATTCTTGTGAGTGAATGAAAGTTTTAAAATTTGCTTTGAGGTGTAAATTTATCAAAAGGGAGACAAGGGGACTCAAGTTACGGTCTGCTTGCAGTTGCGAGCTTGCGAAGCAAAGCCGTCCCCTTATCCCCCTTTTTAAATCCCCCAAACCCCTCACACGTTAGAGGTGCATGCTTTAGTGCTTCGCACTGCATGCAGTTTTATTTTTTAAAATTTATCGTGTGTTATAAATTTATAAAATCAAAATTCAGCATCAAACGATGACAAAACTTAAAAATTAATACGTTAAATACTTAATAGTATCTTGGTAAAGCACTTGATTTTCACATTGTATCAGCAGCAAGTCATTTTCTTCAAAGATTGTTGAGCCAGTCGGCTTTTGATACTCGTTTTTACGCTTTATTAGGATTATTAAAAACTCAGTTGGAAGCTCAAGCTGAGCCAAATCTTTGCCAATTAGTTTTGAGCCATAGTGAATGGTATGCTGGTGAAGTGTGTAGCTTAAGATCGGCGAGTTTTCTACCAGTTTAGTATCCTCTTGCTCACTCTCTTTAACCTTAAATTTATCAGCTGCAAAGCCAAGTGACATACCTTGTATCAAAATAGAAATCAAAACCATAAAAAATATAATGTTAAAAATCATATCCGCATCACGTACGCCATCGACATAAACATAGGTAGCTAGCACAACTGGCACAACGCCTCTTAGCCCAACCCAAGAGATAAAAATTTGCTCATTTATCTTAAATTTTGAAAAAGCAAGCGATGCAAAAACACCAAGTGGCCTTGCAAAAAACATAAGCCATAAGGCCAAAACAAGCGCCATTAGTGCCGTTGCTGGAAGTTCGGAAGGATTTACCAAAAGACCAAGCGTCAAAAAGACAACTATCTGCATCGTCCAAGCGATACCGTCATGAAAACCGACTAAATTTTTCTTATGAGAAAACTCTTTTTTATTTATAAAAATTCCAGCTATATAGACAGCCAAATAGCCATTGCCACCAACCTTAAAGCAAAGTGTGTATAAAAGCAATATCCAAGCGATAGAAAAAACTGGATAAAGGCCCCAGCTTTTTAGGCGAAGTCTATTAAAGATGGCTGGCAAAGCAACGCCAAATAAATAGCCCATAGCGATACCTATGCCAAACTGCTTAACTAGTGTAATAGCCCACTCAGATACTGTCGGCGTGGTATTTAGTGAGATCATTTGAATGATCGTCATAGTTAGAAATATTGCCATTGGATCGTTTGAGCCAGATTCAAGTTCAAGCAATGGCGCAATGCTATTTTTAAGTGAAATTTTCTTGGCTCTTAGTATGGCAAATACTGCTGCTGCATCTGTCGAAGAGATGATGGAACCTAGCAAAAATGCCTCTGCCCAAGTAAAATCAAGCAGATATTTTGCTACTGGAGCGATAGCTAGTGCAGTTAAAAAAACACCTAGTGTTGCAAGAGCCAA